>CALVOW010000019.1 GCA_944350445.1 uncultured Bacilli bacterium | reverse complement strand
GGACAGGTTATGTTGGACTACCAAGATATGGGGAAATGTTTGCAAGCCAACAAGGAAGCGGTTATTCTACGTCAGAATATATGTGGTTAATAACTCCATATTCTTCCTCGAGCGTTTGGAACGTCACTAGCAACGGCAACGCGACCCTCAACTATCCGTCTAACGCGAGCGGGGCTCGTCCATCCATCAATCTGTCATCAACAGTCAAGATAACAGGGGGAACAGGTCTTAAAAATGATCCATTTGAGATTAGTTTATAAGAATAGTTCTTTTGCTACTTTTCTTTTTAAGAAAAGTAGTATTTTAGTTTTAATGTAAAAAATTTGTCAAGCATAGTTTAATTTAAAAAAAGTATGATATAGTAATGCTGTGATTTATTCTATTAATAAATCATAGGTAACTGGTGCAACTTCCTCGAACGTTTGGAACGTCAATAACAACGGCAACGCGAACAACAACAATCCGTCTAACGCGAACGGGGCTCGTAGAGCTTATAGAGACTCATTAATTAGGTTTAAAACTTAGTTATAAAAGACTATAAACAGCCAGTTTTCCTTGTCTTTAAAGACTAAAAGATTAAATGGAGATGTCTTGATTGTAGATTATGAAAAAGACTAGAAACTCGCATTAAGTTAATTAGAAATATAAATGGTATGTATTTCTAGTAATGTATCAAATGATACATTACTAGAAATTTTTATATGTAAATTAGTATTAATCTGAATGTAAATAAAATGTTAAATGGTGGATATTTAATCACTTTAAAAAATAAAGGTTTATTTTTTAAGGTTGAAGCAAGTGATGCTATTATATGCTATTATTTATTAAATAATAAAATAAATAATCAAGTTTTATATATAAGAAAAGAAGATATATCTTTATTATTATTTTTATTAGATAAATTAAATATTAATTATTTATATTTAAATACATTACATGAATTTATTAATAATCAATATGATTATTACTTAATGTTAGCTAATAAAAAATATGAAATTCAAAAATTAATTAATTCTTTTAGGAGCTATCATGGAAGATAAACTTATATTAATAAAAGAATATAAATTATTTATAAATCGGTATGAACTCTTAGTTATTAATTTAAATAATAATTATAAAGATATAAAAACAAGAATTATTAATACTATGTATAGTATATTAGAAGATATTTATTACACTAATTTACTAGATTTAAATAAAAGAAAAAATTATCAAAGAAAAATAATTGTAAAAATTAAAATGTTAGATTTTTATTTTTATAAATTATTTAAATATAAAGTTATATTAGAAAGTAATTATAAGAAAATTAATTTAAATTTAATAACTATTTTAAAACTTTTATTTGGGTGGATGAAATGAAAGTTGATATGGAAATAGTTTTTAAAACTTATTTAAAAGTAAGAGGAAATATTCGAAGTAAAAAAAAGATTTTTTATTTCGAATTATTATTATATAGTAATATTAATTATATAGTTGATAGAATTAATAATAATACTTATTTATTAAGTAATTATCATATTTTTTATATTAAAGAAAAGAAATATCGTTTAATACTTAGTAATAATATTTATGATAAAGTTTATAATCATTTAGTTAGTGATTTAATTTTAAGTAAATTAGATAAATATTTAATTGATTCTAATGTTGCTAGTAGAAAGAATAAAGGAACTTATTATGGAAGAAAATTACTGCATAGATATATTTGTAAGTTAAAAAGAGATGGGGATTTTTATATTTTAAAATTCGATATTAAAAAATATTTTTTTAATATTAATCACCAAATATTACTTCATAATCTTTCTAAGTATTTAAATCAAGAAGAACTATTTATTATTAAAAATATTTTAGAGGGAATTAATATTATTATATTAATTTAAATATTAATAAATTAAATAATAAATATAAACTTGATTTACCATATTATAAATTAGGATATGGTTTAAGTATTGGATCGGTTTGTAGTCAAATGTTAGCTGTTTTTTATTTAAATGAGTTTGATCATTTTATTAAAGAAAAACTTAATTGTAAATACTATATTAGATATATTGATGATGGAATAATTTTGATGAGGGGTAAAGAGAAATTAAAAGCTGTTTATAAAGTTTTAGTTGAAGAAATAAAAAAATATAAATTAGAATTTAATAGTAAAACGAAGATATTTAAGTCTTCTGATGGTTTTTTATTTTTAGGAATTAATTATTATGTTTATAATCATAAATTAATTAAAAGAATTAGTAAAAGAAATAAGAAGATGATATTAAAAAAAGTTAATAAAAATAATTATAAATTTTATAAAAATTATTTTAAATATATTAGATAATATTTTTATCTATTGTACTCGATAAATTTTAAATTTTTCTAAAAGTTTCGAGTATACTCGAAATTATTTGACAAACTAAAAAGAAAATGTTAAAATTTATTTAAATAAAGGAGATAATAATTATGATTAAACGGGAAATGTATTTAAAAAAAATAAGAGATTTATATGATAGCGAACTTATAAAAATAATAGTTGGTGTTAGACGTAGTGGAAAGTCAGTATTACTTTTACAAATAATTGAAGAATTAAAAGAAAAAGGAATTAAAGAAGATCATATTATATATATTAATTTTGAAGATTATGATTATACAGATTATACTAAGCCCAAAGCATTTAATAAATATGTAAAAGATAAGATTAAAGATAAAAATAAATATTATTTATTTTTTGATGAGATTCAAAATGTAGAAGATTTTGAAAGAGTAATTAATTCTTTTCGAGCAACTATTAATGCTAGTATATTTATAACTGGTTCTAATAGCAAGGTTTTATCTGGTGATTTAGCAACTTATTTAACTGGTAGATATATTAGTATAAAAATAATGCCGTTTACATTTTCTGAATATTTAGAACTTTTAATTAGTCAAGGAATAAAAAAAGATAAAGATGAAGCATTTTTAGAGTATGTTGAATGGGGAGGAATGCCACAAATATATAATTCTTCAAGTATTTTTGAAAGAAAAATGTATTTAAGAGATTTATATAATACAGTTATTTTAAAAGATGTTGTTGAAAGAAATAATATTAAAGATGTTAATCTTTTAAATAGAGTTATTCAATTTATGATGGAAAATATTGGTGGAGTAATATCGGCTAATTCTATAACAAAGTTTTTAAAAAGTGATAATATAATAACTAGTGTTGATACTATTTTAAATTATATTGAATATATTAATAATTCAATGATTGCTAATAAAGTAAGTAGATATAACATAAGAGGTAAGTCAGTTATGACTTTTTTGGAAAAGTATTATTTTGTTGATTTAGGTTTATTACAACTTAAAAGTATTCCAATTGAAAAGAAAATAGGAGGTAGATTAGAAAATATAGTTTATAATGAATTAATAGCTAGGGGCTATGATGTTTATATTGGAAAAACTGATAATGGGGAAATTGATTTTGTGGTTGATGATTTTGGAAATAGATTTTATATTCAAGTAGCAGATTTTTTATCTAGTGAAGAAGTAATGGAACGAGAATTTGGAGCCTATAAATCGGTTACTGATAATTTTCCTAAGTATGTAATTACTATGGATAAATTTGATTATAGTAAAGAGGGAATAATTCATAAAAATATAATTGACTTTTTATTAGATAAATGAAAATCTAATTGCAAAAAGTATCAAAAAATAAAAGTTTTGCAAATAGACTTGCAAAACTTTTAATATATTATTTTTTAAATAACTTTTTTAAACTTTGTAAAAGGATCATAATCAGGATAATTTGTAAATGTTAGTTTATCTTTGGTAGTTGGATGGATAAATTCTAGTTTATAAGCATATAAACCTAAGTTTTTAGCCTTTTCATTGTTATAACGATTATCACCATATAATGGGTGATTAATACCTTTAAATTGGACTCTTATTTGATGGTTTCGACCGGTTTTTAAATTTATTTTTAAAAGGGATAAATCATAGGTTTCATTATAGTCTAATAATTCATAGTCAAGTTCTGCATATTTGCCTTTTTCTTTGGTGGTAATAATTGATTTATCTTTTTCTTTTAAAAGATAATTTTTTAAGGTATCTTTTTTATTGGTTTTTCCATGTACAACTGCTAGATAAGTTTTTTTAAAATCTCCATCTTTAATTTGTTTTGATAATCTACTAGCAGCCTTACTAGTCCTTGCAAAGACCATAATACCACCGGTTGGTCTGTCGAGTCTATGAACTAGTCCTAAATAAACATTACCAGGTTTTTGATATTTTTCTTTTAAATATTTTTTTAAAATCGTTAACATATCAAGATCTTTGGTATGATCACTTTGACTTAGAATATTAATTGGTTTAATAACAACTAAAAGATGATTATCTTCATATAAAATATGCAAATTATTCATATTCAACAATTCCTGTTATACCACATGGTAAAATTAAATTATTTTTGGTTATATTAAGACCTATTTCATAAGATGTTATATTTTTAATTTTTCTTTGATTAGTTAGTTTGAAAATATTTTCAATAATCGTAGGAGATAAGCCTGAATAAGAGTTTACCATCATAAAAAGGGGAGTAGGACTTAATAGTTCTTGGCATAAAGTTATTAGATTAAATAAATCTTTTTCAAGTGACCAAACTTCTTTGTTAGCTCCTTTACCATAACTAGGAGGATCCATAATAATAACATCATATTTATTACCTCTCCTTATTTCTCTTTTGACAAATTTTTGCACATCATCTACAATAAATCTAATTGGTTTATCTTCAAAATTATTTACTTTAACATTTTCTTTTGCCCATTCAATCATGCCTTTACTAGAATCAACATGACAAACACTAGCTCCGGCTTTTAAAGCAAATAAAGAAGCTCCCCCCGTATAAGCAAATAAATTTAAAACTTTAATATCTCTTTTAGAATTTTTTATTTTTTCTTCAATAAAACTCCAATTAACAGCTTGTTCAGGAAATAAACCCGTATGCTTAAAACCCATTTGTTTTAAATTAAAAGTAATTCCATGATAAGTAACTTGAAAAGTTTTTAAATCTTTTTTATTTTCCCAATAACCACCGCCCGTATTACTTCGATGGTAAATAGCATCAATTCTTTCCACTTTTAAATTACTATCCCAAATAACTAAAGGATCAGGTCGAAGTAGGTAAACATTACCCCATCTTTCATATTTCATCCCTAAACTAGCATCTATTATTTCATAATCTTTAAAATCTTTTACTATCTTCATTATTAAATAACCTTTCTATATCTATTAAAATAACATTTTGAGAATTTTTAACTTCTTCTAATATTTGTTTTATTTTTTCTTGAACTTTTTCATCATTACTTGTACTAATTATATCATAGATATTAGTTTGATATTTATTTAAATTGTTTTTATCAACTAATAAAAAGGCTTTTATTAAGTTAAAAAAAAGTGTTGATCTTAATATTTGAAAAATATCCTTGCTTTCTAGATCTTCGATTTTTATAATATTATTAATAGCTGATTTTATATATCTTTGAAAGAAGATATATAGTAAAAAATTATAGTCTTTTTTAGATATTTCAAAAGTATTAAGAAAAGCTGGAAGAGTACCATAAAAAATATTTTTTTGTTCTTGCTTAATTAAATTGGGATTTAAAAAATATATAATATATGAAATATTAATTAAATTATCTTTGATTGAGTTATTTTTATCTTTATTAGTTTCTTGTTTAGTTAAAAAAACAAATAAATTTTTAATTTCTTCATCTATTATTTGCTTTAAAAGTAATTTTTCGGCAATTGAATTAATTTGATAATAGGACTTTTCTTGCGATAATTTAATTAGATAACTAGATTTTAGTTGATTTAATTTGTTAAATACTCGTTTAGCAAAATATAAATCAGAAAAATCATTAATAATCAAATCATAATCGGAAAAAACAGAAAATAAATCGGCTATATCCGAATAATAAATATATTCTTCTATTTTTGTTATATTAATTTTTTGATAGTAACTTGCTTCTATTTCTTCACAAATAGTTAAATATTCTTGATATTTTTTATATTCTTGAGTGTTTTTTTGGTTATTAATTTCTAGTTCAAAGAGATGATTGGTTAATTTTAATATTTTTTTGGAAACACTAAACATATTATGGATTAATTCTTTATCTTGTTTTTGTAAAGTAATTTTCATAGTTACCCCTTTCAAATTGGCTTTATTATAACAAATAAAAGCCATTTAGTAAATAATTAGTCAAAAAAAAATGGGACTGTACACTCCCCCTGAGCGTTTACAGTCCCTTTAAAAAGAATAAAAAGGGGTTGGCTAGTGTGATACTAGCTACCAATTCGCCTAATAACCGAATTGGTAGTTACTATATTAATCGATTAGGATTGGTTTGTCAAGAAATTTTTAAAAATATTGTAATCATTCTTATCTTTTAAATTATCAATAAATAATACAAAGAAAGTAAATTTTCTACATTTTTATATTCTATTTTTTATATTAAATTAATATTAAGGTCAAGTTTTGGAAATATTTTTCCAAAAGTACTAAAAAACGACAAGTTTTGGAAATGAAATTTTTCTATATAATTTTTATTTAACAATTGACATTCTTTTTTTTGTATCATATAATGTTAGAGACCTAACAAAATGGAGGATATATGATGGAAGAAGATGTCGTCTTAGAATTAAAAAAAATAGCTAATCTTATGAAAAGAACAATTGATCAAAAAATAAATATTAAAGTAACAAACACTCAATGTATGATTTTAAATTTTATATATGATAATAATAATAGAGGTAGGGTAGTATATCAAAAGGATATTGAAGATTTTTTTGAAATTAGAAGAAGTAGTGTTTGTGAAATCTTAAATGGGCTTGAAAAAAATGGTTTGATTAAAAGATGTTCTTGTGATAGTGATTTACGAATTAAAGAGATAAAATTAGAAAAAGAAGCTATTGATTTAGTTTTCGAGTTTCGAGAGTTTTTTAATTCGTTAACAAAAAAGATTAAAAAAAATATATCTAAGCAGGAATTAGAGACTTTTTGTTTGGTGTTAAAAAAAATGCGTGAAAATTTGGAGGGATTATGTTAAAGTTATTTAAAAATTTAAGTAAAAAAGAATATTTATATATTTTTATATCAATATTTTTTATTGTAATTCAAGTTTTTCTTGATTTAAAACTTCCAGATTATATGTCGAATATTACAACGCTTGTGCAAACAGGTGGTAGTAGTCATGATATATTAATTGAAGGATCATGCATGTTAGCTTGTGCTTTTGGTAGTTTAATAACCAGTGTTATTGTTGGTTATTTTGCAACTTTCATTGCTAGTAAATTTGGCGAAGTAACAAGAAACTTGGTTTATAAAAAAATATTAAATTTTAGTATGGAAGAAATTAAAGAGTTTTCCGTATCAAGTTTAATTACTAGAACAACTAATGATGTTGGACAAGTGCAAATGTTAATTTCTTTTGGTCTTCAAGCTTTAATCAAAGCCCCAATTATGGCTGTTTGGGCGATTGTGAAGATTGCTGGTAAGAATATGCAGTTTAGTTTATTAACTTTTATTGCGGTAGTTTGTTTATTAGTTTTAATTACAGTTATTATTTTGGTTGTTATTCCACGTTTTAAAATTGTTCAAAAATTAACCGATAATTTAAATAGAATTACAAGAGAAAATTTAACTGGTATTAGGGTTGTTAGAGCTTTTAATGCTGAGGAGTATCAAGAAAATAAATTTAATGAAGCTAATGAAAAATTAACTAATACAACGGTGTTTAATCAAAGAATAATGGGGGTTATGCAACCTTTTATGTCTCTTTTAATGTCTAGTTTAACTCTTGGTATTTATTTTGTAGGAGCTTCTCTTATAAATGAAGCCAATATGCTTTCAAAATTGACAATTTTTAGTGATATGGTAGTATTCTCATCTTATGCTATGCAAGTTATTATGGCCTTTATGATGTTAGTTATGATTTTCTTAATTTATCCAAGAGCAAGTGTTTCTGCTAAAAGAATTTTAGAAGTTTTAGAACAAAAAGATAAAATTTTCGATGGTAATTTAGATACAGGAGTTGAAACAGGAACAGTTGAATTTCGTGATGTTTGTTTTAAATATCCCGATGCTGATGAATATATGATTAAAAATGTTTCTTTTAAAGCTAATAAAGGTGATACAATTGCTTTTATTGGGGGAACGGGATCTGGTAAGAGTACCCTTATTAATCTTATTCCAAGATTTTATGATGCCACGGATGGAATTGTTTTAGTTGATGGAGTTGATGTTAAAAAATATAAATTAGAGTCTCTTCACGAAAAAATTGGTTATGTATCCCAAAAAGCTTTTATGTTTCGAGGTAGTGTTCGTGATAATGTAGCTTATGGGAAGTCTTCGAAAGAAATAACGGATGAAGATATTAAAAAAGCGATTGAAGTTAGTCAAGCAGATGATTTTGTTTTGAAGATGGAAAAAGGAATTGATTCTTATATTGCCCGTGGCGGAACTAACGTTAGTGGTGGACAAAAGCAAAGATTATCAATTGCCAGAGCTGTTTCTAGACGTCCGGAAATTTATATTTTTGATGATACGTTTTCAGCTCTTGACTATAAAACAGATTTAGAACTTCGTCGCGAGCTTAAAAAATATACTAAAGATGCTACAACCTTAATTGTTGCTCAAAGAATTGGTACGATTATTGGAGCTGATAAAATAATCGTTTTAGATGATGGGGAAGTAGTTGGAATGGGAACTCATAAGGAGTTACTTAAAACTTGCAAGGTTTATCAAGAAATTGCAAGAAGTCAATTAGATGTGGAGGAATTACAATGAATCATAAACGTCAAACAAGTGAAAAACCTAAAGATTTAAAAAAATCACTTACGAATTTTCTATTTTATTTAAAACCTTATTTCATTCCATTAATTATTGCTTTAATTTTAGCTAGTGCAGGTTCTATTTGCTCAATTATTGGTCCTGATAAGGTAAAAGAAATAACGAATACAATTATTGCTGGACTTAATACAGGAATTGATCTTGATAAAGTCAAAAGTATTGCTATCTTTTTGCTTACAATTTATTTATTATCAGCTATTTTTACCTATATCGAACATTTTATTATGGCCACAATCACCAACCGCTTTTCAAAAAGATTACGTAGTGAAATTAGTGATAAAATTAATAAATTACCCCTTAAATATTTTGATAATCATGCCTATGGTGATGTTTTATCCCGTGTTACTAATGATGTTGATACTATGAGTCAAACTCTAAATCAAAGTATTGGAACATTTGTAAGTAGTATTACTTTATTAATTGGTTCTATTTTTATGATGTTTCATACTAATTCTATTTTAGCTATCACGGCCATTTTATCTAGTTTATTTGGGTTTGTATTCATGGCTATTGTTCTTTTTAAAAGTCAAAAGTATTTTGAATTATTTCAAGAAGAAATGGGTAATTTAAATGGTCATATTGAAGAGACTTATACGGGACATAATATTGTTAAAGTGTATAATGGTTTTGATCATGAAGTTGCTACTTTTCAAAAAATTAATGAAACCATGTTTAAAAGTGCTTTAAAAAGTCATTTCTTTTCAGGACTTATGCAACCTTTCATGGGCTTTATTGGAAACTTTTCTTATGTTTGTGTTTGTGTAATTGGTTCCTATTTAGCTATTAATGGACATATTAGTTTTGGAGTTATAATTGCTTTTACAATTTATGCTAGATTATTTACCCAACCATTATCCCAACTTGCGCAAGTAGCTACTTCTTTTCAAAGTGCAGGAGCTGCTAGTGAAAGAATTTTTGAATTCTTAGCCGAAGAAGAAATGGTAAAAGAAACTAATAAAGAATATTTAGATCCAAATAGTGTTCAAGGAAAAATTGAATTTAAGCATGTAAACTTTGGTTATTCAAATGATAAAACAATTATCAAAGATTTTTCTTGTAAAGCTAAACCTGGTAGTAAAATTGCTATTGTTGGTCCAACTGGGGCTGGAAAAACAACACTTGTAAATTTATTAATGAAGTTTTATCCCGTTACCTCAGGTGATATTTTAATTGATGGGGTTAGTATTAATGACTTAACAAGAGAAAATATTCATGACTTATTTATTATGGTTTTACAAGATACATGGTTATTTGAAGGAACTATTGAGGAAAATATTATTTATAATAAAGAAAATGTGGAATTTGAAACAGTTAGACAAGTTTGTAAAACAGTTGGGCTTCATCATGTTATTAAAAGTTTAAATAAAGGTTATAAAACAGTTTTGTCTGATAATGAAACTTTATCAGCTGGGGAAAAACAATTATTAACTATTGCTCGTGGTATGATTAAAAATGCTCCTTTCTTAATCTTAGATGAAGCAACAAGTAGTGTTGATACAAGAACTGAGGAGTTAGTAAGTAGTGCTATGGATAAATTAACGGAAGGAAGAACCTCTTTCATTATTGCTCATCGCTTGTCAACTATTAAAAATGCTGATTTAATTTTAGTTTTAAATGAAGGAAATGTTGTTGAACAAGGAAGTCATGAAGAGCTATTAAGAAAAAATGGTTTTTATGCTAAACTTTACAATGCTCAATTTGAAAGTATTCATAAATAATTTGTGTCAAATTTAATTCTTTTAAGTTTTTTTATGATATACTATTTTTTGTAAGTTTAAAGGAGAAATTATGAGTAATTTAACAGAAAACGTTTATAATATAGCAGATTTATATGTTGTAAAATTAAAAAAAGAAATAGCAAGTCAAGAAAAGTCTGAATATATGGAATTTTTTAATCCTAATTTATTCTTTATTGTTGAAAAATTTGTTATAAAAAAAGATGATGGTCTACCTTACTTTTTTGAAGCTTATACGGAATGTATTACCGGACGCGATTTATTCATGAATGAATCAAGGGAAGAATTACAAGATATTCCAAATGTCTTTGAAAGTATGGAAGAATTTCAAGATGATTATTTGAATGAAGAAGAAAAACAAACGGGAAAAATTACCACGAGTCGTATCTTTCAAATTTTTCAAGAGATAAATATTAAATCCAAAAAACTAACGAAAAAGAGGTAGTAATGGAAAGTATTATTGCGTATTTAACAAAAAATAAAGAAACAATTAGTACCATGGAGTCAGCTACTGGTGGTTATCTAGCATCAAGTATTACGAATATAAGTGGATCTAGTTTAGTGTTTTCTTATGGAGCTGTTACTTATAGTAATAAATTTAAAATTAAAATGGGAGTTAATAAAGATATTATTGATAAGTATTCAGTTTATAGTATGGAATGTGCTAATTCGATGAGTAAGACTATAACTGATTTTACTAATTCTGATTATGGTGTTGGTGTAACGGGAAAAATAAATGATCCGGATCCTAATAATTTAACTGGTGATAATTCATTAGTTTATCTTAGTTTATATGATAAGAAAAAAGAAAAATATTATACGAAAATAATTAAAGTCTTAAATCAAGAAAGAGTTTTAAATAAAGAATTTATAAAAAATGAATTTATAAAATTATTTAAAGAAAATATCATGAAAGAACTTTAATTCAAAATAGAAAATAATAGTATTATATATTATTCAGTGAACTAATTTTGATTATAATATTTTAGTGAAATAATTAAATATGATAGTAAAGTTAATTTAAGCCCTAACTAGTTTTTCTAGTTAGAGCTTATTTTTATTGGTTAAAAAATATAGTATAATATTATTTAGTATTGGAGAGTGCTATGTTATTATATGCAAGTGTTGGAATATCCGAATTGGAAATACCGACAAAACAAAGTTTAGTAATATATATATCTAATTGTCAGCATAAATGTAAAAATTGTCACACACCATATTTACATGATTCTTTTGGAGATTCATTAAAAGATAATTTTCAAACAATATTTAATATTTATTATAATTATTTTGATGTGGTTTGTTTTATGGGAGAAGGAAAAGAATCAATAAAAGAAAAAGATGAAATGATAAAGTATTGTAAATTTATCCATGACAATAAAAAACAAGTAGCGTTATATTGTGGTAGAGATTGCTATATTGAGAGTTGGATGAAATGTTTTGATTATGTAAAAATAGGATCTTATCAAGAAGAAAAAGGGCCGATAGTAAAAAAAACTAGTAATCAAAAATTATTTAAAAAAGAAAATAATAAATATAAAGATATTACATACATGTTTTGGAAATAAATAAAATTGGTATTTGCTAACACTGTAAAAAATGCCGAAAGTTGATTATAATATTATACATAAATATGTGTAAAAAAATTATTTAGATATTGTTAAGAAAATTTATTCTATTTATTATAACAATGTATATAAATTAAAATATACAATTTTGTGATAATAGCATTGAAATATTATGCAAAAATGTGAGAATATAGCAAATATTTCTTGAAAAAGTGTGATATAATGTTATTAAGGAGGCGAAAATATGAAGAGGTTTATAACTGAAAAATTAATTGCTTGGAAAAATAGTAAAGATCGAAAACCATTGATTTTAAAAGGTGCTCGTCAAGTTGGAAAAACCTATATTTTAAAAGAATTTGGTAAAAATAACTATGATAATGTTGCATATTTTAATTTTGATCATGATGATGGCTTAGCAGGGTTGTTTGCACATACTAAAGATCCAAAAAGAATAATTGAACAATTATCTCTTGCTAATGGTAAGAAAATAAATCCCCAAACAACTTTAATTATTTTTGATGAAATACAAGAATGTCCTAATGCTTTAAATTCATTAAAATATTTTTGTGAAGAAGCAAATGATTATCACGTTGCTTGTGCTGGATCACTACTTGGAATTAGGCTATCAAAAACCTCGTTTCCAGTTGGAAAAGTAGATTTTTTAAATTTATATCCTATGACTTTTAGTGAATTTTTAATTGCTGATAATTCCAAAAATTTGGTTTCTGTTATGAAAAATACTATGGAAATAAAGCAAATTCCCAAAATATTTGAATCGCTGTTAATAGAAAAATTAAAAATATATTATATAATTGGTGGTTATCCAGAAGTAGTCTATAGTTGGGTTAATGATAAGGATATTGAAAAAGTTAATAAAATTCAAAAAAATATTTTAGATTCTTATGAAAATGATTTTTCTAAACATACTGATTCTAGTGTAGCAAATAAAATATCATTAATTTGGAATGGAGTTCCTTCTCAATTAGCTAGAGAAAATAAAAAATTTATTTATAACGTAGTAAAAGAAGGAGCGAGAGCACGCGAATATGAGGGTGCATTAAATTGGTTAAATGATGCTAATTTAATAACTAAGTGTTATTTAGTTAATAAATGTAGCTTTCCACTTAAAGCGTATAATGATTTATCTGCTTATAAAATATATCTTAATGATGTTGGTCTTTTAAGGCGAATGTCTAATTTAGATAGCAGTATTATATTAGAGGGTAATAAACTTTTAGAAGAATTTAAAGGCTCTTTTACTGAAAATTATGTTGCTAACGTATTAAATTATATTTTTGAGGAAGCCCCAAATTATTATACATTTGATAGAAATGAAATTGATTTTGTGATTCAAAGAAAAAATAAAATAATTCCAATAGAAGTAAAATCAGATAAAAGTACAAATCATAATAGTTTAACAAAATATAATAATCAAAATGATAATGAAATATCGTTTAGTTTTTCCTTAAACAATTTAAGTAAAGATGGAAAAATAATTAATATACCTCTTTATTTTATTGAATATATTAATAATTTGAATTTATAGTTATTGGATAAAAACAGTATAGTTAAGTAATAAAATTAGTTATTTTATTAAATTAAATATAAAGATTTTCTTGAAATGTTTCTAGCAATTTAAATAACTTAATTAATTAAAAAGTGTATTAAAAGGTTGCTAATCAAGAAAATATACGTTATAATATGGATTTGATGGAGGAATTATGGAAAAGAAAAATGATAAAAATAAACATGAAAAAACAATTATCATAGATGGTGATGCTTGGAAAAATGCTTTAACTAAAGCTTATGAAAAAAATAATAAAAAAGCGAAAATTGATGGATTTAGACCAGGTAAAGCCCCATATGATATTTATGTTAAAAAATTTGGTGTTGAAAGTCTATTTTTAGATGCAGCAGATATGGTTGTTGAGGATGCTTATTTAAAAGCAATTGAAGAGGATAAATTAATTCCTGTTTGTGAACCAGAAGTAAATATTAAAGAAGTAGACGATAAAAAAATTGAATTTGTTTTTACAATTATTACCAAACCAGAATTAACAATTAAAAAATATAAAGATTTAAAAATTAAAAAAGAAGATGCATCAGTATCAGAAGAAGAAATTGATGAGGAAATTAAAAATTTATTAGAACATTATGCAGAACTTGAAATAAAGGATGGTAAAGTAGAAAATGGTGATACAGTTATCATTGATTATGAAGGTTTTGTTGATGGTGTAGCTTTTGAAGGTGGAAAGGCTGAAAATTATTCCTTAGAAATTGGATCAGGATCTTTTATTCCAGGATTTGAAGATCAATTAATTGGTATGGAAAAAGAATCAGAAAAAGAAATTGAAGTAACTTTCCCAGAAGATTATCATGCTGAGAATTTAAAAGGTCAAAAAGCTACATTTAAAGTAAAAGTTCATGAAATTAAAACTAGAAAACAACGTGAGTTAGATGAAGAATTCTTTGAAGATTTAGGCATGGAAGGAGTAAACTCAGTTGAAACTTTAAGAAGTAGTATCAAAGAGCATTTAGAAACTCATAAAAAGAATGATGTTGAAAATAAATTTGTTGAAGATTTGATGGATGCTATCAGCAAAAATACAGATGTAGAAATTCCTGATAAGATGGTTGAAGAAGAAGTAGATCGTTTATTAAAACGTGCCGAAGAGAATTTGAAATACCAAGGAATTTCCCTTGATCTATATTATCAATTTACAAGAACGACGGAAGCTGATCTTCGTAATCAACTTGAAAGTGAAGCTTTCAAGAATGTTTTATATCGTTTAATTTTAGAAGAAATTATTAAACTTGAAAATATAAAAGTAACTGATGAAGAAATCGAAGAAGAACTTGCCAAAATGGCAGAACGTTATCAAACAAGCAAAGAAGAAATTTTAAAAGAATTAGGTGGCAAGGAAATGGTAAAATACGATTTAGAAGCTCGTCACATATTTGAAAAACTAAGTGAATACAATGAGGTTAAGTAATTTTTTACTTAATCTTTTTTTGACATAATTATCTTTTCTTTATATAATTAAACTAGGTGATTAAATGAAAAAACCAATTATTGGTATCGTTTTAAGACCAGTTAAAACGAGCAAAAATAGAGATTCTTTTATGGCATTAGATAATATTCGCAAAGTTATTTCTAATTGTGGTGGAATACCCCTTGGTATATTACCACCTAATGATTTAACTTATACTTTAGATTTTTATCCAAATCGTGAATTAAAAGAAGAAACTAAACAAGAATTAGTCTCGCTAATTAATTTATGTGATGGCATTGTTTTTCAAGGGGGCTCAAGATGGTATTCCTATGATGAATTTATTGCTTCCTATGTAATAGAACATGATATACCATCACTTGGGATCTGCCTTGGTATGCAATTATTAGCTTATGTTGATTCAAATGTTAAACCAATTTTAAATAATACAAAATTAAATCATAATCAAGAAGATATTCGCTATGTTCATGAAATAAATATTTTAAGAGAAACACCACTTTTTGATATTTTAAAAAAAGAAAAAATAAGTGTAAATAGTTCTCATCAACATAAAGTTTTTAAGTTAAATAACATGAAAATAATGGCCAAATCTTCTGATGATATTATTGAAGCAATTTATTATCCAAAGAAAAAATTTATTGTTGGAGTTCAATTTCATCCAGAAATAATGTTTTTTTATGATGAAAATGCTAAGAAAATTATGAAATCTTTTATTAAAGCAGCAATAAATAAAAACAAATAAGTAAATTTAAAATAAACCTATTTGTTTTTATTTTTTTAATTATTAGCAATAAACCAAGTATTAGAAATATTAACGTTGTTGCTTTCAGGAGTTGGATTTGGTTTTTCAAGTTTTACAATGGTTGGAACTTTAAAAGCTGGACCAAAACAGTAACAATAACCTGGTTGAATAATTTGCAGTCTTTTCTTTATTTCTTCCGTTAAAAAGGGAATAAGTTTATAAATATATTCAATATCCTTAGGATGAGCCATTTTAAAGATTAAAAAGTTATTAACTTGGGATAGGGTAGTTTCCGATAATTCACTTGGTCTTTGGGAAATAAGTCCTAAAAGAATACCATATTTTCGTCCTTCTTTGGCAATTCGTTCAAATATATTATAACCAAGTAGATTAATATCATTATCATTTTGGACATAACGATGTGCTTCTTCTAAAATAATATGAAACGGTAAACTAGCTCGAGGTTTTAAATTTTTTAAAACATCAAATAACATTTTGGCTAAAATTTTAACAATCGTTTTGGCTAGTCTATCATCAATATAATTAATATTAAAATTTATAATTTGCGCTTTTTGATTATTTTTAGTAAGTAAAGTATTAATATAATTTTCTAAACTAATATAGTTTTCATATTCAAAATATATTTTGGCTTCACTGTTTATTAAGCTATGAATTCTTACCTTTAATAAATTATTATCATCATATATTTTTTCACTTTTTAAAATTCCTTCACTAATTAATGCAAAATCAATAGCATTTTCTAAGTCATTAAGAGTATAAAAGACATTTGTCTCCGTTATTTCTTCTTTTTCTTCTAATAAATATTTCGAAAAGAAATCCGTTAATAATTCCATTTCTCTTATTTTCCCATCAGCATCAACTATTAAACAATGCTTCAAAGCTCGATTATATCCTGGTTGATATAAAATAGTATCTAAATTTAAGTCTTTGGTTTTATAAAAAGCTAAAATCGAGAATATTTGATCACGAATTTGTACCGATGGACGACCACTTAATAAAATATCTAAAACTGATCTGGCAATAATATCATTCTTAATTTTTATAATCTCTTCATCGCTTCTTGAAAATATTTTTACTAAACGAAGAGCTTTTTCTAAAACTTGTAATTGGTTTGGAGTGGTGGCATTTAATAAAATAGCCAAGTCATCAACTCCTAATAAAAAAGGGGGAATTTTTAATATTTCTTCATTACTATCTAATCTCGTTGTATAACTTTTAAAAGCAATATGAGGGTTATCTTCAACTTTTAAAAAAGCATTATGATATTCTCCATAGGTATCAAAAATAAATAAACTAGCTTTATAAGGAATATAGTTTTTAGTATTAAAAATATTTTGAACAATTCTTGCAAAGCCAAACGATTTACCAGAACCAGTTCCTCCTAAAATAGCAAAGTGCGAATTAAAAAAACGATTTAGGTTAATATGAATACTAATATTTTCATAAATAGCACTTTTTCCTAAATATAAACTTTTTCTTTCATCACTTTGATAACTTAAAATAAAAGGAATATTATTTTCACTTACTAATTGAACATTACTTTTAAAACTAGGTTTAGTTGTAATTCCAAAAATAAAACTATTATCTTTAATTTCTCCAAGTAAATTAATATAAATATTTTCTCCTTGAATACTAATAATTTCCCCAATTATATTTTTGGTATCCCTTAATAAAACATAGTTGTTCATAATATTATTATAGGTATTTATATTTTGACATTTAACAATAACGATATTTTCTTTAATTTCTATGATTTCTCCTAACATATCTCCTCCTATTATTTTAAGTTTAGCATAGTTTTAAAAAAAAATCATTAGTTATTAATGATTCTTTCAGTGTTTTTAAAATTTAATTTCGCAATACTATTTAATTTTTTAATTCCATATTTTTCAATTATTTCTTTACCAACTTTATCAACCTCGAATCCCGCTCCTTTTGGTAAATTTAGATGAAGAGAATTTTCAAGTTTTTCCCATTCTGTCAAAAAGATATAACGACTTATAATACTACTACTAGCAACAGCCAAATTTTTTGTTTCCGCTTTGGTTAAAAAAGTAATTCCTTTTTGAACTAAATTCGTATCTTTTAAATAAGCATAGTAATTTTTTTCACTTGCAAATTCATCAACAATAATATAATCAACTTGAATATTTTCTTGCATAATATCATATAAAACTTTATTATGCATAATAGCTTTAACTTTATTCATATTATATTCTTTATGATATAAGTTATATTTTTCATTTCCTAAAATAAGACTTTTATATAAAATCTTTTTACTAATTTTGGGAGCAATTTCTTTAATTTTTTCATCAGTTAATTTTTTGGAATCGGTAACTCCTAATTCTTTTAAGTAGGGAATATCATCTTTTTTTACATAGGAAGCAGTTACTACAATTGGACCAAAATAATCTCCTGTTCCAACTTCATCACTACCAACTGCGTTTGTGTATAAATATTTAGTTGCTTCTTTTTTATCTTCGTAAACAATTGGTTCCTTTTTTTTCTTTTCTGAATTGGTAACAGTTGCATATCCGGAATTAATCTTTTCTGTTTCAATCCAATAATCACTTGCTAGATCTGCATCTTTTCCTTGAAACACGGCTTTTCCAGACTCATAAAGGGTTACAACAGTGTCGCCGTCAACAGCTTGAAAAACGGCATATTGAGGTGTCTTTTCTCTTTTTAAATCATTATAAAAATCTATCATCATATTTTTAGTTTTTTCACTTGTTTTTAAGGTTATCGTCATTTTTATCTCCTTCATTTGGTTTTAAAAGTAATTTTATTTTAGCATAGAAATAAATTTTTCGAAACACTTTTTCTTTGAAAAGAAAAAATAATATGCTACAATCGTTTTAGAAATTTATTAAAATGGTGATAGAATGAAGAAAACAAAATTTTTATTAATAATTATAAGTTTATTTATGCTTATTGGTTGCATAAAAAGTGATGCTTTATTATTTAAAGAAGAATATGAAAGTTTAAATGGAAGTGCGAATATAAGAAGTGTTTCAATTCCTGATGATAATCCTTTTATTTATATTACGGAAGCGGATTTAATCGAAGAAATAAAAAATAAAAATGATATTGTTGTTTATTTTGGATTTAGTGATTGTCCTTGGTGTCGAAGTATTATTGAAAATTTAATTCAAGTAAGCGCATATTTAGGAATTAAGGAAATTTATTATTTAGATATTAAAGATATTCGTGATGTAAAAACTATTGATACCGATGGTAATATCCAAACCGAAAAAGAGGGAAGCGAAGGATACTTAGAAATGGTTTCTTTATTAAATGATTATTTAGCTGATTATGTAATTGATGAGGTTGTAGTTGGTAAAAGAATTTATGCTCCCAATATTTTAGTTATCAAGAATGGAGAAATTCAAGGAATTGAAACAGGAATTAGCGATTTCCAAACCGATGCAATGGAAGAACTAACTGAAGAAATTCAAAGAGACTCTTATCAAAAAATTTATACTTTATTAAGTAAATATACAAATAATACTTGTAGTAGTGATGAAAAAGCTTGTTAAAAAAACATTACGCCTTTTTTCTTTTGACGTAATGTTTTTCTTTTAATTCTTCATTTACTTTTAAAATATCTAATAAATCATTAGTAATAAAGTAGGGTTGTTCTTGATTAAGTTCATAAGGATAAATTAAAGTATTTACTTTTTGATTAAATAAAATACCAATTCCTCCGTCCTCGATCCAGCCTAAAATCTTTTTTAAATCATCATCAATTAAAATATTATTTCTAGCTAAAACGGCATGATGTTTAGCTATTTTTTTAGGAACTGTAATAACTTTTAAATTCGGAATTGCTTCCATTAAATTTGCTTCTTTGATAACTCCTTCTTGATACGAACAACGATGGGTTAAAACACAAACGAGATCAAATTCTAAGCTGTTATTTAATGTTTCTATTTTTTTTAGACTATCATTTATAATTCCTCCCATTTCAATTAAATAATACCAATTAACTTTTTTAAAATAATCTGTTACCATTTCATTATCTTTAATATCTATTTTTAATTTTTCCATTTCTAAAAAAGCAAATGTTATAGTATCAAAAATAACTCCATCAAAATCAATATATAAATTTCTTTTCATAACTCACCAAATACATTTTAACATAGGAAGTTTGCTAATTGTTCTAATTTGACATTTTTTTAATAAAATATATTGAAATGAAAAAAATAAAAGAATTTATAAATTCCAAGCAATTAAGACTTAACTATATTGATAATAAATTAAATGTTGTTAACTATGATGAAATAGTTCTTTTAACTGATGAAAAAATTATTCTTACGAAAGATAAAAAAGTAATTATTATCAAAGGCTTGAATTTAACACTTTTAAAATTACTAGAAGAAGAAATATTAATAAATGGAAGTATTAAAACGATAGAATTGTAGGTGATTATGAAAAATATTTATATAGTTAAAATAGAAGAAAAATATTTTTCAAAGTTAATAAAATATCATATTAATATTTTAAAAATTAAAAAAATTAAAAACTATTATTTGTTATATTTAGATTTTTTAAATTATGAAAAATTATTAAAGTTTAAAAATATTTTTGAATTAGAATTAATTGGTTATAAAGGATTAATTCAATATAAGTTATTATTTAAAAAATATTTTTTATTTATTAGTTTTTTTGTTTTAGCTCTTATCTATCTTGTCTTTTTATCAAACATTATTTTTAAAATTGAAGTAAAAACTGAGGATCAAGAAATTGCTAATTTAGTTTTAAAAGAACTTGAAAAAAGAGATATTTCTATACATAAATGGGCGGTTTCTTTTTCTAAAAAAGAAAGTATTAGAGAAGATATTTTAAAAAATAATAAAGATAAATTAGAGTGGCTTGAAATTACTAGAGTCGGATCAACTTATGTTGTTAATGTTGAAAAAAGAATTATTAAAGAAATAGATACTGATGATACTCCACAAGATATTGTGGCTTTAAAAAATGCAATTATTTTAAAAATTGAGGCAAAAGAAGGTAGTATTGTTAAAAAACTTAATGACTATGTTAAAAAGGGTGATGTAATTGTAACTGGTTCAATTACTCATAATGATGAAGTGGTTGATTTAGTTCGGGCTGATGCAATAATTTATGGGGAAACTTGGTATAATGTTCATGTATCTTATCCCTATGCTTATTATGAAAAAACTTATACAGGTAATTCTAAAAAAAGATTAAGTATTACACTTTTTAATAAAAAAATTAATTTATTTGATAATAGTGAATACAAAGAGGAAGAAATTCTCGAACAAAAGATTTTATATCATAAATTTTTACCATTTTCTTTTAGTCTTGAAAAAGTTTTAGAAGTAGTTATAAGGGATGAAGTTTATACACCGGAAGAAGCAGCTATGATGGCAATCTCTGAAGCTAAAGAGAAGATTTTAAGTACTTTACCAGAAGATTCAAAAATTTTATCACAAAAAAAATTGAAAATTATTGTAAATGATAGTACAATAGAAGTAGATGTTTTCTTCAAGGTCTATGAAAATATAACCGATACTAAAAAAATTAGTTTAGAAGGAGAATAATATGTTTAATTTAGCCGATGATTTAATGCTAGTTATGGAAACAACTTGGCCCATTATAGCTATTACCTTAGTTGCTGTTATATCCTTAAGAATTACTTATTTAATAAAGAATAAACATAAATTTATTTTATATGAAGAATTATTAGCTTTAATTTTTATTGTTTATTTATTAATGTTCTTTCAAGTTGTAACTTATCAAGATGTTATATCTTATGGAAATAACTTTATTCCTTTTAAAGAATTAACTAGGTATACAATTGGTTCAAAATTATTTTTTAAAAATGTAATTGGCAATATTTTGTTATTTATGCCTTATGGTTTTTTTGCTTCTTATTATTTAAAATTAGATAAAAAGCGTTTAGCTTTTTTACTAGTTTTTATTGTTTCTTTGTCAATTGAATGTGTGCAACTTTTAATTGGTAGATGCTTTGATGTTGATGATATATTATTAAACTTAATTGGTGGTATGTTCGGTTATTTTATTTATCGTTTATTAGACTTTGTAACTGATAAAATGTCGAAAAGAACTATTAGTACAATTTTAATTTTTGCACTTATTGCATTAATTACTATACTTTTATATATAATGATGTGAGGAATTATGAAAATTGGTATTTTTAATGAAACAGATATAGATTTAAAAAAAGAAATAAAAATTTTAAAAAAAGTTTTAAAAAAGGGGTTAGAAATAGAAAATATCTCTAAATGTGAATTTAATGTTATTATTGTTCGAAATGATTATATTCATGAATTAAATAAAAAATATCGCGGAAAAGATAGTGATACGGATGTAATTACTTTTGCTCTTGAGGATGATAAAACTTTTAATCCCGAAGAAAGAGTTTTAGGAGATATTTATATTTCCATTGATAAAGTTTATTCCCAAGCCTTAGAATATAACCATTCTATTATAAGAGAATTTGCTTTTTTAGGAGTACATGGCTTGCTCCATTTACTAGGATATGATCATTTAGATAAAGAATCAGAAAAAATAATGTTTGCATTACAGGATAGGATTTTAGATGAAGTCGGAATTACCAAATAAAAAGATGTTTTCTTTTAAAAGATTAAGAAAAAGTTTTGTTTATGCCGGATCAGGTATTAAAGCTTCTTTAAAAAGAGAACAAAATTTAAATATCCATATGTTATTTTTAGTTTTAGTTATTATTTGTAGCATTGTTTTGAAAATTAGTCATTTTGAGTTTTTAATTATTATTTTAGTAAGTGGTTTAGTAATTTCTTTGGAACTTGTTAATACGGCTATTGAAAATGCCGTTGATATTAATGCTAAAATATCCAAAGAGGCTAAACTTGCCAAAGATGCCGGTAGTGGGGCTGTTTTAATTGCTGCTATTACAGCAATTATTGTCGGTTTAATTATTTTTGTACCGAAAATTATTGATTTTTTTTAAAATATGGCTTCTTTGAAGCTTTTTTATTTGACTTTTCCTTTATTTTATTATATAATAATGGGCAATTAAAGGGGGTAGTCTTATGTATACTGAAGAACAAGAGTTTGACTATAATGAATATTTAAATGAAAGTGAAGATAGTAATAACACAAAAAGTCCATTTAATAAAAGCTTAATTTTTAAAATTGTTTTAGTTGTTTTAGCAATTATTTTAATAATTTTTCTTGTTTTTAAAATAAAAAATCGTAACTATGATAACAGTAATAACAACGATAATTCAAATTCGGAAAGTTATTTAGTAGTTTTTAATGATAATATAACAACTTTAAGAGAAGCAGCTTATGAATATTTCTTTACAAGAGGTAATATTCCGGAAGAAGGAGAAACTTTAACTATTAATATTACTGATTTGATAGAAGAAGGATTAATTACTGAGATTAAAGATTATGATGGTTCTGTTTGTGGATATAATACTTCTTATGCTAGTTTAACAAGAAATACTAATGATTATTTATTAGAAATTCATCTTCTTTGTCCAAGTATTGAAAATACCGTTAGTTATTATTATGATCTAGAATATAATTGTTTAAATTGTAATGGGGAAGATTATGTTCCAAGTGATGATGATTCTAATGATAATACTACTGATGATAGTGATGATACAACAACTGATGATAGTGATGATACAACGAATAATGATCAAGATAGTAATGATAATAAAGATGACAATAATACTGATGATACAGATGATACAACTGAATTAGTTTGTCAAGATTTTGGAGACTGGACAACGGAATATATTAATGATCCTTCGCTTGATAGAGAATCACGAGTATTAGTTATAGGATATAAAGAAAATATAAGTTATGGTGAGTGGAGTACACCTTCAACTATTGCTATTACACCAAGTAATACTTTAGAAGTAAAAACTGAAGTTAAAACTGAAACAAGAACAGAAACTTCTGATTGGAGTCAAGAGTCAACGACAAAACCAGCATCTAAGGAAGGACGAGAAATTAGTTCACGAAATGTAACTAGTACTTATACAACACAAAGTTGTACCGGGGGAACAACTTATACTAAACAAACAACTCTTTGGGATGATGATGCTATTCGTTGTGTTGCAACCGGAATTGGAAAATTTACTTGTACTTATAAAACGGAAAGAGTATGTAAAGATGTTAAAAAAACCAAAACGACTACTTACTATAAGTATCGTGATACAAAAACTTATACGGAAAATGTAACATATTATTCATCAAGAGAAATTAAAAAGAATTTAGTTTATACTGATTATATCTTAGAAAGTGAAATGCCAACTGGATATCAAAAATTAGCTGGAAGTGAAGTTACACAATATAGATATCGTGAAAAATGCAATTTAAAATAAGAAAAAAGAAAATGCATTAAAAATTAAAAAATGCATTTTTTATTTTAAAATTTTGTTTAAATTCTATCAATTCTTAAAAATTTATGATACTATGTATATAGTAGGTGATAGTAATGAGAATGGATCGATACGAAGAGGAAGAAAAAACAAATGATACTAAACAAACGAGAACAAATAAAAATCAAGAGTTATATACAGATGTTTATTTAAATAATGTTTATGTTGATATTAACAATTTAAAAGAAGTTATGGAAAGAGAAAATTCCGAAGAAGATAATAATCAAGAAACTTTAAAAGTTGTTAAAGAAACTCTTCCAACTAGTCATCCTTATCAAGAAAAAAATTATGATATTGTATCTATCATAGATGAAGCAATTAAAAATAAAAAAGATGATAATTTAAAAAGAAATCTTGATATTGAAAATATAAATAGTTTAGAAATTGATAGTATTATTGAAAGTATTAATGAAAGTCAAAAAGAAGAAGAAAAAGAATTAAAAAATGATAATTTATTAGCTGATTTAATGCCAAATGATGATAATACAACGGTTATTGCTCCCTTAGAAGAGCCTATATTAGATGCTTCATTAATTGCTGATTTTGATTCAAAGCAAGAAGCAGAAATTAGTCATGATATGTTAGATGGTGATATTACGGAAAAAGATTTTGTGGAAGATGATTCTTTTCAAGATAAAAAGAAGAGTAAAATTAAAATTGTTTTAATAATTTTGATAATCTTAATACTAATAGCTTTAGTAGTAGGAATTTTATTATTTAGAGATATTATTTAAAAGAATTAAAGTTAAATTTTTTCTTGAATTACATAAAATATATGGTATAATAGATTTAGTTGAGTGGGAGAAATCCTACTCTTTAATTTAATAGGAGGAGTATGGAAGATAAAGTTAAAGAATTACTATCTGGGTGTCTTGATTCACTTAATTTAGTTGTTGATAGTGTTGTTTTAGAAGAAGAAAATAAGCAGTTATTTTTAAGAATTGGTCTTGATTCTGAGGATATTATTGATCTTGATAAAGTTGTTTTAGCAACCAAAATTATTGATCCGATTATTGAAAAAGCAGATTTAATTGAGGATAGTTATATTTTAGAAATTTATGGGAAAAGTAAGGGAAGTGATAAGGATGAATGCTAGTGAATTTTTAAAAGCAGTTGATAATATTGTTGAAGAAAAAAATATTGATAAAGAAATAGTTTTTTCAGCTATGGAAACAGCTTTGACAACTGCTTATAAAAAGAATTATGGAAAAAATAATAGTAAAGTTTTAATTAATCGAGAAACTGGGGAAATAAAAGTTTTTTCTTATTTAACGGTTGTTCCTGATAATCAAGAAGTAACTGATGATGAAGGAAATACTTATCAAAAAGAAATAAATTCAGAATTAGAAATTAAATTAAGTGATGCTAAAAAAATCGATAAGACCTTAGAAGTAGGCGATACAATTGATACAGAAATTACTCCGAAAGATGATTTTTCAAGGGTTGCAACTTCAACAGCTAAACAAGTTGTAATTCAAAAAATACGGGAAGCTGAAAGAAGTAGTATTTTAGATGAGTTTCAAGATAAAGAAGGGGAAATGTTACTTGGAACGGTAGCACTTGAAGATACTGATAATTATTATATCGATCTTGGAAGAAGCAATGGGGTTTTACCAAAAAGAGAAATAATTCCAGGTGAGACAATTGAAATGGGATCAAGTATTAAAGTTTATGTTACCAAAGTAGATAATTCCGGTCGTAATTTAGTAATTAAATTAAGTCGTAGTCATTATGGTTTTGTTAAACGTTTATTTGAATTAGAAATTCCCGAATTTGCCTCAGGTCATGTTTTAATGTATGCAGTTGCCAGAGAAGCTGGGGTTCGTAGTAAAGTGGCTGTTTATTCCGAAAATGAAAATTTTGATCCAATTGGGGCTTGTATTGGTGAGAAAGGTGTTCGAATTGCAAATATTATTAAAGAATTAAAAGGCGAAAAAATTGATTTAATTAAATATGATAAGGATCCCAAAATATTTATTGAAAATGCTTTATCACCTGCTAAAAATTTAACGGTTTTAATTACTGATCCTAAGAAAAATGAAGCTATTGTGGTAGCAGATAAAGATAATTTTTCACTTGCTATTGGTAAAAAAGGTATTAATGCTAAACTTGCTAGTCGCTTAACCAAATATAAATTAGATATTAAATCCGAAGAAGATGCTGCGTCTCTTGGTATAAAAATTCAGTAGGTGGCTATGAAAACTAGAAAAATACCAGAGAGAACCTGTGTTGTAACCAGAGAAAAATATCCCAAAAAAGAATTACTACGGATTGTAAGAAGTAAAGAGGGAATAGTTGAAGCTGACATAACGGGCAAGAAAAATGGCCGTGGGGCTTATATTAAAGCCGATCTCAAAACTTTAGAATTGGCTAAAAAAAATAAATCCTTAGAACATGCCTTACAAGTAGAAATACCAAGTGAAGTGTATGATGAGATTGAACTTATTATAAAAGAAAATAATAAATAAGAAGTAAAAAAGAAAGAGGTGGAATATGAGTATTTTAGAGTATGCACAAGATGTGAATCATGATGTTTTGGAAATCATTGAGTTATGCAAATCTTTAAATATTAAAAAAAGTAAGGAAGATGACATTTTAACCGATGATGAGATTATTATGCTAGATAATTGTCTTGATTCTTTAAAAGAAAATGAAAATCCAGATTATGAAATTGATGAGGAGTTAGAAAATAAGGTTGATAATTTAGTTAGCAAAATTGATATTGATCTTGATGAAATAACTTCGAAAAAAGAAAAAGTAAAAAGTAAAGTTGATGCTAAAAATGATGCTAAGATAAAATTTCAAAAAGGCAGAAAAGAAATCTATAAACATCGGAATAAGTTGATGGATAACAAACAAGAAGATGATGTTATTATTTATCATGATAAAATGACACCAGCAAGTTTGGCAGCAACTTTAAAAGTAAGTGCAACTGAGATAATTAAGAAATTATTTAATTTAGGAATTATGGCTAATTTAAATCAAACTTTATCTTTTGATACTGTCGAACTTCTTTTATTAGATTATAAAAAGAAATTAAAAAATGAAGAAAGCGTTGATAAATCTAATTTTGAACAATATGAAATAATTGATCGGGAAGAAGATTTAGTTCCTCGTCCACCTGTTATTACGATTATGGGTCATGTTGATCATGGAAAAACAACTTTATTAGATACAATTCGTGAATCTAGTGTTGCTAGTGGAGAGGCTGGGGGAATCACTCAAGCTATTGGAGCCTATCAAGTGGAAGTAAATGGTAAAAAAGTAACTTTTATTGATACTCCAGGACATGAAGCATTTACAAAGATGCGTTCTCGTGGAGCTAGTGTTACTGATATTGTAGTTTTAATTGTTGCTGCTAATGATGGAGTTATGCCACAAACGAAAGAAGCAATTGATCACGCCAAAGCTGCTCATGTTCCAATTGTTGTTGCTGTTAATAAGGTAGATTTAAAGGATGCTAATATTGAAAAAGTTTTAACAGAATTAACGGAATATGGTTTAGTTCCTGAACAATATGGAGGAGATGTAATTACTTGTAATATTTCAGCTAAAACGGGCGAAGGTGTAAAAGAATTATTAGAAACACTTTTATTAGTAAGTGAAATGGCCGAATTAAAAGCCAATCCTAATCGTTATGCAACTGGAACAGTTTTAGAAGCTAGAACGGATCAAAAAGTTGGAACAGTTGTATCCTTATTAGTTCAAAGTGGAACTCTTCGTTTAGGCGATCCAGTCGTAATTGGAACTAGTTATGGAAAAATTCGAACTTTAAAAGATGATAAAGGTAATAATATTACCGAAGCCTTGCCATCAACTCCTGTTGAAGTTACAGGTATTAATGACTTGCCACTTGCCGGTGATAAATTTATGGCTTTTGAAACCGAAAAAGAAGCAAGAAATATATCACTTGAAAGACAAACTAGAAGTCGCGAAGCGGATACTAATAAAACTGGTATGAGTTTAGATGATTTATTTAGTATTGTTGAAGCTGGTGAAAAAGAAATTAATGTTGTTTTAAAATGTGATGTTAAAGGTAGTGAAGAAGCTGTTAAACAATCTTTATCAAAAATTAATATTGATGGAGTTTGGGTTAATGTCATTCGTAGTGGTGTTGGTGCTATTACAGAAAGTGATATTATCCTAGCTTCTGCCTCAAATGCTATTATCATTGGTTTTAATGTTCGACCAAATAGTAAAATCCTTGATTTTGCCAAAGATAAAAAAGTTGAGATTCGTCTTTATAATATTATTTATAAAGTTGTTGAAGATATGGAAGATGCTATTAAAGGAATGCTTGATCCAGTCTATGAAGAGATTACAACTGGCGAAGCTGAAGTAAGACAAATATTTAAATTTTCAAAAATTGGCAATATTGCTGGTTCACATGTTGTAAAAGGGGTTATTAAAAATCAAAGTGAAGCTAGAGTTATTCGTGATGGAGTTGTTATTTATACTGGCCGTATTGGTTCTTTACAACGAGAAAAAGATTCTGTTAAAGAAGTTAAAAATGGCTATGATTGTGGAATTACCATCGACTCTTTCCAAGATATAAAAGTAGGAGATTTTATTGAAACATTTGAAATGATTGAGGTGAAAAAATAATGCAACAAGTAAAATTAGAACGTTTTAATAATGCTTTTATGGAGCAATTAAATATAATTTTTGGAACAACTATCAAAAATCCCATTTTAAAAAAAGTAGTTGTAACTGGTGTTGCAATTACCAATGATTTAAGCTTTGCCAAAGTTTATTTTACCTGTTTTGATGAAGATAAAAATTTAGTTTTAAAAGAATTAAAAGAAAGTGCTAGTTTTCTACGGGGAGAATTATCTAAAAAAGTTGAAATTCGTCATACTCCAGAACTTACTTTTGAATATGATTCATCTCTTGAATATGCTAGAAGAATTGAAGAAAAAATAAAAGAAATAAATGAAGAAAAATAATTATAGTTAAAAAATAAAAAGATCTAATATTTAAAAAACGATGATGGGCTTGGAAACCCGGAGTTATATATTTAAAGGGATTCTTAGGAATAAGTAAAGTGGAACCGCGGTAACTCGTCTTTACAAAGAAGAATCTCTTTTTAATTTTTTAAGAAAGGAATGATTAATTATGAAAATGGAAGATTTAGTAAATTACTCAAAACAATATGGTTTTATTTTTCAAGGAAGTGAAATATATGGTGGTCTTGCTAATACTTGGGATTATGGCCCCCTTGGAACAAGACTTAAAAATAATGTTAAAGATGCTTGGCGCAAAAGATTTATTCAAGAACGTCCTAATGCTTATGAATTGGATGCTGATATTTTAATGCATCCAAGAGTTTGGGAAGCTTCTGGACATGTTGATTCATTTGCTGATCCTTTAACAGATTGTAAACATTGCAAAACAAGACATCGTGCTGATAACTTAGTAAACGATTACACCAATTCTAGTATTGGTGATAAAATGTCCAATGAAGAGTTAATGACTTATATTAAAGAAAATAAAGTCCCTTGTCCAAAATGTGGTAAATGTGATTTTACAGAAATTCGTCAGTTTAAATTAATGTTTGAAACTTATCGGGGAGTTGTTAAAGATAGTAAAAGTGTTGTTTATCTTCGCCCTGAAAATGCTCAAGGAGAATATGTAAATTTCTTAAATGTTTTAAGAAGCATGCGAGCTAAACTCCCATTTAGTATTGGACAAATTGGCAAAGCTTTTCGAAATGAAATTACGCCTGGAAACTTTACTTTCCGAACCATAGAATTTGAACAAATGGAATACCAAACTTTTTGTCATGAAGGAGAAGACATAAAGTTATATGAATATTTTAAAGAATATGGTAAAAAGTTTTATATGGATTTAGGAATTCCCGAAGATAAATTAAGATTTCACGATCATGAAAAATTAGCTCATTATGCTAAGGCTGCTTGTGACATAGAATATTTATTTCCTTTTGGTTGGGGAGAAATAAATGGAACCCATAATCGAACAGATTTTGATTTAAAACGTCATCAAGAATATAGTGGGCAGTCAATGATGTATTTAGATCCTACAACCAATGGAAAATATATCCCTTATATTATTGAATCAACTTATGGACTTGATCGAACAGTTTTAGCTCTTCTATTTAATGCTTATCAAAAAGAAGAACTTGCTGATGGAACAACACGCGAAGTATTAAAATTAAAACCTTTCCTAGCTCCATATAAAGTTGCCGTTTTTCCACTTATTAAGAAAAATCATAGTGAAAAAGCCATGGAAATTTATCAAGAGTTAACCAAACATTTTATGACCAGTTTTGATGAGACTGGTAATATTGGAAAACGTTATCGAAGAGCTGATGCTATTGGAACCCCATTTTGTATTACCATTGATGATAATACTTTAAATAGCAATACGGTAACAATAAGACTTCGCGATACGATGGAACAAATTACTTTACCAGTAGAAGAAGTTGTTAGTTATGTTGAAGATAAGATAAAATTTTAAAAGAGTATTTTCAAGAATTAATTAATTGAAGAATATTATTAAGATTACCTTGAAAAAAATTAAAAATTATAGTAATATTAAATAGTAAATTAGAAAGGTAGTTGATAATAATGATGAATAAAGCAATGAGAAAAGTTAACTCTATGTCAACCATGGGGGGGGTCTAAACCGCCAAAGTTTTTCTAATTTTCTAAGAAATAGTAAGAAATTTAAACACTTAAAACTAGTACG
>CALVOW010000018.1 GCA_944350445.1 uncultured Bacilli bacterium | reverse complement strand
GGTATCAATTCTTCTCTCTTTACATTTTTATCTTCTTTGGCTCATTAATTTTTTTCCCGACAATTTGTTACACTATCTCTAATTTTTTGGTAATAATATAAATGGTGATAAAATGAAAATTAGATTAGGTTATTTAGGTACACCAAATTCTTTTCTTGAAGGTAGTCATACAATGACTTTAAAACAATATCAAAAAATAGAAGAACCTCTAAAAAAACTTGAAGAAATCATTTTTAATAATTTAAAAATCTTAGAAAAAATAATTGAATTTAATTATCAAAATAAAATATTTTTCTACCGGATTTCTGCTAATCTATTTCCTTTAAAAACTGTTCAAAATATTGATTATAGTTTAGATAAATTTCAAAGTATTTGTGAGAGAATTGGTCAAAAAATTAAAAAATATGGAATGCGAGTTGATATTCATGCCGATCATTTTTTAATTTTAAATAGTCGTAAAAAAGAAGTCCAAGATATAAGTATTAAAATGTTAAATACTTATCAAGAATTTTTTGATTTATTAAAAATCGCTGGAAAAGTTATTTTACATATTGGAAGTAAATATCAAAGTAAAGAAGAAGGCTTAAAAGTATTTGAAATGGTATTTTTAAAATTAAATAAGTGTCTCCAAGAAATGATCGTATTAGAAAACGATGATAAAACTTATACCGTAACCGAAACTCTTCTTTTATGTGAAAAATTACAAATTCCTATGGTCCTTGATTATCATCATTTCTTATGTAATCATGAGCCAAAAGAAAAAATTAATGATTTCCTAACAAGAATACTAAATACTTGGAGATTTACTAATTTAAACGCGAAAATGCATTTTTCAAGTCCCAAAAATAACAAAGAAAAACGAACGCATCATTTTTATATAGATTATCATTCGTTTTTAAAATTTATTAATATTTTAGAAAAATTTAATATTGATATTGATATAATGCTAGAATGTAAAGGTAAAGAAGAATCTTTATTAAAACTTACAAGACAAATAAAGTTTTATAAACCTTTAAAAATAAAGAATAATACTATTTACTTGCTAACTGGAACTAATAAACCTTTATAATATTTGAAAGCAAGAATTCGAAAAACCATTTTATCTAATAAATCTTCACTTAACGTTTTATCTTCTAAGGCTTGCTTGATGCTTTTAATTGCCTCCTCATAATCCGTTACAATTAATAAATCATTACCAGCTAAAATAGCATCAACAACTGAGGTTTTTGAATAATTATCAGTGATAGCTTTCATTGATAAATCATCGGTTATAACAATGCCTGTAAATCCTAAATCATCCCGCAGTAAATTATGAACAGAAATTGATAAAGATGCTGGTTTCTCTTTATCTAACGCTTCGACAATATTATGACTTACTAAAACTGCTTCAGCCTTAGCTTTAATTCCGGCTTCAAAAGGTTTAATATCATTTTCTAAAATTGTCTCTAAACTTCTTGTATCAATACTTATTCCTTGATGTGTATCTGCATTATTTCCATAGCCAGGAAAATGTTTTAAGGTATAACTTACAGTTCCTAAATGACTAGCTTCAATAACTGTCTTGGCATATTCCGAGGTTAAAGTTGCATCTAAACCTACTGATCGACTATACATATAATCAGTTGGATTCGTGGCAATATCAACAACCGGAGCTAAATTTAAATTAATACCTAGTTCTTCTAAAATTTGACTTTTCAAAATTGTATCTTCCGAAATAAGCGAGAATCCTCCTTCTTGATATAATTCTCTTGGGGATTTAAAAGGTGTTTCGACTAAATTTTTATTACTACTAATTCGACTAACAGTTCCCCCTTCTTCATCAACAGCAATTAATAAAGGGATATTAGCATTATCTTGATAATTTTTAATCATGGAAATTACTTCATTTTTCGTTTTCGAATCAAAATCTCTTTGAAATAATAAATAACCCCCAAATTTATATTTTTGTAAATCTTCGATTTGCTTAGTAGTAGGAACCCGAGCTAATAATATTTGCCCAATCTTTTCATCCAAAGTTAAAGTTTCTAATTTTTGATAAGCCAACTTGTAAAAATCACTAAAAAGACCTGAATCTAACCAAGAACTAGGAATTTCTCCGCTTACTTTTTCTAATACTTTATAAGAAACAACTTCATTATCTTGAATTTCTTTACTAGTATTTAACTCTCCTTTATATTCTAATTGAATAACTTCCCCTACTTCTAAATTAAAAGCTTCTGTAATTAAAAAAGTATAAATAATATTATTTTCATCTTGCATAGTCACATAATTATCCGATATTTTTAAAATTGTTGATGTTAAATTAGAAGTTTTTGAAACTTCTTTATTTTCATTTGCTCCTTTATTTTTTGCAGTTATTAAAATAATAACACTTAATACAATGAAGAAAATTAAAATTATTCCTACAATTACTTTTACTTTTTTATTCATACGATCACCATTAATATTTTATTTAAAAAAAATTTAGTTATGCTAAACATCAAAAAAATTATATCATATTTTTTTCAAAGTTAAAAGTTTTATTAAATTTTCATAATAAAAAAGCCAGTGGCTTTGGCTTTTTTATTTTTTTATACTAATGAACAAAATATGACTAACCGTTTTAAAATATTATAATCCATTTTTTCTCCGTCATATTTATATTCATCATTTATAACTAAGGTAGGAGTTTGTAGTACTTTATACTTTCTTATATTATTTTTATCATTTATCTCTAATATATCAATATCAAGTTTCTGTTTTTTTATAATAGTTTGCAATTCTTTTTTAATTTTTTTCCCATTGGGGGAATCACTTCCGATGATTTTTATTTCTATATTATCCCTCCTTTCATGATTTAATTATAGTAAAATAATATGTTTGTATCATGAGAAAAATATGTTTTTTTTGTGAAATTTCTTAATTATTTATAAATATATTATTTTAATATTTTCCTTTACTATAATAACTACTATTTAAATAAACAGTACTTTGAAACTCACCGTTATAATAAGTATCTAAATACGTTTTATAAGCAAGATTACCTACTTTAACTACTCTTGGTTTATAAGTATAACCTTCCTTAATAATATTTTCATTCGACCAAAAAGAAATTTCTAATACTCCATTATTAGCTGTTGCTTCAATATAAATTGGATAAGCTGTATTGTTTTTAAATTTATAATCAACACTACTTCCATAAACAGTTGCATCCAAGCCATAATCGACATAATAAACCATTTCTCCATGATTATAACGCGAGACAATTGGTAAATTTAAAAGTAATTGCACATTATAAATAGTTGTTGATACTTGACAAACGCCACTTCCCACATCTTTATCATAAAAAATATAACCTTGGCTTCCATTATAAGGTCCAACTGTTTTATAAAAAGAAAATATATCGCCGGCATAAACAATTGTTCCATTTAATTTACTAACAGCATTTCGAATATTTTTAGCTCTTCCTTGCGATTCATTATAAAGAGTTTTAAAAGAAGCTACTTTTTTATTAATAGAACCTAGAACATTATCAACTTTATCAACCTCACCACTTAAGATAATTTCTTTGTTTAAAGAAGTAATTGATTCCGTTAATAAATTAACTAAATTAGAATCATCTAAAATAAAACCATTAATCCCCTTCGTATAATAAATTTTCCCATTTAAAACTTGAAAAGATTCTTTTTTCTTTTCTAAATTAACTTTTACTTTTAAAGTATTTAAAAAGCTATCATAAATATCTTCTTGTAAAGAATAAGTAACTTCATATTTTTTATCTTTACCGAAAAAGATAGTATAAATTTTTTCTAAAACATTTAATTCTTGATAAGAATCAATTATTTCTTTTTTCAAGGTAGAAGTATTACTTTCAAAACCAATTTCTAGGTATTTATATGAATAAGTATCGTTATCATTTTTTAAAGTCACAGAACTTTCTAAGTTAGCATCTATTTCAGCTAAATATTTTAAAAAATCATCATAACTTTCATTCTCAAAAGCCTTATCATTTACATAAATATTTGGAAGTATATGATCATTATAAAACAAAAGAATTGATGATACATAACCAGCTAAAATAAAACATATCACAAAAACAAAAATAAAAATTAAAGAACCAATACTCCATTTTACTTTCCGACTTTTGATTTCTTTTTTTAAAATTTGTTTACTTTTTTCTTTTAATTTAGTTTTCGAAACATTTTTCTTAGTTAAAGACTTTTTAGAATTTATAGCTTCATCATTAATTTCTATTACTTTTTTAGATGCTTTCGTATTTTGTTTTTCATTATTACATTTCGTAACGAAATTTTTACACATTTTCATATTCGAAAACATAGTTTTATTTTTAACTTCGTGATTAATAATAATTTTTAATTTTTTTAAATCTAAACTATTTAAATATTCTAATAATTCTTTGGTTTTATTTTGTTCAATTAAAGACTTAATAAAAAGAGAAACTAAATCAACATTTTTAAGTTTATATTTGTTTATAAAACTTTTCTTTTTGGATAGGAAATTTAAAATCGAAGCATTTTCAATTACATCAGAATTATTATAAATAAGCGAATTAATTACTAATTGTAAATCATCTTCTTTTAATAAATTATTTATATATTTAACTTTTTCATTAATTGAAAAACTAAAAAAAGTTGACTTAAATTTAAGAAACTTCTTCATATCGACTCCTAATTATTCTAAAATTATTATACAATAGTTAAAGAATAATTCCTAGTCTTTTTAAGAATAAAAAATTTTTAAATTTTTCTAAATAATCTTCTTGTATTGAAATATAAATTTCTTAACAAATTTAGTCTTTTTATTACTACATAGTATCTCCTTAATTTTAATACATTGTTTAATAAATTTCTTGATTGTTTTAATTCATGTAAATTTATAATATCTTCTACTTTTACAATATAATACTATTCCTAGTTATACATCTTGGCAATAATAAAAATGTAACATAAACTACTTTTAGATGGAGGAATATTATGCAAGAAAATATATTATCTATTTTGAATTTACGAAAAATATATCATGATCCTACCGGAGAAACCGTTGCCATTGATAATTTAAATATTGATATTAAAGATAAAGAAATTGTTGCTTTTGTTGGTCCTAGTGGGTGTGGAAAATCTACTCTTTTAGCGATTTTAGCTGGTCTAGAAAAAGAAAGTGATGGAAAAATTTTCTTTAACGGTCGAAAAAAAATTGGTTTTATGTTACAAACAGATTGTCTAATGCCTTGGCGAACAGTTTTAGAAAATAGTTTAATTGGTCTGGAAATTAGTAAAACCTTAAACCAAGAAAGTAGAAAAAAAGTTTTAGAATTATTAGATAAATATGGACTCAAAGATTTTCAAGATAAATATCCAAGTAGTTTATCTGGGGGTATGAAACAAAGAGTTGCTTTAATTAGAACCCTAGCAACTAATCCTGATATATTATTATTAGATGAACCCTATAGTGCTCTTGATTATCAAACAAGACTTGCCCTTTCAAATGACCTGTATAAAATTATAAAAGCCGAAGGAAAAACCGTTTTAATGATAACCCATGATATAGCTGAAGCGATCTCTTTGGCTGATCGGATTGTTGTTTTAACTAAAAGGCCTTGTAAAATTAAAAAAATATATGATGTGAATTTAACTAATAAAGGACTCCCAATAGAAAATCGTAAAGCTCCTGAGTTTAGCTATTATTATGATATGATTTGGAGGGATTTAGATGTCCACATATAGTTTAGAACATAAAGAATTTTTAAAAAGGCGAAAAAGAAGAAAAATTCTTATTTATTTTACCCAAGCTTTTATTATTTTTATCTTATTCTTAATTTGGGAACTTTTAAGCCAAGCTAATATTATTAATACCTTTTTATTTTCATCTCCTAGTTCAATTATCAAAACTATTTCTAATTTAATTACAGCTAATAACTTTCTAAATCATGTTTTAGTTACTTTATATGAAATTTTTATTAGTTGCTCTCTTTCTTTATTATTTGGATTTTTAATTGCAACTATTTTGTGGTGGAATGACTTTACAGCTAAGGTTATGGATCCTTATCTAACCATTTTAAATTCATTACCCAAAGTTGCTCTTGGACCTTTAATAATTATTTGGGTTGGAGCTAGTACTAATTCAATTATTTTTATGAGTTTAACTATTTCTTTATTTATTACAATTATTAATTTATATACCGCTTTTAATAATACCGATAAAAACTATATTACTTTATTAAAAAGTATGCGAGCTAAAAAGGGGCAAATTTATCAAAAAATAATTATTCGGGCTAATTTAAAAAACATTATAAGTACTATTAAAATCAATGTTAGTATGAATTTAATTGGTGTTATTATGGGAGAATTATTAGTCTCAAAAGCTGGAATTGGTTATTTAATTATGTATGGATCACAAGTATTTAATATTAATTTAGTAATTACATCGGTCTTTTTATTAATGGTTATTTCCAGTATTTTATATTACATAATAGATTTTTTTGAAAAAAAAGTTAATTAAAAAGTTATTTTAGGAAAATCTCTAAAATAACTTTTTATTCTTAAAATTTAAAAATTCAATAACTAGACTAATTTTTCTCTATAAGTTTTTGTTAAATTACCTAAGTTATTATTCAAAGAAAATTTACAATTGCAATTACAATTACTACAAGTACATTGATTAGCAACAACTGCTTTTTCTTTTTTTAATCTTCTTAAAGCTTTTGATTTGTTTGCTATAATCATTTCAAATCAGCCTTCCTTTCTTAATTATAATTCATTGTAACATAAAAATATTGTTTTATCAACCATTCAAGCAATTTTCAGAAAAAAAGAGTAAAATTTCTTCGCAATAAATTTGATATAATTATTACATAATAAAAAGGTGGTATGTAGTAATGAACAGAAAACAAAGAAGAGAATTAAGAAAAAATAAAGATTTGATAAAAGAATTATATTCTATTATTAATAAATATCTTCCTAATTTATTAAATATGTTTAGTAATTTAACTGATGTTAGAAATAAAAGTTACATAACATATGAAATGAAAACAATATGTGTTACTCGTCTTTTTAGCCTTCTTTGTGGTCTTACCACAATGACAGATATTTCTTCTGATACTTTTAATACTGACAATTGTATTAAAAATTTATCTAAAATATGTGGACAAGATTTAAAAGAACTTCCATACTGGGAAACTATTCAAGATGTGTTTATTAATATAGATACCAATGAATTAAGAAACATTCAAAAGTATATTGTCAAAGCTTTAATCCGTTCTAAAATGTTTGATAAATTTAGATATAATGGTGCATTTCAACTAGTATTTGATGGTACTGGTCTATCTAATCATGATTATAATCTTAATAATAATTGTTTAATTAGAAAACATAAAGATGGAAAAGTTTCTTATTATAAGTATATTTTAGAATGTAAATTAGTTGTTGGTAATATTATTATAAGTTTAGATTCAGAGTTTATTGAAAATGAAAAAATGATTACTGAAAAACAAAAACAAGATTGTGAAATTAAAGCTTTCAAAAGAATGATTAAACGTATTAAAAAAAATTATCCAAAATATAAATTTATTATTACTGGAGATGCCTTATATGCTGTAAAACCAATTATAGAAATATGTGAAAAAAATAAGTGGAATTATATTTTTAATTTAAAGCCTGATAGATTAAAAGAAATTAATAGTATTTTTGAAGGAAATATACAATGCTACAACGAGGTTAAACATAAAAACTATTATCTTTCTACTAATATTAATTATAAAAATCACATACTCACTGCATTTAAATATATACAAACTAAAAAGGAAAAAACAACTATTTTTCGTTATATTAGTAATATGGAAGTTAATGATAATAATATTAATGAAATAATATCTCTTGGAAGAAAAAGATGGAAAATAGAAAATGAAGGATTTTATACTCAAAAACATAGAACTTTTAATATCTCTCATTTAAATAGTAGAAATGATAATGCTATGAAAGTTCATTATTTCTTTATCCAATTTGCCCATACTATAAGGCAATTATTAGAACAAGGTAATCTACTCACTAAATCGTTAAAACTCAAAATAAAAGAAGTAAGCCATTTTCTTCTAGATACACTTACTTCCACAATCTCAGATCTTAACAATATAGAAACAAACTTTCAGTTAAGATTTGATGATTAAATTATACACTATTTGTTCTTTGAAATCACTACTTTTTACATATTTTTTTTACACTTTACATAGTGTCTTTTTGTCGTGCTTTAAAATATAATTGTTTGAGAAGAAAAAAATAGATAAAATCAATTCTTATTAATTTCTATCTATTTTTTATTAATTAATTATTTTTACTCTTTTTTACTGGCAATTTTTTATAATATATGCAAGAAGCTTTATCCAAAACTGTCCTTTTACCAAATAAAGCTTCTGCTTGCAAAGGACAGCCGCCACCACAAACAGAAATTGCTGGACAATATTTACACTTTTTATTATCAATTGTATACATTTTTAACCACTCATTATTTTTAGGATTATTAAATATAACATCAATTTCATCACTGATTATATTTCCTACAATATTATTACATGATCTAGAGTCTCCTTGACAAATACAAACATCTCCATTTGGTTTAATAGTCAACTGGTTTAATCCTACAGCCCCACAACTATGAAATTTAAAAGTCTGATTTAAAAACATTTCTATTTGTTCTTTAACTTTTTCCTCTCCAATATTGTGTTCTTTTAAAATTTTATATGATTTCAAAATAAAATCACTCATTTTATTATAATGTTTTTTCCAATCATTATTTTTATTAGAATAATGATATAAATTCCAAAAAACATTTTTAATATTATTATCTATCAACCATTTTAAAACTTCTTTTTCGTTTTCAACAACCTCCGGAGTAACAGTAGCGGAAACACAATAACTACTATTCATTTTATTTAATAATTTTATAGAATTCATAGCTTTTTCATAAACACTTTCATTCCCTGATTTAAAAATTCTATTTTTATCATTGATAAATTTTGGACCATCTATTGAAATTCCAATACCAACATGTCGTTCCATCAAAAATGATATAATTTCTTTATTTAATAAAGTTCCATTAGTAATAATAGTTAGTGTAATATTAGAATTTTTTTCATACTGAATATATTTTATAATATTCTTTACGACATTCCAATTTGTTAAAGGCTCTCCTCCATAAAAAATTATTTGAGAATCTACAATTTTATTTTTATTTAATTCATCTAAAAATTTATCAACTGCTATTTTCGCAGTTTCTAAATTCATTTTTTCATATTTTTGCTTAGATAATGGACTATTTTCAATAAAACAATATTTACAAGCAAGATTACAAAAAGTTGAGACATTTAAATACATAATCGTTGGTATTTTTGCCTGCTTTTTTATACCAGTTTTTAAGATATTATAAATATCTTCCATATCTGATGTAGTCTCATAAATACCATTTTCAATCATTATTTTATTTTCTTCTTTATTTAAATTAAAATTTTTAATATCATCTAATTTTTCTTTTTTGATAAAAATAATTTGCATCAAAATAGAATTAAAAATGGCTATATATTCTTCATTTACTTGAATATAATGAAAATATTTTGACAGCCTCATACTATTTCCTCCTTATAATCATAATTTGTTTTCTGCATGTCTTAGAAATTGATTCAAAATTATAATCACCATATTGATTGATAATTTTAAATCCATAATGCTCAATTAACAATAATAATTCTTGATGAAAAAAAATCCTATTTGGTAATACTTTTTCATGTATAACTCTATTATTAATTACATATTTTTTTCTGTAAATACAAGTTGAATTAATCCAGTCAAACACCTTATTTTCATAAACTTCAACCTGTTGTTCATGAAATTGGAAAGTATTAGTGTGAATAAATTCTTCGGTATTCATCAAATCACCAATTTGTGGCATTATTGTATCTATTACAATAATAGTATTTTTATTGCTTAACTTTTTAATACTATTAAAAGCTTCCTCTAAATCTTCGCAACTATAAAAATTATTTAGAACATTAAATGGTAATATAATTAAATCATATATCATATCTAATTTGCATTTTTTTAAATCATAATGATATAAATGAACATTATCATAGGAAAATCTATTCTTACAATAGTTTATAATTGCTTTTGAGAAATCTATTCCATCATATTTTTTTACCATTCCATGTAATAAATCAATTATTCTTCCATTACCAATTCCAATTTCAAGTATTGTTTTAGGTTTATAATTATTGACTATTTTAAGCCAAAAGTAAATATCATCTTTGTAATTTTTAAACTCATATATATATAATTCTGGATTATTATACATATGCTTAATATAATAATTATAATTATTCTTCATTCTTTATCCTCAAAACATAAATATTTAAAGCAATCGTTATTGATTTAATATTAGGAATATCATTAATATTATTCATTAATGGTGTCATGTTAATCAAATATTTTAAATTCTCATTGTCAATTGAATAGGTATTTATAATTTCTTTTTTTATCAAAACATCATATTTTTCTTTGATATTATTGTTAATTATTGATTCATTTTCATAATTTTTAATTTTCAATGCTTTACGTAATTCACATAAATATTCAGTTTTTGGAGTAATTTTTATTATAATCCCTTCTCTTTTTAAAACTCTTGACATTTCTTTTTCATTAGCGGGAGACAAAATATTTAAAATTAAATCTATGGTATTATCCTTAAATGGCAATTGATTTAAATCCCCAACTATCCCTATATAGTTATTACTAATAAAATCATTAGCTAAATCAATACCATCTTTGGCTAAATCAAGGCCAATTAACTTAATTGATTTATTATTTAATCGCTTAATAATTTTTATATCGTGAGTACCTTCTCCCGATCCCATATCTAAAATTGTTTTTGCATTGTATTGAGCAATTATTTTACTTATCTCAGAATGAAGTTCATCATAAAAACCACAATTAATAAATTTTCTTCTATTTATAAATAAATTGTTGTCATATATTTTATTTTTTTTAAGTTTAGAAGTTCTATAAAAAATTACCGTCCCTTTTTTCGAAATATCAAATGTATGATTATTAGAACATATTATACTATTATTTTTAATAACAACAGATGCAAAGCAAAAAGGACAAGAAATTATTGTATGAATATCATTTAAATTTTGTTTTGCATAATCAATTTTTTTCATACAATTTTTCCTCCATTTGTTAAATATTATAACATACGGCAGACGTTGTCCGCAACCTAACAATTAAATTTCTAAAATAAAAAGCAAACCTCCTCTTGAAATAGTTTGCCAAAACAGTATAATAACTGTTACGTGCTCTAACGCACAATCTAAAATAAATAAACGGTCTATGCCGTAATGTAGTCTATGCTACCAAATATCGGAACCTCAGTTTTATTTCTTTGTTCCATGTTTACAAATATGCATAACTACTTAGGGAGGTTTGCAATAAATATAATAGAACAAAATAAAGAAAAAATCAATGGGGTTTTAGAAACTTTCGACAGAATGATTATTAACGGTTATTCTCTAAATTTATGTAACTATCGTCATTTTCTGTATTATCTTATCCAAAATGATGTTAAATTAGTTGATTTTGATAAGTTTGCTCAAAAGGAAACTGAAATATTATGTAACCATATTGATAACTATATCAAAAGTAATAATGTAGAAACGATTTATCTTAATTTTGGAAAAATAGATAAAATGAAATTGTTATGAATGAACTCGAAAAAAATCCTAATAAAGTTGGTTTAATATCTGCATTATCTGCTGTTGAAATTTGTAATACTATGACTGTTAAACCAAATCACGAAACTGAAAAGTTAGAAGTCACTTCTAGACCCACTAAAAGTACTTGTAAAATCTCAGAAAGTCATAAAATTATTCTTTAGTATATAATTTTGAGATATATAACAAATATTACAAAAAATCAAATGGATTATCAATATCTTTTTAAAGTATTTCTAATGACATTTAAGATAAATGACTTATTAAACTTTTTTTCTCTTTAAATGTCCATAAGAAATATTAAAATATTTTTACTATTATAAAAAAGTCAATTTATTTCTTTGATTATTTAATCCTTTTCTAGCAAATTCTTTACTAAAATGCTTTTAATTTTACCTATATGTGTTACATCGGCATTATTATGGAAAAATTCTTCGTCTCAAAAGTTGGAATTGGTTATTTAATTATGTATGGATCACAAGTATTTAATATTAATTTAGTAATTACATCGGTCTTTTTATTAATGGTTATTTCCAGTATTTTATATTACATAATAGATTTTTTTGAAAAAAAAGTTAATTAAAAAGTTATTTTAGGAAAATCTCTAAAATAGCTTTTTATTCATTATCAATTATTTCTAAATTATCTATTAATACATCACTATAAGTAAAAGATTTAATTCTTGAAGTATCTCCTAATGTTTTAATAGTAAAAATAAAATTATAAGTATTTTGAATCTCGCCATCAAACTCTTCAATTTGATTTCTCGCCCCATTAAAACGAAAATGCAGTTTTTCGCCTTTCTTTTTTTCTAATTCACTTTTAATTTTCGAAATCATCTTGGATACCCCACATACATGGTACCATTGGTGATAATTCCCCCGATTCCTTTGGCTCCATATTTCGTTTTTTCTAAAATGCCAATTAAATCAATTTGTTTAAATTTATCACTTAAAGCAATACTTGAAGCAATAATTGCTGGATCTAAGGCATGAATATTAATTCTTTTGGGACTAGATGCAAAATTCGCTCCTGCTTTAATTAACTCCTCATAATTAGATTGACAAGCGCCAGCAATAATAATTAATTTATCATGAGACTCTAATTTTCTCGCCTCTTTTACAGCCTTAATAAAATTGGTCGTATTTTTATAATTGTTATTATCATCTTCACTACCAAGTTTTTTATAATAAGCATCATGACCTGTAATTACTAAAATATCGGGATTATATTCTTCTAATAAATGTTTAATATTAGAACTAATTTCATCTTCTTTAATACGAATACCAATAGCTTTTACATGAACTTTTTTATAAAAATCCATACAACGTTCTAAATATTCTTCATCACCATCTATATGAACTACTTTTCCCGGTAAATAAAAAAATTCATTCCGATTTAGATCAATTTGAAATCTATCTAAAAACACTTTATCATCATTAATATCATTGTTAACTTCAACTTTCTTTAAATCCGAAATATCACTATCAGCAAATAAACGAATATTTACCCCTTTTAAAATAGCAATACCTGAATCAATATCAATTATTTTAAAAACTGTATCATTATTATAAGAATTTCTTGTAACCAGATCACCTATATTAAATGGCATATAATCATCTCCAAAAAATTATATGCCAAATAATTTAATTTAGACTATTAGATAATTCAACAAAAAATTCAAGGGGTAACTCTTCAGCTCTTACCGTAAGATCATAATTATATTTTTCTAAAACTTTTAAAACAATAGCTAAATCATAATTTTTTAAATTATTTTTTAAATTTTTCCGTTTAAATTTAAAAGAATCACGAACCAATGTTTCAAAGTGGTCTTTATTTTTTAAATATAATTTATTTTCTTTGTTAGTTAAAGAAATAACCATACTATCAACATTTGGTTTAGGTTTAAAAGCATTTCTAGAAACAATAAATTCTTTCTTTAAGTCAAAATAATAATTTAAATAAACCGTTAGAGAATTATATTCTTTCATTCCAGGTTTAGCATTAAATCTTTCCCCTACTTCTTTTTGAACCATTACCGTAATATGTTTAAAATTTAAATTTGCCTTAATTAATTTTTCAATAATTGGCGTTGTGATATAATAAGGTAAATTAGCAACAAAATACAAAGAATCAAATTCATAATTTAAAATATCTTTTAAAATATCGCGTTTTAAAAAATCAGCAAAGATAATATCAACATTATGATAATCAATTAAATTAACATCTAAAACACTCTCTAAGCGATCATCTATTTCATAACATAAAACCTTCTTAGAAACACTGGCAATTTCTTTGGTTAAATTACCACTTCCAGGTCCTACTTCAATTGTTAAAGAATTACCACTTATATTACTGACTTCAATAATTCTTTTTAAAATATTTTTATCTTGTAAAAAATTTTGTCCTAATGATTTTTTATATAAAAACTCTGCCATAAATATTCCTTTCTATTAGTTTATTATAACACAAAAAAATATTTAAAAAATTTGTATATTTAAACAAATTATTTATTTTTTAGACAAATTTATAATATAATATAGTAATAAAAAGGTGAAATATGAAAAAAGGAATTTATATATTAATAAGTCTTATTATTATAGTAAGTATTTTATGTCTATTAAAAGAGAATAAAAAAATTCAAAAAGTTACCAACAAAGAAGAAAATCCTTATGAAATTTTTAGTTTTTATAAAAAAGATTATCAAACAAGATATGAAAATTATCAAAAAAATAATAGTAACTCAGAAGCTAAAGATGTTGTTTTAAGAGTAAATATTGGTCTTGATAATAGTTTTTATACCAATACTAAAGAAGTTTTAGATTTTAATCTATATATGCTTGTAAATAAATATCGCTATGTAGGAGAGCATTTTCAAGTTGCTAATTTAGTAAAAGTAGAAGAATTTGCTAAGGAAAACATGTATTTAGAAAAAAATTGTATGTTAGCATTTACGAAAATGGCAAGAGATGCCAATAGCCAAGGATATAATATTCGAGCAATTTCTACTTATCGTACTTATGAATATCAAGAAAATCTCTATAATAATTATGTTAAAAAAGATGGAGTTAACAATGCTGATACTTATTCGGCTAGACCTGGTTTTTCTGAACATCATACAGGACTAGCAGTTGACATTGATAATATAGAAACTAGTTATATGAATTTTGAAAATACTAAAGAATTTACCTGGATGATGGAAAATGCTTATAAATATGGGTTTATTTTAAGATATCCAAAAGATAAAGTTGATATAACTGGTTACATGTATGAACCATGGCATTATCGCTATGTAGGAATAGAAATTGCAACTTATATAAAAGAAAATAATATTACCTATGAAGAATATTACTATGAATTTTTAGAAAATAAAATCGAGTAAACCTATAAAGATTTACTTGATTTTTTTGCCTCAACTAATTCTAGCCAATCAGCTTTTATAGCTTCAATTACTTCTTTTTCAAAGCCTAAATCTTTTAACTCTATTTTAATTCTATTTCTATGAATATCACCAATATTTAAAGATAAAAAGGAATTACTAGGATTGGTTAAATCAATTATTTCTTGCATATTTATAGTTTCAAATTTACTTTCTAAATATTTATTTTTTATAGTCGTATATAAAAGCATATATAACTTAGGTAAATCCAATCTATCGATATTTAAATTAATTTTATTTTCAATATTTCCATTTAAAGCTTCAATAAATAAAAAAACATTTCCTTCAATAATATTAAAACTAAATTCCCCAATTCTATTATAAGATTTTTCTAAACCAGATTCAATATAACGGGTAATTAATACAATTGAAGTTAATACTTCATCTTCATTTTTAGGCATTACTTTTCCCAATTTATCACTTCCTTCGTATTTATTTTAACAAATTTTAAAAAAAATACAAGAAACTCTTGTATTAATCTCTAGGTTTAAAAAACAAAGAAAAGATAAAGGCAAAGAAAATAGCTGATGTAATACCTGAGGCTGTTAGATCAAACATTCCCATTGCAAGACCGATAAATCCGTTTTCGGTAGCTCCTACCATACCTCCATGGATTAATAAATGTCCAAACGAAGTAATAGGTACTAAGGCACCACCTCCAACATGAGCAACAATTAAATCATAAATATTAAAAATATCAAGAGCCGATCCAACAACTACAAAGATACTTGTAATGTGTCCGGGAGTTAATTTGGTATTATCAAGAATTAATTGTCCAATTAAACAAACAAAACCTGTAAATAAAAAGGAATATATATATATCATTCAACACTCTCCAAACTAACAGCATGAGCTATACTTAAAATATTTTTCTTTTGAAAAACCAAAGTTGGATTAAAAAGAGCTCCCGTTGCTACATATAAAACTCTTTTTAATTCTTTATTAGCCAGTTTTCGAATTATATCACTATAAACAACTAAGGCACTACAAACTGGTCCCGATCCACCGGCTTGAACTTCTTTTTGATGCTCTAAATCATACAACATAACTCCACAGTCATTATATTTTTCTTTAATATCAATTCCATATTCGGTTTTCATAAAATCAATTAATATTTCTTTCCCATAAACTCCTAAATCCCCGGTTAAAATCAAATCATAATCAGCAATTGTTCGATCTAAATCACTTAAATGTTTATTAATTGTATTAGCTGCGGCTGGGGCCATACAAGCTCCCATATGTAAAGCATCATTTTGCTCATAGTCAACTGGTATTCCAATCGTTGAACTTTCAATTCGGACTTTACTTTTGTTATTAGTTAAAAGACAACTGGCTCCTCCCGTTGCTGTAAAGGTGGCCGTTGATGGTTTAGGAGAACCATATTCGGTTGGATTACGAAATTGTTTTTCTGAAACCATATTATGACTTGAAACACTAACAATAACATTATCAACAGTTTTACTTTCAAGAAAATTAGAGGCAATAATTAAGCCTTCGGTATTAGTTGCACAAGCACTATAAATACCTAAAAAAGGTTGTCCAACTTTTAAAGCTGTATAAGAACTAGCAGCAATTTGATTTTGAAGATCACCGGCTATAAATAAATCAATATCACTTTTTTCAAGATTAGCTTTTTTTAAAACCAAATCAACACTATCTTCCATTATTTTAATCTCAGCACTTTCTACACTATCCGTTTCAAAATACATATCATCATAATGCCTATCAAAACGTTTAGCAAGTGGTCCCTCATTCTCATATGGACCAACCACGGTTGAAACATCTTTTATATAAACATTTTTATACTTAAAACTCATCAAGCACCTCCCATAATAATAAGTCTAATAAAACCAAAAATATAAGCTGAGACTACTCCATATAAAATAACGGTTCCAGCTAATTTAAACATATTAGCTCCAAGTCCAGTTACAAGTCCTTCTTTTTTATACTCAATAGCAGCACTTGTCATTGAATGCGCAAAACCGGTAATGGGAATAATAAGACCACATTTAGCAAATTTTACCCATTTATCAAAAAAGCCAAGAGCTGTAAATAAACTAGCTAAAAAGATAAGGGTTACAATCATGAAAATCGAAGCATCAATACTTGATAAACCTAAATAATAAGAATAAAATTCTACTAAAAGTTGACCAATTACTCCCATTATTCCACCAACTACAAAAGCAATAAAAGCATTTTGTCCCCTATGTTCTTTTGGCTTATGAGTCATCACCAATTTATCATATAATTTTTTTTCCACATTATCACCATTCTTATTATTAACTTATTTGGAAAAAATATACAAAAAAAGAATTAGATATTCTCTCTAATTTCTCATAATTATAACTAATTATTAACTTCAAAACTTATTATTACTATATTAAAATAATTAGCATTAAATAATAATTATTTTTATTTTTTTACTTTCATTTTGGCTAAATATTCATCAATGGAATTACTTTGCATATTCAAATAACTACATGTTAAATTTATTTCTTGTTCTAATTTATAAAGTTCTTTATCTCTTGGAATTTGAAAATAACAAATATTTAAAGCATGCATATTTAAAATATCGGCAAATCTTCTTAATGGACTTGTTATATGCGAATAATAAGGTATTTTAAGACCCATATGACCAGTATTTTCTCTTGAATAATATGATTTTGGAAACATAGCTTTTATTTCTGTTAATAACTTTTTACTTTCCTTACTATCCAAAAGCATTTTATACTCATCTAATAACTGTTGCCATTTAGGATCAAATTGATGACAACGATAGACAAATGGTAATTTATTATCAGAAAAATACTTAGCTGTCATATACCCAGTAAACATCATAAAATAACTAACTAGATTTTCCGAAAAACTATTCATTTTTTGATGATGACCAATAATATTTTCTTGTTTTATTTCTTCATATAATTTAGCATTTTGAAATACTTTTTTTAAATAGGTAACAATTTCATCATAAAGTAAGAACATTTCACTCTCTAATTTATTTGTTCCACCCTTTTTATAAAGTTCATTAACCTCATCATAAGTATATCTTTTATTAACATTAATTAACGTATTTTCAATATAAAAATTAACAATTCCTGATTCTTGATTATACTCAAAACAAAAAGATTTAGCCAATCTTTTTCTATCTTCCATTAAAGATAATTTATTACTACCCAAAATACTCGGTAACATTTGAATTGGTTCATCTTGTTTATAAATAGTTGTTGTCCTATTTTTAGCATCTTTAATAACATCTGATTTATAAGGAAATATTGCCAATGGATCAGCTATATGAACTTTAAATAATATATTTCCATTTTCAAGTTTAAAAATCGAAATACCATCATCTAAAACCTGAGAATTACTATCATCAATTGTTATTATATATTCTTTTAAAAATACCCTTTTATCGACCATTTTATTAAATTTTTCCAAAGAATGCAAATCTCTTTTTGATAAAACATATTCTGATTTGTCAATATTATAATTATCTATAGCACATTGTTTTTTTATATGAGCAATGATATTTTTAATCATTTCTAAATCTTCTTTAGAAATATTTTTATAACCACTTAAAAAATCATTTAAATTATTTAATATAATATCTCGCATTTGATTTGTTAAATCAAATGTTTCTTCATGAAGAAACTTATTTAAAACCCGACTATAATAAGAATTTTTATTTTCTACTTTTTCCATTTTAACATCATTCAAATAAGCTTCTAAAACTTTTAAAAAAATAGGTATTTCATCTTGCTTTGAATTAACAATATTGGGAATTTTCTCAATTAAAACATCTAAATATTCTAAGCTTTTTAAAGAAAATATAACCTCATATAAAAGTTCATATAAATTATCTTCACTTTGAATTTCTTCAATTACTTTTTTCTTATTGTTAAGTAAGTTTTCTAAACAAAGAAAAACTTTTTTATAATATTCTTTATTATAAGAATCAACAAAACTAATATAATCTTTATAGAGTTTTCGCATTTTTTGTAATTTTTGACGATAAAGTTTCTTTTTACTAGGACTTAATTTTTGATATAAAATTTGTAGATAAAAAACTGTTTTAATTAAAAATTCATAATCTTCCTCTGGTTCATAAGAAAATATACCTTCATCTAATAAACAATAAAAACATATAAAAGAAGAGTAAGTATCAAGATTTAAAGATTCCATACACTGCTCTATATTTTTTGATGTTTCTATTATTCCTTTTATTCTTAATAAATTACTCTTATTCATATTATTCGCTCCTTCTATTAACACCAATTAATGTTACTTCTAAACTTAAAAATTTAATTCTTTCAATAATTCGTCTAGCTTTTATTTTGTCAGCTGTTGAATTAGTTATTTGTAAGTGATTTTCTAATTCTTGAATAGTTAAATTAGAAGTAAAAAAAGTTGGTAATTTAAAATCCATTCGATATTGTAAAATACTACCAAGTATTTCATCGCGAGCCCAATCGGTTAATTTTTCAGCTCCTATATCATCAATTAATAAAAGTGGCATTTTTTTAATCATTTCAAATTTTTCATCTGATTCCGAAGAATTTTTAAAACTTGCTTTTAAACTTCTTAAAAATTCTGGAAAATAAATAATAGCACTTTGAAAATTAAATTTAGCAAGTTCATTAAATAAAGCCCCAATTAAATAGGATTTCCCTGATCCAAAATTGCCATTTAAATATATGCCTTTTGACTCAATTCCTTTCTTATAATCATCATAAAAAGACTTTATTTTTTTAATAATTTCAAGTCTACTAGCATCATCTTTATAAATATTTTTAAAACTCGCTTCTTGAATAGAATTTGGTATTTGGTAAAAATAAACATTTTTTAAATATTCATTTTTTAAATCACATGCCGCTTTTAAAGCGCATTTTTGATAAGAAAAAGTTAAAGAGTCATTTAAAACTTTGGGTGTTAAACAAAAACCTTTCATGAAATTTTTACAACTAAGTAATGTCTTACAATTCTTACAATTTTTAAACTCTAAAGCTGCTTCTTCTAAACGAGAAGTATATTTCATTTTAATACTAGAATCTATTGGAAGTGAATTAACTAATTCAAAAAAAGCTTCATCTTTTAGGGCATTAGCATAATTAACTTTTAATAAATTATCATTATTTTTCTTTAAAACTAGTTTTTCCATACTCCTCCTTAAATATCAATAATTTATTTAATAAATCGTATTTTTATAATCAAGCAATAATTTTTCACATTCAAAGTTTTCTACTTTTTGCAAATTTAGAATGTCTTTCTTTTTCCCTTCTAAATAGTTATAAATTAAATCATCACGAAAACCAATACTACCTACTTCTTCTCTTGTCGTTACAAAATAAACTTCTTTTATATTAGCCCAAATAATGGCTGACAAACACATGGGACAAGGTTCGCTAGTTGAATAAATTTTTGCTCCTTCTAAATTATAACTATTAATTCTTTTACAAGCATCACGAATAGCTACAATTTCCGCGTGAGATGTTGGATCATTTTCTTTTAAAACTTTATTGTTTCCAAATCCAATAATTTGACCATCTTTAACAACAACTGCGCCAAATGGTCCTCCTTCTTTATTTTTAACTCCTACTCTAGCTAGGTCAATGGCTTTTTTAAAATATTCTTGCATATTTCACCTTCTAAATTAATATAACACAAAAAAATAAGAATAACAATTAATATGTGACAAGTAAAATCTATTTTTAATATAAAAAAAATTTAAATTAATTATTTATAATTTAAATTTTTAAGTTCATCTAAAACAAATTCTCCATCCTTACGAATTAATTTATCATCAAAATATATTTCTCCACCACCATAGTCTTTTCTTTGAATTAAAACCATATCCCAGTGAATATCTGAACTATTCCCATTAAAACACTCCTTGTAAGCTGCTCCGGGCGTAAAATGAATACTACCAAAGATTTTTTCATCATACAAAATATCGCCAATTGGATTTAAAATCTTAGGATTTAGACCCAAGGAAAATTCTCCTACATAACGACTTCCTTCATCAGTATTTAAAATTTGATTTAATTTTTCCGAATTATTTTTACAAGTCGCATCAATTATTTTTCCATCTTTAAATGTTAAAGAAACGTTTTCAAAAATATAGCCATCGTAAGGAGAATTCGTATTAAAAGTTATTGTTCCGTTAACACTGTTTTTAACAGGTGCCGTAAATACTTCACCATCAGGAATATTTGATTCACCAGCACAAATAATTGCTGGAAGGCCTTTGATACTAAATGTAAGATCAGTTTTTTCACCTTTAATATGAACTTTATCAGTTTTTTCCATTAATTTTTTAAGTGGTAACATATCTTGATACATTTTATCATAATCAACAGTCATGGTATCAAAAGCAAAATTATAAAATTTATTATATGACATTTTGGCTTTATAAGCATCAACTATACTAGGATAATTTAAAAGAACCCATTTTTTCTTATTAACTTGAATATCTTTATATTTACTTAAAGCCTTTTTTAATTTATTATTTAATTCTTGATCAACTAACCGATCATAATAATCACTAATTGTATATTTAATTTGAATAAATGAATCATATTCTTCTACTTCAAATTTTAAAGTATTTTTTTTATTTTCAATAATGGATTCATTTAAATTTTCCTTTATTATATTAGAAATTTCTGGATCAATATATTTAATCGTAGGAATTCCTTTATGTTTTAATATGTCCTCAACCAAAGCCCGAACAAGTGGCATTGATTTATTTGATTGATAAGTAATCAAAACCTTCTCATTTTCTTTTACTTTAATACTATGATTAACAATTATTTCACTTAATTTTTGTATTCTCTCCATTTTTAACATTCCTTTCTTTCTAACATAAAATATCTTGGAAAGGAGTATTTTATGTATACTAATTATAATATACCACAAAATCGTTATTATAAACCAGGAAATTATTATCGAAGTAGTCCAACTACTACGACCACTTACTATCAAGATGGAGACAGGTTCTTTGGAGGCGGATTTTTAGCACCATTTCTTTTAGGTGGAGTTGGCGGTTATTTACTTGGTAGACCAAATTATCAACAAGGTCCAATACCAGTTTATTTCCCACCACAATCAATGCCTTATCCATATCCCCCATATTCATCTAATACAAATATATATTATTAAAAAAAAGACGCTTAAATCGTCTTTTTAAAATTCTCATTTGTATAAACTAAACCCATATAAACATCATTTTGAACTGTATCTTCATAGTTTCCATTTACTTGTTTTTGAAAAGTTTTTAAATCTTCTATTTTCTTTTCTCTATCTTGATCCTTAATATTTCCAAAAAAACCTAGACAAACATTGTATTTATGATTATAAATATCAACTAATTTTAAAGATGTTTTTTTCGGATCGTAAGGATTTTGGGTTAGAAAATAAGAAATATTAGAAGTAATTATTCCTCGTGATGAATTTATAGCTTGAACTTTTGGTATTTTATCAGATAAATTCATGATTCCATTAATAATTATGGCTGTATCGCTTTCATCAAAAATACTTGCATATTGTGTTGATAATATCATAAATTCATCTTTTAAAATTGTATCAAAAGGGCCTTTGTCTAATTCTAAAACGGTCTTTTTAGAATTAATAATTGCATATTTTTTTAAAAATAAACGATATAGTTCTAATTTAAATTTCAATTCTTTAATCCACTTCAAAAAAGCTTGTTTGGTTTTTTCATCATTAAAACTTAATTCCTTATTTCCAAGAGCATTTTTATATTGCCAAAACAATTTATTTAAATATCTATTAAACATTAAACTAAAACCCCTTTAATAATATTTATTTAACAAGTTTTTTTGTTTTTTCTAATTGGTGAATCTCATCAGGATATTCTGGATGAAGTCTTGCATATTTTATATAAGATATACAAAATTGAATCATAAATGGATCTAGTTTGGTTATTTTTGACATATGATCAGTTAAGGTATGATATGCCTGAAAACCTTCTGGTAAAAAACGAATATCGTAACCTCCTAATTTTCGCCATCTTATACCATTACTTTTACTGTTGTCAATTAAAATACAATTATCCAAATTATCCAATTCTAAAATTTGCATTACAAAAAGTCCTTTATTACTCATTTGCTCAGCCCCAATTTCTTCATGAAAAGGTGGAGTAATAATACCATCAATTTCTGGCACTAATTCATAAAGTCTTCGAGTTTTAATAATAGCTTCTCTTACTGGATTGCGATGTGATACAAAGATAAAAAAATCATTTTTGCTTTTATTTAGTATCATAAACTTAATAAATTCAATTGCTAACGGAAAAAGATTCTCATCAACATAAAATTTTTCATAATCAATTAAAGGTTTGGAAAAATCTAACTTTTCTTTTTTACCTTCATCATTTTCAATAATACATTTATGTTCTTCTAAAATAGCATCTAAAATAAGATAAGATTTTTTAAATTCCGCTTTTGCATCTTCTGATGTTTCTTTAGATATTTCCTCACGATATTTATTAGTTGCTCGGTAATCAATCGATGCTAATACTTTTTGCATGACGGGAATTATATCAAACAAAACATCATCAACATCAATACAAAAAAGTCGATAAGCACCATTACAATCTTTTATCTTTTCTTTTAATTCAGTTAATTTTAATTCATTATATTTCATTATATCAACCATAAAATCCTCCTATCCTCATAGTTAACCAAAGTGGCTATATTATAGCATATTCTTAAGATTTTGTCAAAATTATGACACCAAAATCTCGTCTTTAATAAATTTTATAAGAGTTACCACCAAAAAAGTGAGTAACTCTTTTCTTTATTTTTATCAATCATCTGATTTAATTAATCCAAATCCCGTTACAACTCTTCTGCCACCAGTAACCGATTGACCAAAGACATTTTTTGGATTATTAACAAGTTTACCATTAATTACCATTTGAGAAGATGTTCCTCCATCTAAATTAGCTGCATTATAAGCTCCATATAATTCTAAGGTATCAACTACCTCTTTCATAGTAGGACCAGCCCCATGAGTTCCTTCGGTAGCTAAGAAGAGAATAACTCCATCTTTTCTTTGGGCAATTGCAACTCTGGCAGCCCTATCATAACCTCCGGCTGATGACGTGTATTTAATGCTTTCTCCATTAACAATTAAGAAAGGTCCAAATTGAAGCCCATCACGCATTCCCATCTCAACTGCCTCTTCACCAGTTGCATTTACAAGTAATAATTTATTATCATAGGTTAAACCGATAATGTTTTGTTTAGTATTATCAGGAGCCCAAATAACCTCGCCATCTTTAATAACATAACCCAGCGGAATATCACTACCCCAACCATCAGGATCTTGAAATCCACCACCATTAATACAAACTAAACCACCATATCTTTTGCACATATTTAAAACTGTTTCTTGACCACTACCAGTATTAAAAGATTTACTAGTAATTAACCGAACATCTTCAGGATGATATATAGCTACTAAATGAGCATTGTATTTTCCAACCTTTACTTTTAAATATTTATAATCTTCATTTCCATCTTCCCTAGTTAAAATAGCCTCATCATATTCATTGTCATAACTATCTTTTTCACTAGTATCAATTACGATATCATCTAAATCAATTTCTTCCGTTACCGGAATAAATTTATTTAAATCAAGAATACTTTGAACTGTTTCTTCACTATAAAAAGTATAAGCAATATATTGATGCGATTTAGTAACCATAGCAGTATTAACAATAACATTTCGAAATTCTTCATAAGGTCCATAAAAAAGAACAAAGCAAAAAACTACGAAAATATCTACCACAATAAAGAAAATTGTTGTCTTACGCATTAGGAACCTCCACAATAAATGGTGCCAATTTACTACCATTTCCACTAATTATTTTTAAATCTTTGACAAGCCCTAAACAAGGTCTGACATTTCTTCTTGTAGATATAGAACTTGTAATTAAAGAAGAATTGTAAAGATAAATATTATCATCACTTCTATCTAATAAAAAGTAATTTTCTAATGAACTATTAAATTTTAAATCATCTAAACTTAAAAGTCCAACCTTCGAAGAAACATCTTGAAAATCTACTTCTTTTAATAAAGCTTGATAAGATAAACTATCTAAATAAGTACTTTCTAAATATTCTTTTAAGGAAGAATTTGCATATTCATTAGAACTTTCATCAAAAATTCTTCTATCTTTTAAAACTTTATTACTAGCAACCTTTAAATAATCATCTCCAACTTCATAAACAATATAAATATCGTCATTTAAATCAAGATAAGTACCAACTTTAATTTCTGAAGAACTTTTTTTAATTTGATAAGGATTATTACTACTTCCATCACCACTTATTAAAGCTGTTGAATTTTTCAAAGTAAGAACTGGCCTAATTCCATAAAAATCACTTGGATCACCACTTGTAATATTTAAAGTACTTGTATGCCAAACACTATCTTCACTTTGATTATATAACCAAAAATTTTCTGTATCATTTACTAAATAACTTTTTTCACTTTCAATACTATTTAAAAAATCTGTAATACCAAGAATTCTAACGGAATGATTATTATCAATGTCTTGACAAGTAATTTCACTTACATTAGTAATTACATCATTACAAATACTAGTATTTGCTAAAATATCGGAATCAAAAATAGGCAAAAATTTCTCTTCTAAGTATTCAATAATTTCTGATTCAGAAAAAGTTACAAACTCACCATAAGGCATTTCATTTATATACTCATCTAATACTACTTCAATAGTTCGATCAGAATTAATCCGAATAATTCTAAATAATAAATTATTTATTAAAATATAGTTATTAACATTTTCTCCTTTATATATATAATTTCCATTGTTAAGATAAAGTCCATCACCTTCATAAACAATTTGCGAAGTTGAAATAATATTAGAAGCCAAATTTTCTAATACTTCCCCTGTTTCTAGTTTAGGATTATAAATTTTATAATATTTTACCAATCTAATACCATAAAAAACACAACAACCTAAAATAAATGCTAAACTAACCAGACAAAAAATTGTTTGAACGCGAGGAGCTTTAATTATTTTTCTTTTCTTTCTTTTTTTAACTTTTTCCCTTTTTTTCATATAATACTCCTTATACTCAATAACTAAATTATACAAAAATATAAAACATAATTCAATATATTTAAAAATTAAGAAATTATAAATATGTAAAAATAATGTTAACTAAAAAAACTGTTAAATAGAAATACTTAACAGTTTCACACATATAAAATGTGTCTAAATGATAATCTTTCTTATTCCAACTTTATTTTTACAAATAAAGTAATTTATTCTAAAAGAATAAATGAATAACGAAAGATACAATCACCTCCATTATTCTTTTGTATTTATAAAGTGAGTTAAATACAAAAACAACAATTTAAATTTTTTTAAAATTATTATCAATGGACTCATTTTAAATATACAAAGAATTTTTTAAGAAGTCAATTGCTAGACAAAGAAAAAACATTATTTGACAAATTTCTTGACATTTTTTCTTTACTTTTTCTTGTCTTAAAAGAACATAAAAAAAATAATTATTTTGTTTTTTTAACGAAATAATTATTTAAAAAATAATTTATATAAACCATTTTTCTTTTCAACCAGTGAATCTCCTTTATAATCTTTATTAATACTTTTATAAGCGGTTTTAAAAAGATCATTAATAGTCCCTGGAGCTACTAAATAATTTTTCTTAGTAATAAAATCATCAATATATAAGAAAGGAACTTTTCCCGTAAATATAACTTGACAAGGATTATCTTTTTCAGTAGTTAAAGTTTTATTCATACCATATAAAGATGAAACAATTAAAGTATATTTACTACCATTTCGATTTTCTTCTAAAGCTTTAATATTATTATCAAGCATTTTTAATAATTCCTTAAGTTCTATAGTTGTCTTACATTCATCAAGTTCAAAATTTAAAATAATAAATTCATTTGTAACTTTATTAATAAGTTCTACCAAAGCTTTAGGATTATTTATATAAGGATCAATATCAATAAAAGTTAAAGTCTTAGTGGCACTATTTACAAGACCATTACAAAAATAATTAATTATTCCCACTTTTTCTTTTTTACAAAGAATTAAGCCAGTTGCCTTAATTTTTTCTAAATTAGAGACTAAACAGTTTTTAGCTACACTTGTCTCAAACATAAAGGGAATAGATAGCTTAGATATAACTGAAAATAAAGAATAATATGAAAAACTATTTTTTTCTTCACCAAAAGAAATATTACTTAAAGTATCAATGAAATTTTCTAAATTGATTGTATCATAGTTAAAAAAGAAGAAAATATCATCTTTACTAAATTCAAAATTAGAATTAACAATAAAAGGTTTGGTATCACGTGGAGGTGTTTTTACGGCATATAAAACATCAAAGCGTTGCGTAAATGATTGCCATTTTTCTCCTACCTTAGTAATAAACATCTTAAAAAAGAAATTTAAGTCAACTTGTTTAGCATTATTGTCGATTGCCGATAAGCCCATAATAAAACCAATAGAAGCATAATCAGCAAGCTCGATATTAATATGACTAAAAACTTCCACTAAATCTTTATAATCTTCAATACTAGAACTAGAAATAATCAAATGTAAAAAAATCTTTTTATCTTTATTAGGATTTAAAATTTTTAAAGCTTCTTTTAAATGGGAAACTATTTTTAAACTAGTATCTACTAAACAAAAAATATGTAAATTAGATTTTTTTTCATTATGTACTTTCTGAAGTTCAGTTAATACTTTATTAGTTGTAAATGTTTTAGTAGCAATACTAGAATCAATAATAGTATAATTATAAAGTTCATTGACATCCAAACTAGCATTACGATAAGCATCGTAGTAATTACTTACTTTCGAAATAACCATATCATTAACAAATAAATATTTTTTAGAAAGTTCATCAAAAGTTGGCATAAGTTTCTCATCATAAATTGGATATGATTCTTTCTTTTCAACTCCAAAGCCATTAATTAAAAATAAAATTGTTTTTTTATTCATTAAATCACCCTATTCTTAAAGATATTGTATCATAAATTATTAAAAAAAAATAGTTTTTTTCTATTTTCTTTTCTTGACAAAAGTAATATTTTTAGGTTCTTCGAAACTATCTTCATCTAAAATAACCTCAGAAATATTTTGTGTTTGAATGGTGTAATCAATTACTGCTTTTATATCTTCAAAAACACCTTTGATAGCTCTAGCACCTTCTTTTTTCTCAAAAGCTTTTTTGGCTAACATTCTTTTAAATCCTTCGCTTAAAGAAACAACAACGCCACTTTTTTGATAAGATTTAAGTACTAATTTAATATAACCATCCTTAGAGTCATTTACAATTTGATAAAATATATCTTCATTTAAATTATTTAACCTAATCCGATTGGGAAATCTCGCTACAAATTGTCTATCAAAACCATATTGATACAAGTCATCACTAGTAATTTTCGAAGAACTAACCACATTTTTTTCGTTCGTAAAACCTATTTTATCCGCTCCTAATTCTTTTTTTACTCTTTGTTTGATAATTTTATCTAACCCATCGAAAGCTCCCGTTGCCACCACAAATAAATTAGAAGTATCAAAAGTTAACTCAGGATTAAACATATCAGCAATTTTAATCGTTCTTTTATCACCTTCAATTAAAGTTAATAGTTCATGTTGAACGCCAAGTCCCATATCTACTTTATCATGAGTGGCACTTATTTTATCAACTTCATCGATATATAAAATTCCTTGTTCCGCTTTTTTTATATCACCACCAGCTGCCTCAACTAAATCATTTAAGATGGAATCAACATTGGCTCCAACATAACCACTTTGTGAATATCTTGGGGCAATAGCTCTTTGAAATGGCAAATTAAAGATTCTCGCTAAATTCGAAACAATTGCCGTTTTTCCAACGCCTGTTGGACCAATTAGCAAAACATTTGATTTTAATTGATTTAACTCGTGATTAGTAAATCCTTTATAACGAGCCATAATATGTTCATAGAAAGCATTAACAAAGAAAAATATTTGTTCATCTTGCCCTTTTATATTTTCCTTTATTTTTAAAACCGTATCTAAAACCGTTAAATTATTAATTGTTCCCTTTTTAACATTAACTTTTAAATCATATTTTGAAGAACTATTAACATTTTTAGATGGTAAATATTCCTCATCTTCATCTAGAGCTAAAATAGTTCCAATATTTACTTTTTGAAAATCTTCTTCTTGAAAGTAAATAACACTATTATTTAAATTTTTATTTTGAAGTATTGATTTTAAGAGTCTTATAATACCTGTGAAACCATCTTCAGAATTTAAACCATAATTTATTAATTTGGAAACAAAATTTTTACTAACGCGAACTTTTTTTCCTTGTAATTCTAAAACTCTTTTAATTGCATATAAAGGTGATACATCTTTGTTTTTTAAAATTTTTAAAGCTAATTCATTAGTCATTTCTTCCATAAAAACAATTTCTCCATCAAATTGTTCTCTTAAAAAATCATAATTTAAACCAAGTTCTTCTAAACTTTCCTCATTAATTCTTGTGTAAAAACAATCTTCTTTGTGAACACTATCATAATCATAATCATTATCAATCATACAAATATTAGTAATCTTTGAATAATCAAAAGATAGATGATTATTATCTTCACTACTCATATATATCATTTTAGTTTTTGTTATTTGCTCTAATGTTTTTAAATAAACATTTAATGATTCCGTATCTGTATCTATATATTTAGAATTCATTGAACTAATACCATCAAAGATAACAATTCCATGTTCAGCTAAAAATAAATTACCATCACTTACCATATATAATTTTCTAATAATTTCTGTAATATCTATTTGATAATTTCCTGTTAGGGAATAAGAAACAACAGGAATGGGATCAAGGGTTTCCATTAAAATATCTTTAATAGTTGATTTACCAGTTCCAAATGGACCTAATACTAAAATATTACTTTTTCCACGAAGAATATCATTATAATCTAAATCACTTTGAAAAAACATTTGATTATTATAAATTTTCTTTAAAATTTTGGAAATTGCTTTATCTTGACCAATAATTTTTTTATTTAGCATAACTTTTGATCTTTCTATCAAAGCATTTAAATCATAGTCAGGTATTAAGCGAAAATCATGAAATTTTTTATAAAAAGCCATTAAAACACTATTTTCTTCTTGAAAATCATTTAAAGGTAAAATTTGATTTTTAACTTTTTTGAAAAATAAAGTTTTATCAACATTTATATTTTGATAAGTATCTTCGGCAATTTCAAAATAAACCAAAAAATCATTACTAAACATAGATGATATATCTTGATTTTCATAAATACCTGAGGTAACATGTAATCTATTATCTTCTATTTCTATCCCACTTACTTTATTAATTGCTTGGTAATAAGCTATATTATTAACTATTAATTTCCTAAATATTAAAGCATATTTCATAAAATCACCTAAAAATATCATATAAAAAATATGCAAAAAAAGAAAGATGATTTACACTTTCTTTATAGTATTTCTTTACTTTTTCTTATCTTTATAAAAAATAGCTGGCATAATCTTTAAATCTTTATATTTTAAATTAATATCATCCATAACTTCTTGAATTTTATCTTCTTTTTGGTTATCAACTTTGGAAAATAAAGAAATTTGATCACTTTTAAAATTAACTAAATCACTAACTCTAACGCCAATTAAGCGAACTAAGCGATTAGCTATTATATCATCTAACATCGTTAAGGCATTATTATATAATTCCATCGTATTATTGGTTTCATTAAGTAATTTTTTCTGATGAGAATAAGACATAAAAACATCAGTTTTAACAAAAATAGCAATCGTTCTTGCATATAATTTTTCTTCCCGAAGTTTAAAACCAATTTTTTCACACATTAAAAGTATTTTCTTTTTTAAAAAATCTTTATCATTAGTATCAAATTCTAAAGTTTCCGAAAAGCTAATTGATTTATTTTTAGCTGATTTACTTATTACTCTTGCCGAATCAATTCCATTAGCATATTGAATCATAAAAGTGGCATTATTTTTAAAATGTTTTTTTAAAATTGGCAAAGAAAAATTAGCTAAATCTCCTATCGTTTTAATATTTAATTTTCTAAGTTCCCGACTACTACTTTTTCCAACATAAAGCAAGTCTTCTATTGGTAAAGGCCACATTTTTTCTTTAATTTCATTTGAAAACAACGTATGAACTTTATCGGGTTTGGAAAAATCTCCTGCCATTTTAGCACATAATTTATTATTACCAATTCCAATATTAACTGTAAACCCAAACTTTTCTTTAATTTCTTCTTTCATCTTATAAGCTAATATTAAGACATCATCATATAAATAATTGGTATTGGTTAAATCTAGGAAACATTCATCAATTGAATATCTTTCAACATCTGGTGTATAAGTTAAATAATACTCATACAAACGATCAGACATTTTTTTATAAAAGGCATAATTAGGAGGAAATATTTGTAAATTTTTACATTTTTGTCGTGCACTATGAAGGGTTTCGGCTGTTTTAATACCATATTTTTTACTTATATTACTTTTAGCCAATACTATCCCATGCCGTTTTGACTCATCGCCGGCTATTACACTAGGAATTTCGCGAATATCCTCTGGATAACCATCTTGAAGTAAATTAATAGCACTCCAAGATAGAAAAGCATTATTTACATCAATATGAAAAATAATATTCATAAGTCCCTCCTTATGAATATTATTATAAACTATCTATTTAAAAAATAAACACTAAAATTTAAAACACTAGCAAACAACAACCAGAGAAAATAAGGAATTTGGAGAATAGCCGCTTTTTTGGATATTCCATAAAAACAATAAATCATTAAAATTACAACAATATCTAAAAATAAAATGAAAATAAAGGCAAATAACAAAGCTTTTAAATTGAAAAAAATAAGTGGCCATAAAAATAAGAAAAATAAATTAATCCCGTATAAAATTAAGCAATTTGCTTTATGACATGACATTGAGTCATAAATAATATAACTAGATATACCCATTAAAGTATAAAGAATTGTCCAGACAATAAAAAATAAAAAACTAGGTGGAGCAAAGGCAGGTTTAATTAAATAATTACTATAATAAGAGATTCCCTCTTTAGTTAATAAAAAAGATAAAAAACCTAAACTAAGGGGAATGATTAAAAATAAAATTTTTTGTTTTAAAGAATCACTAATATTAAATTTCAAAATATCACCACTAAATAATATGATATTTTAAAAAAAAAAGACTAGTTACCTAATCTTCATATTAATAAAATCATAAACAAAATCTAAGACATCACTGTAATCTAGGGCATCATAAAAATTTAAAAAATCTTTTAACGAAAAATTACTAGCAAGTTTTTTATATTTTTCTTTCATAAGACAAGAAACATCATAATACATTTTGGCAATTTTTATGCCTTTTTCCTCGGATAAATAATAAAAAATCTCCGTATCATTATCTAAAAAGATAATATTAAAGGGAAGATCTTTTAAGATTGATTCCAACATAATCTTAGCAATTTCCATTTCTTTTCCCTTTAAAAAAGGGGAATTTTTGATATTATATTTTTCACTGATTTTTTGACATTCAACTTCCATTAGTCCCATTTTTAAAGGATTAATTTCTCCACAAAATAAATTTAAAACTAAAAAAATTATAAGTTCTTGAAATATTTCTTCTAAGCTTGTACTTTTTAAATAACTACTTAAATCAAAAGAATCTGATAAGGCTTCTATTTCTTTTTCTAAATTCCGATTTAAATAATAAGTATCCCCTTCAAAATATATACCAAAAAAATCTTCTTTATTTATTACTTTAAATAATTTTTTTAAATCAAAATTTAAAAGATAGGAAAGTTTATCTTTTTTAAAAAAAACTTTATATTCTTTTTCTATAATATCAAACACTTTACAACCCAAACTAATCATACTACTTAAATCTAACTCTTTCATATAATCCTCTTACTCTAAATTCATTATAAAACAAAATGAACTAAAAAAAAAGTGAATAGACACTTTTATGTAAAGATAAAGTTACAGTTCAGATAGAAAAGACTAAATAAAAGTCAAATCTATCTTTTTTATTACTATTTTACCAGAAGATAAAAGAAAATAATAGACTGTTAATTAAAACATATTTTGTTTATAATAAAAACAAAGGTAGGTATTTGATATGACAACAAAAGGATATGTAAATGATTTTTATAAACAATTTGAAGAATTAAATAAAAAGTTAGATAAAGCAAATAGTACTATCTTTAATATGTCATTAACAATATCTGAATTAAATGAAAATAACAGGAAACTTACAAAAGAACTAGAAAAGGCAAATAAAAAAGTTCAAGAATTATTACTTGAAATTGAAAGATTAAAAAATAATAACGATAAAGATAGTTCTAATTCTAGTAAGCCTTCTTCTACTAATGGGTATAAAAAAGTAATTACCAATAA
>CALVOW010000017.1 GCA_944350445.1 uncultured Bacilli bacterium | reverse complement strand
CACTATTCGTACAAACATATAAAACTATTGCAAAATATAAATACAAGTCTAATTGTATTTACGTTTAACAATAATTGATTTTATTGCAAAATATAAACACGACTTTATTAGTATTAACAAGCCAATATTCACGATTTGTTCCTTTTCTTAAATAATCTTCATAAATACTTGTATAGTTAAATATTTCTTCATGTTTAATTAACTCACGAGCAATAATTGCCATATCATAAGCACTTGAATAATGATTTTCTTCATCAAGTCCCGTTGGATTTACAAAATTAGTATTTTTAAGTCCTAATTCTTTGGCTTTATCATTCATCATTTTCACAAAATCAGCCTCAGTTCCGGCAATTCGTTCAGCCATACAAACAATACCATCATTAGCACTAGCCATCATAATTCCTTTAATTAAATCCAAAACCGTTATTTGCTCGCCTTCTTCAAGCCAAATTTGGGATCCACCCATACCACTAGCATTTTTACTAACCGTAACTTTTTCTTCCAAACTAATACTACCATCTTCTAAGGCTTCCATTATTAAAATCATCCCCATCATTTTAGTCATTGAAGCCACACTTACTTTTTCATGAATATTCTTCTCACAAATAATTGTCCCCGTTGATGCTTCCATTAAAAGTCCACTTTTAGCATTTGGAATTAAACTCTCTTCAGCCTGAACAAAAATTGGATTTGCAAGCGTCAAAAGAAGGAGCATTACCATTAAATTTTTCAAAAATCTCATATACACCTCTTTAAACTTTATGAGATAAAAAAAAGAAGTATGAAACTTCTTCTATTTTAAAAATATTCCTAAATAAACTAAGAAGACAAAAAAGATAATTGATAGAATAATACCATTAATTTGATCACGCTTATTATCTTTATATTTAAGTCCAACTGCCATGCTCATCAGAATTCCTCCAATTAAGCCACCAATATGTCCAAAATAGTCAATTCCCGGAACCATAAAACTTAAAACAATATTTAAAACAATGACCGGTAATATATTACTTTTCCAAGTACTTCCAAGATAAACACGATAGTAATACCCAAAGTATAATAAACTTCCCATTAAACCAAAGATAGCTCCACTGGCTCCAACTGAGGCATAATCTGATAAAGTAATACTTAATAAACTTCCCATAATGGCACTATAAAAGTAAATAAGTAAAAATTTCTTTTTACCATAAAAACCTTCAATTTGCGAACCAATTATATATAAAGCATAACAGTTACTAAGCAAATGCAGAATACCTCCATGCAAAAAGGTACCTGTTATAAGTCGATAATATTCATTATAGTATCGAATATATGGACCATAAACAGCAAATGGTTGAATTAAATCAGTTTTAGTAATTAAACCAAATAAATAAATAAACACTAAAATACCTATTAAAACATAAGTTACAATTATCTTTTTTGGTTCAAATATATCTCCATTTTTAATAGCTTCTTGTCTATTTTTTTGATTAATTTCATTAGTAATTTTTAAAAATAAATTAAAACCATTTTCATTAAATTGAAAATTATTCTTTAAATCACTAAAATTACTTTGAATAATACTATTATTTAAAATATCCTCTTCTTCTTTGACATTAATATATTTATATATTTTATCATCAGTACTTATTTTTTGAAAATTAACATTTTCCCCAAGATCTGTAAATATATTTAAAACTTGCATTTTAAAAGAAAACGTTTTTTTCTTAATTTTATTAACTAATCTTTTAGTTTTAAAAATATCAAATTCCATTTGTTCGTTATTGTGAATATAATTGTTAACAATTCGAACAATTTTCACATCTTCTTCTAAATTTTCAAGCCATATTTCATTTTTAGCCCCTTGCACAATAATAGGGTTATAATTTTTTATCGTGATAAAATAATACAATAATTTCATTGTAATTAAATCACGTTCATTTATCATTTCTGCATTCATTTTTTAACTCCTTAGATATAATTATATTATATTTTTAAAAATAAATAAAGAGAATAATTAAAAGTGTTTATTTATAACAATAAATTAATTTTTACGCTATACTCTTATATATATTTATAAATTTTATAAATAAACAAAAAGAGAACAACTATTATTCCCTTTAATACTATGATTATTTATTTGACTAATCAACTACTAAGTTTTTGCCATAAAATGGCTTTGTTAAAACTAATTTTTTAACTTTAACATTTTCTTTTTCATGTTCTATTTGGCTATTTTGAAGGTTTTCATTATATTCCAAAGCATTTTTATAATAAATAACAAATTCCCTCAAAGCTAAATAATTCTGTCTTAAATTTTCTAACTCTTCTATTCTTTTTTTTCTATCCATTTTTTTATTGACATTTATTAACGTTTACTTAATACTTTCGATTTATTTTGAATTAGACTTTCTTTTAAAAGATCTAGTTCTGCAATTTGGGTCATAATTAAATCTCTTTTAGCTTTTAATTCTTCCTTTTTTTGTTCTATACAATGTGGTGTAAGATTTGCTAAATTAGCTTTTATTTCTTCTAAGGTAAAACCTAATTTCTTTAAATATTCAATTTTTTGAAACTTTGTTAATTCTTCATTAGTATAATATCGATAATTTGTATATTGATCAATCTTTGAAGGTTTCAGTAAATTAATATAATCATAATAACGAAGAGTCTTAACGCTAACCCCAGTTAAAATAGCAAATTCACCTATTCGATACATAACTACCCCCTAAAATTAGGTAAATTATATAATATTTAAGCTAAAATGTCAAATTCTCCTTTCATATCAAGGATAACATTCCAGTTAACTAGAAAGTCAAGATATTTTTATATTAAAAAAACTAGTAAAACTAGTTTAAAAGCCTTCCACATTAATTTGGACATATTTATGATCGTGTAAACTACTACTTGCAGCTACAATTGTACGAATAGCATTAATGGTACGACCACCTTTACCAATTACTCTTGGTAAATCTTGATTACTAACCAAAACTTCAATCACGACTTTGTTTTCGGAATCTGTTTTAAATTCTTTAACAGTTACCATATCTGGTTCTAAAACCAAAGACTTGACAAGTTTATCTGTTAAAGCAACATAATCCATATTAGTTGCCTTTCTTTGATTCATGGAATTTTTTCATAATACCAGCTTCGCTTAATAAATTACGAACTGTATCGCTTGGAATAGCTCCATTACTTAACCATTTTAAAGCTATTGTTTCATCAATTTTTACAGTTTTTGGTTCTGTTAGGGGATTATAAGTACCAACAAGTTCAATATATTCACCATCTCTTTTTGTATGTGAATCAATAGCAACAATACGATATACTGGTTTCTTTTTACTTCCCATTCTTTTTAATCTTAATTTAACTGCCATTTTAACACTTCCTTTCATTTCAATAAGATTATATACTAAAAATAAATACGTGTCAACCTATTTTTGTTGACAACTAAAATTATAATATAATATCATTATTAGAATCAAATTTAATATTTAAATATTTTCTACTAGCTAAATAATCACACATATGAACAAAGTTTTCATATTTCGTTTTAGGAACTGGTAAAACTTCATTACCATTATAATCTTTATTCCAAGGACCCATATGTGATTCAATAACCCGTCCGACAAATTTTAATTCATCAGGAGTTAATTCTAACTCATCTTTATTATCCATAATATAATTTTTAATTAATGTTGGATGATCAAATTGTGTATAGCGATTATGCGTTAAACCACTTTTAAGTCCATCATGAAGCATTAAAGCCATTAACATTAAATCTTTTTCATCACTTGTATATTTAGAACCAATACAAGGGTTATCTAATAAATCTTTAGCTATCATAACAGCAGCTTTTACATGGCGAACTAACCCTGCTTCTCCTAGCGTAAACTCAGGATGATATTTACCAGTTGATGAAGCTGGTATTTCAAAAAAATAATCAGGAAGTAAACTAATCATTGTCTTACAACTATTTCTTATTCTTTCGTTTTTTATATATGTTAATTCTTTTTGAAAATAATTTATTTTATCCATACTACTCTCCTACAAAATTTATTAATATACTGTTTTCTATATATATTTTATCACAAGGAATATAAATATTAAAAGCATTTTCTTTTAATAATCCTTTTTTTAATAAATCTTTTATGTTATATAAATCTAAAAGATTAACTCCGTATTTTTTAAAAAACATGTTTTTATTAATTCCTTCAATTTTTCGAAATCCTAAAATTAAAGCATATGATAAAATATCTTTTTTTGTTAAAACTTCTTCCTCACCTAAGAAATTGCCAGCTAAATATTTTTTTAAAGAGGAAGTATTAGTTCTTCGAATATTTTCTATATAAGAGGCGGCACTTAATCCAAAACCATAATAGTTTTCATTATTCCAGTAAACTAAATTATGACGAGATTGATAACCAGGTTTGGAAAAATTACTAATTTCATAATGCATAAAACCATGTTTTTTTAACTCTTGACATATTAATTCATACATTTGAAAATCAAGGTCTTCCGAGATATTTTTTTCTTGCTTAATTCCAAGAATCGTCTGAGGGTAAATTTCTAAGGAATAAGTTGATATATGTGTTGGTTTTAAAGATAAAATATTTAAAATATCCATTTTTAAATCTTTTAAGGTTTGATCTTTTAAAGCATATATTAAGTCAATATTAATATTTGTAATACCAACTTCCCTAATTAATTGCATTTTTTCTTTAACCAGGGAAAAATCATGATTACGACCTAAATATTTTAAATTTTTTAAAATTGTTGATTCTACTCCCATACTAATACGATTAACTTTGTTTTCTTGCATTAACTTTAATTTTTCAAGAGTTAATGATTCAGGATTTACTTCCATTGTAAATTCTATATTTGCATCAAAATTAAAAATCTTAATAATTTTAAATAAATATTCTAATTCTTTTACTGAAAGACAACTAGGTGTACCTCCCCCAATGTAAATGGTTTTTATTATTTCTCCTCTATATTTAGTTTTAATTTCCCTTAAAAGCGAATTTAAGTAAGAATAGACCATTTTTTCGTTGTAAAAAAACTTTGTAAAACTACAATAAGTACAAAGAGAACTACAAAAAGGAATATGTAAATAGACAGAATTAGTCATCAATTTCCTCGTTAGATAAAACCGCTAAAAAAGCTTCTTGCGGAATTTCTACACTACCAATTTGTTTCATGCGTTTTTTTCCTTCTTTTTGTTTCTCTAAAAGTTTTTTCTTTCTTGATACATCTCCTCCATAACATTTAGCTAAAACATCTTTTCGCATCGCTTTAATATCACTTCTAGCAATTATTTTTGAACCAATTGCCGCTTGAATAGGCACGACAAACATTTGTCTTGGAATCATTTTCTTTAAATTATTAACAATTACTTTACCCCGATTGTAAGCAAAGTCTTTATGAACAATAACTGATAAAGCATCAACAATTTCCCCATTTACTAAAATATCCATCTTAACAAGATTATTAGCTTTATAACCAATTAATTCATAATCAAAAGAGGCATAGCCTTTGGAAATACTTTTTAATTTATCAAAAAAATCATAAACAATCTCAGAAAGTGGTAATTCATAATATAAAATAGCTCGCTCAGGGGTTATATATTCAATTGATTTATAAGTTCCTCGTTTATTTTGACATAGTTCCATTAGAGGACCAATATATTCACTAGGAGTAAAAATATGAGTTAAAATATAAGGTTCACTAATAGTTTTAATCTTCGTTGGAGCTGGTAATTTTTGAGGCGAGTCAATCATCATAATACTTTCATCCGTAAGTAATACTTCATAAATAACAGACGGACTAGTTGCAATTAAATTTAAATTAAATTCGCGCTCTAATCTTTCTTCAATAACATCCATATGTAATAAGCCAAGAAAACCGCAACGAAAACCAAACCCTAAAGCTTCACTAGTTTCTGGCTCAAAAGAAAAACCACCATCATTTAATTTTAATTTTTCAAGAGCTTCTCGTAAATCATTATATTTATTGCTCTCGGTTGGATATAGTCCTGTAAAAACAACTTGTTGCATTGGTTTATATCCTGGTAAAGGAGCATCGGCTGGATTATTAAAGCAAGTGATTGTATCTCCAACTTTAACATCACTAATGTTTTTAATTGAAGCAACTACATAACCTACTTCCCCAACACTTAAACTATTAACTTTCAAAAAATTTGGTGTATAAACAAATAATTCCGTGACATCATATAAAGAATTAGTTTGCATAAACTTAATTTTGTCTCCGACTTTAAGTTCACCATCAAAAACTCTTGTTAATGTTAAAACGCCTCGATAAGAATCATATAAACTATCAAAGATTAAAGATTTTAATGGCTTAGCTTTATCGCCCTTAGGAGGCTTAATTCTTTCAATAATGGCTTGAATTAATTCTTTAATACCTTCCCCAGTTTTGGCACTAGTTAAAATAATTTCCTCTTCTTTAAAACCAAAAGTATCAATTAATTCCTTTTTTACTTTTAAAATATCTGCACTTGGCAAATCTATTTTATTAATAACCGGAATAATTTCCAAATCATTATCAAGAGCAAGATACATATTAGCAATCGTTTGAGCTTCTACCCCTTGGGTGGCATCAACAACTAATATGGCTCCATCACTAGCTGCTAAACTACGGCTTACTTCATACGAAAAATCAACGTGACCCGGAGTATCAATTAAATTTAGAATATAATCAACTCCTTGATAGTTATAAGTTAGTCTAACGGTGTTTAATTTAATAGTTATGCCTCTTTCCCTTTCAATATCCATACTATCTAACATTTGATCTTGTAATTCTCTTTTCGTAATGGCTTTCGTTTCTTCTAAAATGCGATCAGCTAGTGTTGATTTACCATGATCAATATGTGCAATAATTGAAAAATTTCGAATATTTTTTTGTTCCATAATATCACCACACAAGGTATTGTATCATAAATTATTTTAAATTTGTTGCAGATATTAAAAAAAACTTTATCCTTGATAAATTTTTAAACATTAGTTCTTAAAAACTTAAAATATAAAAGATGATAAATGAAAATTTATCATCCCTTATTGTAAAAAATTAATATAAATAAACTATATTTCTGTTTTAAGTTTTTCTATTTCATCATGGGATAAACCAGTACTTTTACTGATTAAATCAAGAGAAACATTTTCTTTTAATAAGTTTTTAGCAATTTCTCTTTTTTCATGATTAGCACCATCAGCAAAACCTTGTTCAAGGCCACGTTTGTGTCCATCTTCTTCATAAGCTAACTTCGTTAATTCATCCATCTTCTCTTTTTCCCATTCATGAAGAATGAAAGTATCTTTACTCATTTCAATCACTTTCCTTATAAATTTCTCGCGTTTTGAATCACTTAGTAATTCACCAAGTAAATCGTAAAGTTCGGTAAAAGTCTCACTTAAAATAACAACTAACCATAATTCACTTTTACTTAACTTAATATCAAAATTATAATACATTTTCTTATAGTAAGCAAGATACTTCAAGATGATTTGCCGATTTTTCAGATAAAAGTTTCCCGTTTTAATACCATAGGTCATTAAAATATCTTCCCCATAAGTTATATTTGAATCCTTAGTATTTAAATTAAGTTGAATTATTTTTTTATTAACTAACTCTTTAATACTTTCTCCGCTTTCAAGACTCATACTAAATAATTTACTTTCATATAAACTATTTCTGATACTTAAAAGGTCATTGTAACTAGCATTATTTAATTCAACATCAATTCTTGTATTATCATTTAAAGAAACATAAATATCTATTGTCTTTTGATATTCTTTGATAATTCCCTTGGGAAGTTCACTATTTAATAAAGATATACTAGTTGATGAAATATCTAGATCAAGATTAGTTTCTAAAATTAAAAATTCTTTAAAAATCTCTAAATCATAAGTAAAAACACTTTTAAACATCTTATCAAATGTTAAAGGAATAAGTTTTAATTCTTTATCTAGTTTTACTAAATCATCTCGTGTTAAAAAACTTTTTGTAACCATTTAACCTCCTTTCAAATTAAAAGTAGCATATTTGAAAAAGAGAAGCAAACTGATGATTTTGTAAATTGATATAGCAAAAACTTCCAAAAAAGCAAATTCCAAATTAAGGTTATCAAGCAAATCAACAAAACCAAAAATTTTTTAAAAGAAAAATTAACGGAATTTCTCAAATTACTATATTTTCATTTTTTTAAATATTTTTAAAAACCATAACTATTTCTAATCATAAAATTTACTTTAATATATACTCTTAAATTTAATACTTTAAATAGACTAATAATTTTTTATTATTTTTCAAAAATTATATTTTTAGTTTCATATCTTAATTTAGACATATAAAAACCTCGTTTCTGTTTGGACCAAGAAACGAGATTCATATTATTTTTTATCATCTTAATTTTTAAACTCCTCAACATTTAACATTTCCAATATCTCTTTTTCATTTAAAATAGGAATATTTAAATTTTTAGCTTTTTCATATTTACTACCAGGATTTTCTCCAAGGATTAAGTAGTCTGTTTTCCTACTAACTGATTCAATTACTTTCCCCCCATTGGTAATAATTTTATCTTTTAAATCATCGCGTTTAATATTAAGTGTTCCTGTTATAACAAAGCTTTTATTCTTAATTTTTTCATTATCAACGACTTTACCTAAATAAGTCATATTAACATTAAGATTTTTTAATTCCTGAATTAAAGCTAAATTATTTAAATTAGCAAAATAATCTTTAACACTTTTGGCAATAATATCACCAATATCCGGAATATCACTTAATTCTTCTAAACTAGCTTTCATTAAGTTATCAATATTAAGAAATTTTCTTGCTAAAATAGTAGCAGTTTTCAAGCCAACATGCCGAATACCAAGGGCAAATAAAAGCCTTTCCAAAGAATTCTTTTTGCTTTCTTCAATTTCTAAAAGCAAATTTTCAACACTTTTTTCACCATATCCTTCAAGGAGCATTAATTCGTTTTTGTATTTATCTAAACGATAAAAATCAGGAATTGTTTTAATAAAACCTAAATTATACATATCTTCAATAATTCGCTCGCCAAAACCATTGATATTCATTGCCCCTTTGGAAGCAAAGTGAATTAAACCTTCAATATGTTTAGCATCACAAGTTACATTTTTACAATAATAAAAACTATCTTGCTTAACAAGTTTAAAACCACAGATTGGACAATTTTCAATCATTTTAAAGGGGATTTCCTCTCCCGTTCGCATTTCGTATTTGACACTATCAACTCGTGGAATTACATCACCCGCTTTAATAATTACTACGTGATCCCCAATTCGAATATCTTTTTCAAGGATATATTCTTCATTATGAAGAGTAGCTTTGGAGATAGTTGATCCCATAACATTAACTGGTTCTAATATGGCATTAGGAGTAACAATTCCGGTTCTTCCAACTGTAAAAATTATATCTTTTAACTTCGTGATAACCTCTTCGGGTGGGAATTTATAAGCTGTTGCCCATTTTGGATATTTAACTGTACTACCAAGTTTCATTTGATCAAAAATATTATCTAGTTTTATTACTACGCCATCAATATCATATTCTAAACTATCTCTTGCTTTCGTTTTTTCTAAAATATAATCTAAAATTCCTTTAACACCATCAACTAAACGATTATTAGGATTGGTAACAAAACCAAGATCTTTCATAAATTTTAAAGCTTCGAAATGCGATTTTATTCCATAATCAAGGGGATTTGGTAAATGATAAATAAAAGCATCTAAATTTCTTTTAGCAGCAATACTGGAATCAAGTTGTCTTATTGATCCACTGGCTAAATTTCTAGCATTTTTAAATAAAGGCAAACATTCTTTAAGACGTTTCTCATTAATTTTTTGCAAAGTCTTTTTACTAATATAAATTTCTCCCCGAACTTCAATATCAATATCTTGCTTTAATTTTAAAGGAATTGTTTTAATAGTTTTAACATTATCGGTAATATCTTCTCCAACTACTCCATCCCCTCTAGTTGCTGCATAAAGAAGTTCTCCATGCTCGTATTTTAAAGAAACGCTTAACCCATCTATTTTTAATTCACAAACATATTTAGGATTTACAATATTTTCTTTTCGAATTCTTTGATCAAAATTTAAAATATCGGCTTCCGTGAAAACATTAGAAAGAGATAACATTGGTAATTGATGCGTAATTTTTTGAAAACTTTCATTAATTTTTCCCCCAACTCTTTTCGTTGGAGAATTTTTATCAACATTATCGGGATACATAGTTTCCAGTCTTATCAACTCTTGCATTAAACGATCATACTCTGAATCACTAACACTAGGATTATCCAAAGTATAATATTCATAATTATATTGATTTAAAAGTTTTACTAACTCTTGCATTCTTTCTAAATGATTATTCATAAATTTTCCCTTCTGATTCCTCTACACTTGTAAAATCAAAGTCAAATGTCATTGATAAACTAGCAACCGATTCATTTAAAGACTCTAAATCAAATGGTCCATAAATACTTGAATCAACATAATAAATCATATAATACTTTTCATTATCTACTTTTAGACAAACAACATCACTATTATATTTAAATTCTAAAATTTTATAATCAAGATCATTAATTTCTAAAAGCTCTTCATCTTTATATAATTTGATCTCATCATCAATACTTTTAATTGTATAACCATCATAAAGTTCAATATAAAAATCTTTTTCACTACACCCAACTATATAGAAAAAAGAAAGGAGTAGTAAAACGACTAGCCATTTATTTCCATAAATCATACGGATACTCTCCTTTCTCAATTAATTTGTTAAGTTCTAAGACAACATTCTCTTTATCTTCTTTGTAAGTAACACCCAACCATTTATCTTTTGATTCTAATATTTTAACACGTTTATTATTTTCTTTAATTTCTTTAAAAACAACATCCGGTATTAAATACTCACATTTTTCTAAATTATCTTTATTATCTTCAAAAAACTTTTTAATTCCTGATTCTAATGTATTAAAAATAGCAGGTGTAAAGCCAAAGAAATTCATTGATACTAAATCATTTGCTTTTACTTCAAAACTATCACGTCCATCAAGGGGACTAGCCATAATTTTCTCTCCAACTTTTTCAATATTAGATTCAATAATATTGGTTAAATAAGAATTACTACTTTCACAAACACCACGTTTAACACTGCCATTTTCAGTCATTGTATTAATAACATTAAATCCAACCATAGAGTAACAATTTAAATCATTGGAATTGTCAAAAAACTCTTTAATTTTAAAATAAGCATCGCGTCCATAAAAATCATCGGAATTAATCATAACAAAATTAGAATTTATAAACGGCTTAGCACATAAAACCGCATGAGCAGTTCCCCAAGGTTTTTCTCGTGTTTTGGGAATAACTACTTCCTCAGGAATATTTAAAATATCTTGAAATGCGTATTCAACTTTAATCTTATTTTCAATTCTTTTTCCAACTGTCTCGCGAAATAATTCATAGTTTTCACGTTTTATAATGAAGACTACTTTACTAAATCCTGCTAAAATAGCATCATAAATCGAATAATCAATAATAAATTCGCCGTTTGGTCCAATAGGTTCAACTTGTTTTAAACCTCCAAAACGCGATCCCATCCCTGCCGCTAATATTAGTAATGTTAATTCTTTTTTCATATTATCACACCTTTCTTAAATTTTTATGACTATAAATTAACGTTTTAACACCATATGGTAATTTAAAAGCAATCTTTAATAATGTTCTTGTTGGATCTTTTAAATTCGGAATAATTTCTAAAACTTTCCCAGCTCCAAAATTTTCATGATAAACAAAATCACCTACTTGATAGTTAATATCAACATTATCATAATTCTTGCTAATATCTACCTTTTCTTCTTTAATATTATTATAATCTATTTTTTCATTTTTTTCAAAACAATTTGCACTAATATTGTCTAATAAATCTGGATCAATTTCTTTAATAAAGCGACTTATAGGATTTACTTGGTTAGTACCATATAAAAGTCTAATTCTCGCATTGGTAATAAACATCTTCTTTTTACAACGAGTAATTGCAACATAGCAAAGTCTTCTTTCTTCTTCTAATTCTTCTTCACTATATAAAGAATTTGCATGCGGAAACAAATTTTCTTCCATACCAACTAAAAAAACATATGGAAATTCCAGTCCTTTAACAGCATGAATAGTCATTAAACTAACAGCATTTTTTTCTTCTTTAATTTCGGTATTATCACTTACTAAACTAATATTTAATAAAAAGTCTTCCAAAGAAACGACTCCATACTCATCTTCAAAGGTTTTCGCAACGGATTTAAACTCTTCTAAGTTTTCAAGTCGAATATCAGCATCAAGTGATTTTTCACTTTCATACTCTTTTCTAATACCTGATTTATCAAGGACTAAATCAATAAATTCCACTAAGGGCATCGTATCTTTTTTAGCTTTTAACTCTTCAATAATATTTTTAAATATTAGTTCTTTTCCGGAATCAATTGCCTCATATAAACTAATTTGTTTAAGATCAGCTGTACTTGCTAATTTACTAATTGTCTTTTCACCAATTCCTCTTTTGGGAACATTAATAATTCTTTCTAAACTAACATTATCCTGAGAATTATGAATAAGTCGTAAATAAGCTAACAAATTTTTAATTTCTAAACGACCATAAAAATTAATACCACCAATAATTTTATAAGGAATATTTGCTTTAACAAGTCCATCTTCAAACATTCTTGATTGAGCATTAGTTCGATATAAAATGACTATATCAGAATAATTATTACTTTTGGCTAATTCTTTTATTTTTTGAACAACAAATTGAACTTCATCTTGATAATCACTAGCCCTGTAATAATTTATTTTCTCCCCCTCTTCTAAATTGGAAAATAAATTCTTAACTTTCCGATTTTTATTATTTCGAATAACACTATTAGCAGCTTTTAAAATAGTTTTCGTACTTCTGTAATTTTCCTCTAAATTAATTATTTTGGTATTTTTATAATCACGCTCAAAATTTAAAATATTTTTATAATTAGCACCTCGAAAACCATAAATAGCTTGATCAACATCCCCAACTGCGCAAATATTTTGGTACTTTTTAGCAAGTAACTTTGTTAATTTATACTGAGCTTCATTAGTATCTTGATACTCATCTATTAATATATATTTAAATTTCTCTTGATAATATTCTAAAATATCTGGTTTTTCCTTAAATAACTTAATTGGTAATATTAACAAATCATCAAAATCAAGCGAATTATTTTCCTGTAAAATACTTTGATATTTTAAATAAACATCCAAAACTACTTCCTCAAAAACATCACTTACTTCTCTTTTATAAATATCTGGTGTTTTTAATTCATTTTTTAAAGTACTAATTTTACTGCGAATAGCTCGGGGATTAAATTTATTAGGATCAATATTTTTGTCTTTTAAGATTTTTTTAACAACCGTTAAGGAATCATCACTATCGATTACTACAAAGTTTTTTGAATATCCTAAGTATTCATAATTTTCTTTTACAATTCGAAGGCCAAAGGAATGAAAAGTTGAAATTTGCATATCACGAGCCGTATAACCAATTAATTTATAAATACGACCTTTCATCTCCATAGCTGCCTTATTAGTAAATGTAATAGCTAGTATATTTAAAGGAGATATTCCTTCTTGAATTAAATAAGCAATTCTCGTTGTTAAAACTTTCGTTTTTCCAGATCCAGCTCCAGCTAAAACTAATAAGGGACCATTTATATGTAAAACTGCTTCTTTTTGATTATCATTTAAATTTTCTAATATGTCCATAACAATACCTCAACTTCATTGTATCAAATTAATATCTTAAAGTCTATTTGAAAATTACTTTTTCAAAGAAAAAAATATATTTGTTTTTAAATATATTTTCGTAATAATTTAATTATGATTTAATTTAAATATATTTTAAGCAAGTTGTAAAATGAAAGGATTTTCACTGGTTCCATCGCCTTCTTGAATTAAGACATCGGAGCGAATATTGATAACTGGACGGACGCCATATAAGTACGCGACACTGCCCCATGGATACAACTCGCCCGCTGGGCCAATGGTAGATGAGCTAGCATAAGCATACGTAGTATTGAAAATCAAAGGTGTCATCGTAAAGTAATAATTAGTCGCTCGTAAATAATATTCTTGATTTTTTAAACCATATCTTCCGCCAGCTAAGGCGGCTTCATCAGCAGTGATTAAAGCTACGGGATAGGTTAAATCTCCATTCCCGCGACTACTTGTCATTGAAAATCTATCACTATCTTGACTGCATTTTAACGTCGCCGTTTTATTATCATCTTCATGTAATCTCTTATAAGCTGAATAATAAGTTATCGGTACTAGACTATACCCATCACCAATATTATTACTTGCAAAAGTTCTATCATTACAAAAAGTTCCATCAACAATGTAATTAGTTAATAAATTCCCCTCATTATCACTTTTTCCAATAATATCCGTTTCATACCAATTATCTATGATTGTTTTGACATTACTGTCATTATCATTCGTTAAAGTACTTTCATAACTATTTGAAGAATAGGAAATATACTGAGCTCTCACTTGCGTTTCGTTTACATAACTATTAACTTTTATCATGACTGGACAACTTCCAGTTCCATTTGTTAATTTACATGTATAAGGATAATCGGCAAATTGATCCTGCATATCACGAAATGTTCCACTGGTAATATCCCCAGTTAATTTAAATGTTTCCGTCTCTTCATCAAACTCATAACTAGATCCAAAATAATAAGTTCTTAAAGCAAGGATATTTGCATATGTTGTTTCACTATTGGTATGAAGGGAAAAGTCTTTTCCATACATATACCCTACATAAGTTGGGTCGGGATAATGGCTATTATATTGATAAGTTTGATTATTGATGCTAGTAGCTGTAGCATCAGGAGTGGTTCCGTTATAAATCATTCGAATCGAACCATCGCCATTCATACGAATTATTTTCCAGTAAAATCCGCCAAAGTAAACATTATTATTTAAAACATCGCCTCGGTAAATATAAGAAGTTCCATAGTCGTCTTCCACGGCATATAAGCCCACTTCACTTCTAATGGTACTAGCTATTTTATAGGTATATACGTCAGCCAAAGTTATAGTTTGTGTATTTACATCAGTTCCTAAGATTTTATAGATAGTTCCACAAGCACTATTTCCTACGCTAGTTCCACCACATGTATAGTAATTTAAATAGGTATCACTTAATGTATCGGTTATAATATCACCTGTTAATCTAAACGTTCCATTGGTGGCATTAAATTCATAGTCTTTTGCAAAGTAATATTTATAACCACTTGAAACTGTAAACGCATTACTAACATTTGTCGTTGTTTCTTCTAAATAAGTATAACTTGGAGCTGTATCATTTAAATTGGGATAGCCTTTATCAGCTATCTGAGTTTTTGCTGTCTCAACATTATCCGTTTGATGTTCCGAAACTAAGATACAATCTCCTAATTTATTAAAACCATTGTTTAAACAATAGTTATTGCCCATTACATTCATATTTTTAATTATTTGGTAACTTTCTGTATTATTTTTGGTTAATTTAACGGTTACATCAGTATTACTATTAGCATCATTTTTAGGAATTACATAAACTTGAACTTCAACACTCGTTTTTCTGTTTAAAGAATAATTTAAGGTTAAAGTATCACTTGTATTAGTTACTTCGTTTCCTAAACTATCTTTATAAGAAAATACTACATCGGAGTTAGTTCCACTTATTTCTAACTTCATTTCATCATTTTCAGTTAACATTTCACCTTCTTCACTGGGATTTTCATAATTTTTAATGTTAACTATTAAATAGGCTTTATTATTTTCAACAAAGGTTTCATTATTTTCAACCATAAGTGGCATATTCATACTTTCTAAATTACCATCTACTCTTACCTTTAAACTTAAATAACTATTAGCCCACTCTTCAGTTGTATAACTAGCATTACTTTCTGTATCACTAACAATTATTCCTTCTCTTAACCATACTCTTAAACTATAATTCTTGGTTATTTCTTCATTAGTATTAGCTGGAATCATATCAACATAAATATGATTAGTAAAATCTTGATAACGAAGTGAATTTACCAACTTTTCGCCATCACTTTCTAAATATACCATTACATCACTTGGTTTTATTCTTGTTTTTCCAGTTTGTTCTGCTCCTTCTTCTAAAGAGATACCATAATAAATATCTTGACTACTTGTATTTTTTCCAGTGATTGTAAAGTTAAAAATATTATCAGTTCTTGCTAAGGCTTCACTTTCTGACATTGGCAACATATTAGTTAAAGTAATTGTGTCTGACCCATTATAATGCATATAAATATCTCCAGTTATGGCTACTTGATTATTAGTTCCAATTCCTAAAAAACTAAAAATAGCATAACTTACTCCAATGGTTACTATTAATATTAAAGTTATTATTAAACTTATACTTATTATTTTCTTTCTATTTTTCATATTTTTCTCCTAAACAGCAAAAAACACCTAAAACCCAGTACTCGCGTACTAGTTTTAAGTGTTTAAATTTCTTACTATTTCTTAGAAAATTAGAAAAACTTTGGCGGTTTAGACCCCCCCCGTGGTTGACACAGAGTTAACTTTGTTTAGCAAAATTCTTAACATATTTATCAACTACCCTTCTAATTTACTCTTTTATAATATAACAAAAAAAGAAATTAATCAATCTTTTTTAAGAAGTTTTTAATTCTTCTATTTTGATTTTTTAATTTCCATTTTTTAAAAACATATTTTTTTGGTAACTTTTTTAAAATCTTTGTATTAGTTTGTAACAATTTTGTATAATAATAAATTACTTCTAAATTATTAGCTTTTAAGGTTCCGAAGAAATAATTTATTCTTTTCTGTTTACCTCTTTTAGCTCTTATAACTAAATAAGTTATTTTATTTTCCGTAATAAGGGCTTCTTTTTGAATCATAAAACCAATTTTTGATAAAGTCTTACGAACAATTTCAAAGTCATTGTTAGGAGAGACAATAATTGTTTTAATATTTTCTAAATACTCTTTCTGACTTAAAATATCACTTATTAAAATGCCTCCCATACCAGCAATAACAATCGTATCAATTTCTTTATCAAGATTTTTTATACCATCTTGAAGTTTTAGTTTAATTTTTCCTTTTAAACCATATTTGTTTATATTTTCTTCGGCAATTTTTAAAGGATTTTCATTAATATCGGTAGCTAATATTTTAATATTTTTTAAATTATTATATAAATATATATCTAAAAACGCATGATCACAACCAACATCAATTAAATAAGAATTATCAGGAACAAAAGAGGCTACCAATTGTAGCCTTTTACTTAATTTTATCATTAATCAGTTAAAAAATCCTTTAATTTACGACTTCTACTTGGATGACGTAGTTTTCTTAGAGCTTTAGCTTCAATTTGGCGAATTCGCTCCCTGGTAACATTAAAAATTTGCCCTACTTCTTCAAGCGTCCTACACTGTCCATCATCAAGTCCAAAACGAAGACGAAGAACTTTTTCTTCTCTTTCTGTTAAAGTTAATAAGACTCCTGATAATTCTTCTTTTAACATACCAATTTCTGTATATTCTTCGGGTGACATTGTTCTTTCATCTTTGATAAAGTCTCCTAAATGCGAATCATCTTCTTCGCCAATTGGCGTTTCTAAACTAACGGGATCTTGACTAATTTTATAAACTTCTCTAACTTTTTCTAAGGAAATTCCTAACTTCTTAGCAATTTCTTCATCGGTTGGTTCGCGATTTAATTCTTGGGTTAATTGTCTTTGTACTCTAGCTAATTTATTAATTGTTTCTACCATATGTACAGGAATACGAATTGTTCTTGCTTGATCAGCAATTGCTCTTGTTATAGCTTGTCTAATCCACCAAGTAGCATAGGTTGAAAATTTATAACCTTTACTAGGATCAAATTTATCAACTGCCTTCATTAAGCCAATATTTCCTTCTTGAATCAAATCTAAAAATAACATACCACGGCCAACATATCTTTTAGCAATACTAACAACTAAACGTAAATTAGATTCTGCTAACATACTTTTAGCTTTTTCATCACCTTCATTAGCCCTTTTGGCATATTCAAATTCTTCTTCACTTGTAAGCAAGTTAATACGTCCTATTTCTTTTAAATACATACGAACTGGATCACTTATTTTAATATCTTTAGAATTTGTTAAATCTTCTAAAATTTTATCTGGTGATTCAATTTCTTCATTATCACTTGTCTCATTTTCTTCTTCCTCAGAGAGAATTTCAATCTTATTTTCTAATAGAACGTTATATAAATCATCTAGTGAGTCAGCATCAATATCAAGACCTTTTAGTTCATTAGCCAGTTGTTCATAAGTTACATAACCTTTTTCACGACCAAGTTTTACTAACGCCTCTTTTCTTTCTTCAAAAGTTTTAACCTCACTAATCATTATTTTCACTCCCTATTCTAAGTTTTCTTATCTGATTACTTATTTTAGCTTGTTCAATTGGATCAACTTCATTCATTATTAAATTCTCTAATCTTTTGATTTCCAGAGCCACATTATAGTCTTTAATTACCATTAAATAACCTAAAATAACATTTTCCGTCGGTGCTTCAAACTCTAAACTCATAATTTCGTTTAATACTTCATTTAATTCTTTTTTCTCTTCTATATAAGCTTTAAAATCAGCCATATTAATATAACCATATTTTTCATAAAAATAAGAAATTTCTCTTACTAAAATTCGGTATGTTTCAATTGGAAAATAAACATGACTATTCTCAACAATTGTAATTGTTTCCTTATAATTTAACATGTAATAAAGAATAGCTTGCATTGCTTTTTCATATTTATTTTTCTTAGGTTTCGTTTTAAGGCTTAAAGAAGAAGTATTTAAAACTACTTTTGGTTTAGATAAAAGCTCATTTAACTTTTTTTCCAAAGTATTATACCACACATTAGTTTCCTTAGCAAGATTTTTTAGCATTATTTCACGTTCAATTTCATCATTTATTAAACTTATTTCTTTTAAAACTAAATTTATATAATTACTAAGTTCACTACTATTATTAAAGTCTATTCCCTTTTTTAAATTACGAATCTTAAAATCTTCATAACTAATAGCATTACTAATCAAACTATAGAATTTCTCACGTCCATATTTTAAAATAAAATCATCTGGATCTAAATTATCACTTAAAGGCATTACTTTAACAGAAAAATTAGCATCACTTAATAACTTTCCATTATTTAAAGTGGCATTGATTCCTGCTTCGTCCCCATCAAAACATAAATAAACAACATTTGTTAATCTTTTAATTAAATTAATTTGATCACTTGTTAAAGAAGTACCCATAGTCGCAAGACAATTTTTAACATCAATTGTATAGGCCCGAATAACAGCCATAAAACCTTCCATTAAAATTACAAATTTGTCTTTTCGAACAGCTTCTTTGGCACGATTATAATTAAAGAGATTTTCCCCTTTTTTAAAAATAGGCGTTTCTTTGCTATTTAAATATTTATTAATTTTCTCCCCATGATAAATTCTTCCCGAAAAACCATTTACAATACCATTAATATTTGTTAAAGGAAAAATAATACGATTAATATAAGTATCATTATCACCCGATGATAAACCAGAATTATTTAAAATATCTAAATCATAACCTTTTTTTTGTAACATTTTCGTTAAAGAATCTCTTTTATTTAAAGATAGACCAATTTGAAATTCTTTAATTACTTTTAAATCAAGTGACCTTTTTTCTAAATATTTTCTTGCTTCTAATCCTTCACTAGCTAATAAATTATTTTGATAAAATTTATTGGCCAAATCATATATATCATAAAAAGCTTTATTTTTATCTTCTTTTTTAGGAGTATCTAAAAAAACACTAATTCCAATCTCATTTCCAATTATTTTCACAGCTTCTAGAAAAGAAATATTTTCAAATTTCATTAAGAAATTAAAAACATTACCAGCTTCACCACAAACAAAACATTTATAGATTTGTTTTTCTCTTGATACACTTAAAGAAGGATTGTTGTCATTATGAAATGGACAAAGTCCAAAATAATTTTTCCCTTTTTTAACAAGAGGAATATATTTGCCAATAAATTCAACAATATCCGTATTTTCGCGAATTTTTCTAATAATTTCTTGATCCATAATTCCTCCTAACCTACTTATTTTATCATACAAATGCGAGAATTTGAAATATATTTACATTTTTTTAAAAAAATAGTATAATGTTAAAGTTAGTTCTTAAACCTTAAAGAAAGGAGGTTAAATTTAAGTGAGTAAAAACAAAACTCGTTTTGTTATTTTAGGCGGACTTGGTGAAATCGGTAAAAATATGTATGCTCTTGAACATGAAGAGGAAATTATTATTATTGATGCTGGTATTTCTTTTGCTGAACTTACAATGCTTGGAATTGATTATTTAGTTCCTGATTATACTTATTTAAAAGAAAATGAGAAAAAAATAAAAGCTTTATTTATTACGCATGGACATGAAGATCATATTGGAGCTATTCCTATTTTATTACAAACCATTGATTTAAAAAATATTTATGCTCCCAATCAGGCCTGTGAACTTATTAAGATGAAATTACTTGATAAAAATATTCGTTTTGATAATTTACATAGTTATCAAAGTGATGATGTAATTAAGTTTAAACATTTTACCGTTGATTTTTTTAGAACTACTCACTCAGTTCCCGATTCTCATGGAATTAGAGTTAAAACTCCTAATGGAGTAATTGTTACAACCGGCGATTTTAAATTTGATTTTACGCCAATAGGTCCAATGGCTGATTTACATAAAATGGCAAGAATTGGCGAAGAAGGAGTAGATTTATTAATTAGTGATTCAACTAATGCTTTAAATGATGGAATTTCTACTAGTGAATCATCAGTAGATGCAGCTTTAAATGATATTTTTGATGATGAAGTAAACAGTCGAATTATAATTGCAACTTTTGCCTCTAATATATATAGATTAAAACATATTGTTGAGACTTGCTATAAACATGGTAGGAAGATTTGTATCTTTGGACGTAGTATGGAAGCTAATATTGAAATTTCTATTAAGGGAGGATATATTAATCATAAAGAATTATTTATCTCCCCCGAAGAAGCTAATACTTTAAAACCAAAAGAAATTTGTATTTTATGTACGGGTAGTCAAGGAGAACCTTTAGCTGCTTTATCAAGAATTGCTGATTTGGAACATAAACATATTAAATTAAGACCCGATGATGTTGTAATATTTTCATCTAGCCCTATTCCAGGAAATGCTTCTAGTATTTCAAGAACTATTAATAAACTTTATTTACAAGGGGTAAAAGTATTTACGAATACAACCATTTCCAATATTCATACCTCAGGTCATGCTAATCGCGAAGAATTAAAATTAATGATAAGACTTATCAAACCTAAATATATGTTGCCTTTTCATGGTGAATATAGAATGTTAAAAAGTCATGCTGATATTGCCAATATGTGTGGAATACCAAAAGATCATATATTTATATTAGATAATGGTGATTCTTTAATGCTTGATAATGGGAATATTACTATTGGTGAAAAGATAAAAATGGATGAGGTTTATATCGATGGAAATCGGGTTGGCGAAGTTGCTACCCAAGTTTTAAGAGATAGAAAAATCATGGCTAGTGATGGAATTTTGGTAATTGTTTCCAATATTGATATGAAAAACAAAAAATTATTAACCAAGCCAACAATTGTTACTCGTGGTTTTATTCAAGTTAATGAAAATGAAAGTTTAATTAAAATGTTAGAAATGAAAGCTAGTTTATTAATTACTAGCAAATTAAAAGAACAAACAAATTTTCAAGATATAAAAAGTTTTTTACAAACAAATATAAATTCTTATATTATGGAACTAACTGGTAGAAAACCTATTATCTTACCAATTATATTGGATATAAAAAGATCTAATCAATTAAGTTAGATCTTTTTTTTAAGAATTATAATTTTTTTAGTATAACTTTTAAATTTACAACATTATTTTAAGTAAAATAAATTAATTTTTACATAATGCCAAAGTCAATATATAAACGATAATTTTAACGACTTTGATTACCTTATTTCAAAGTATAGTAGCAAATCAGATTTTTTTTATTTGTTAAATCACTGCGCTATAATTAGTATAAATTCTGCTTAAAGACTTCTACTACTTCAATAAATAGAATTTTATAAATTATCTATTAATCTTTCACTTTTCACTACATAAATATTTGCCTATAATAAACTATTCCCATACCAAATACCTCTCTTTCTATTGAATTCTTACCATATAATAAATTCAAAATTAGAAAATCTTAGAAAATTCAAACCACAATAATAGATTCAAAATACTTAACTTATTCATAAATATCCTTACTAATTTAGTATTTTCCAAAGAAATTCTTATTTAAAATCACTATATTATTTTTTCGGCTAACTTAAATTGATTTTTATATAAGTAATTATTGGTAATTATTGTAAATATTAAAAAGATAATACCAATGATAATTAATCCTAAATAAACATTTATATTTTCAAATAACAAGACTATTAAAGCTATAACTAAAATGTTTAAAAGGCCTAAAAGCATTGGAAAAACTAAATTTAAATTTTGCTTAACAACAGCATATTCAAAATCCCAATTTAATTTTGGTCTTTTTAAATCAATTATTATCATTAAAATACTTTGAAAAATAGCTATAATCGTTGCAACTATAAATAAAACAATAAGTGTTATAATCGGTAATTTAAAAATAAACCAAGCTAAAAATAAAGTAATAATTATGGTTACAATATTCATAATAACATTTAAAACTATTTTATAAATATATTGTTTATATAATGATACTGGTATATATTTTATAAAATTGGCATTATTACCATCTCTTGATATGGCTGTTATAGAAATATAAATAAACATAGAAAAAAATTGAATAAGCCCTAAAATTATACTACAAACTAGCAAAGAATTAATATTAAAGTTTCCTAATTGGTTAACTAATTCTGTTAACTCCATATTACCATTATTAAAACTTGGTAAAGTAACAACTAGCATTATAATGGGAATAAAAATAGCTGGTAATAAACATTGAATTAAAAAGATATGATTACGATATAAGATTTTAAATTCTTTGCCAATATAACTTTTAAATAATTTACTAGAATATTGTTTTTCACTTAATATTTTTGAAGATTTCAAAGCTCCGCCACCAAATAAATTTCCAACTAGACCATGAAAATAAAATTTTTCAGCAATTACTAAATAAGCAATAAAAACTACTACTGTAAGAATAACAGTTTTAAAAATTTCTAAGATAGCTATACTATATGAGTTAGTTGTTAAAGCCGAAATTAAGAAATCTAATGGTAAAAAGTAGCCCTTTACCAAATCGACCATTGAATTAGCATTAAGTAACATATGAGCCATTTCTTCATTTGAAATATTTTCATTCATGCCACTTGTTGCAACTGATAAGCCAATTATAGCAATTAAAAGAATTAAATAAGCTATTAATTGAAATCTTCCCCGATTTTTGGTAAGTCTTGCAAAATTCATGATAATTATTACAATGATACTAATTAATAAAATTGGCAAAATAGGAATTAAAAGAAGAGTAATGATCATTATTAGATAATAAATAACTCCCGCACTAGTTAATATTCCATATAAAATAAGGGGTATTAGCCCAATTAATGATATTACTAAATATTCTGATATTAACATAACATTAAATCTTGCAGTTATTATTTGATAAGGTTTGATTGGTAATGGTAATAAATATTCACTGTCTTTTGAAAAATATAAAATATTAATACTCGAAAATATCGTTTGAATTATTGTAAATCCTAATATCATAAATAAAATTAAACCAATAAATACAGTTTCTTGGTGAATTGCTTTTAATATTACAATTAAATTATAACTTAAAATAATAACAATTCCTACTAAATATATAAAAAGAATTAAGTATAAAATTATTGGAAAAATTTTCTTTTTAGAAGACAAATTCATTCCCATTTTCATATTAAAATTATCAAAATAGTTTTTAAGAAATACTTTGGTTAATTGAATTATTTTTTTCATAAACATTCCTTTTTAGTCTTCTTTTTCAGTTATCTCTAAAAATAACTTTTCAAGAGATGCTTCTTCTTTAAATTTCTTTTTAAGTTCGGCAATGGTTCCAACAAAGACTAATTTTCCCTTATTAATTATTCCAACCCGATCACATAGTTTTTCAGCTACTTCTAAAACATGAGTTGAAAAAAAGACTGTTTTGTTGGCTTTTGCATGTTCTTTCATCATTTCTTTTAAATCAAATGCAGATTTTGGATCAAGTCCTGTCATCGGCTCATCTAAAATCCAATTCTTTGGATCAGCTAATAAGGCTCCACATATAACAATTTTTTGACGCATACCATGAGAATAACTTTGCATTTGATTGTTTAAATCATCATATATAGCAAATTTTTTGGTTAATTTTTCAATTCTTTCCTTTCGTAAATTATTAGGTATATCATAAATATCGGCCATAAAAGTCAAATATTCTATCCCTTTTAATTTTAAAAACATATCTGGATTATCAGGAACAAAGCCAAAACATTTTTTAGCTTCTAAGGGTTCTTTTTTAATGCTTTTGCCATCAATTAAAATATCACCTTCCAAAAAATCTAATATCCCCGTTATCATTCTAATTGTGGTTGTCTTTCCAGCCCCATTTGGACCTAAAAAGCCAAAAATTTCCCCATCTTTAATTTCTAAGTTTAAATTATCAACCGATTTTTTTCCCTTTACATAAGATTTTGAAACATTTTTAATTTCAATCATAACTTCTTATCTCCTACCTCTTTCCATTTTAAATATGCAAATAAATAATAATACAACTCCAACTAATTTCATACCAACTGATAAACCAAGTAAAAGTCCAGTTGTAAACTCCGAAAAATTACTTGTATTATTAACATTAGAATAATTTAATAAAGAATATAAAATTTCTCCTAAAACAATTAAAAATATACTCACCTTTAATATTTTTTTAACATCTTTTCGCATTTAAATCTCCTTTAATGAATAATACTATTATACAAGAAATATTTAAAAAATAAACTAAATATTTAAAAAATTAAAAATTAATACTTCTTTTTAAGAATTTTTGAAATTATTAATAATATAACACTTGGAAAAATAAATTCTACTCCCCTAGTAATTACCGTTATATAAAAGGGCGCTGATTGAGAATCATTATATTTGGAATAATCAATTCCTAAAATAATAAAAAATCCTATAACTAATAATATTGATATGAAATATAAAAATAAACAAATTTTTCTCTTTTCCATAACTCCTCCAGTAATTACTATTATATCAAAAAAAACACGATTTTAATATTAATCGTGTTTAACAACTACCACCATTATCTTTAAAATAGGATTCAATATATTGAACTAGCATTTTACCTTTTTTAAATTCTTGATCTTTTAAGAAATCACTAATATAAGCACTACCGTTAGATTCTACAATATTACCATCTTTATCTATTTCAATTAAATAATCATATTCTTTATCATCTAACTTACATTCTAAATAAACTGTTTGGGAAGTATTTTCAGTATTTACCTTTACGCGATTAAAGAATACAAAAGACATTATAGCAATTAATAAATAAAATAAAAATAAAATAGCCATAACTTTTAATATTTTAATTATTATTCCCGCTAATTTTTCAGTATTACTTACTTTCTCAACTAAAACTTGTTTCACATCATTTCCTAATAATTCATCAACGCTAACATTTAATGTCTTCGATAATAATTTTAATTGTTCCGGATTTGGGGAAGTTTCATTAAGTTCCCAATTAGAAATTGTTTGTCTTGTAACACCTATTTCAAAAGCTAATTGTTCTTGCGAAAGTTTAGCCTCTTTTCTTAATTTAAATAGTTGATCACCTAATTTCATATTATCTCCTTTCAAAAACATTATAGCGAAAATAACGTTAGCATACTACCAAAAATATTTGGAAATTTAGCAAAGAGTTTTAACATTTACTAAAAAATATTTAAGAATTAGTTTTATTTATTATCTTTATCTTTCCATTCATGGTAAAGTATATCTTTTAAAATTAACATACTATCTAATTCGTTATATCCATATTCAACCTGTAAACTATTAAACATTTTTCTAATTTCAAGAGCATACTTTGATATATCAACTTTATTTTGATATGTTGCAAGGACAGGATACTTTTTACTCCAAGCATTTGTCCAATCAATTTTTGCTTCTTTTTCTTCATTAGTATTTTTTATCACTTCTTCTATCTCTTTTACATCAATATTAAATTCTATTAACTCATCTAAAGATAAATTATATAATTTTGCTAATTTCTTTGCTTCGTAAATGTCTGGCACAGTTTCTGCTGTTTCCCACTTGGAAATTGTTTGTCTACTTACACCCAACTTTTCAGCAACTGTTTCCTGTGATAATCCAGCTTTTTTCCTTGCGTGAAATAAATTATTTCCTAAATTCATTTTATCCACCTCCAAATTAAGTATACTGCTTTATTTAATTTTCTTCCATCAACTATATTTTACAGTTATGCTATTTTTATTAACATTTTTAATTTCTAAATTATGAGTTTTTTGTTATCTTAAATAATTTATTTTTTCTAATAAAGCTTCTAAATTATCTTTTCTTTTCCAAAATTCCGTTGCAAATAATACTAAATTTTCTCTTTTGATTATTACACAATAATATCCATTTTTTAGAACATTTTGCTCATATTTTTTATATCCTATATTTGGAATTTCCACATATTTCGATTCTGATACTTTTTTATATTCTTCACTCCATTTTTTAAAATATTCTTCAGCCCCAGTCTCTTCTTTAAATTCATATATAGCACAAGCCAAGTTTTTTAAATGATGTATGGTAACTTTATATTCTTTCATTCCAATTGCTTCACAACCTATTTTGGTATAGTTAGAAGGATCAAATTTATAACCTAAATTTTCGATTTTCAATTTTATATCATCCATTGTCAATATTGGCTCACCTCTGTAAAATGTATCAACTACTTCTTTTTATTGTTTTTGATAATTTAATAATTCTCGAATTTAACTCTCTATTTTGCATTGAAGATTACTAAAATAGCTTTTCTAGAACTCACTTTCACTTGCTTATATAATATATTATAACATTTAAATATACCAAAAGCTAGATTAATAGAAAATCTAGCTTATATTACAACATAAAGGCAAAATCTAAATATTCAATATTTAAATCTTAAAATCTATTTAAATTTATCATTCCAGTGGACAATTATAATTTGTATTTTTAAAAGTAGGAATAACTGTTTCTATATCTCCTTCCTGGATACAGTAATAAGTATCAATTAAAATTCCTCTATCAACATAACTATCATCATCAAGTAATTCTTCCCGAAAACTTATAATTGGACTATTTTTAAAGACAATCGCTTGAAAAGTATCCAAAAAAATTATTGAAATAATCGTAATAATAATTGTTAAAGTTATGGTTAGCCATTTTCGTTTTTTAATTTTTTTAATTTCTTTGGAAGAATAATCAAGGGTTGAAATTAAAACTTTTTCACTTTGGGTATTAATTTCTTCTTTTGAAAATCTTTCACCATTTAAAATTTCCGTAACTGAAACATCGAGAATTTCACTTAAAGGTTTTAACAAAGACATATCCATTAAGCCTAAACCTCGCTCCCATTTACTAACGGCATTTTTGGTTATTCCTAATTTCTCAGCTAATTCTTGTTGGGTTAAGCCCTTCTCTTTTCTTAAAGTAGCAATAAATTTACCTATTTTTTCTTGATCCATAATAAACACCTCAAAAAAAAGATAACAAATTTTTAAAAATATTTAAACACACTATTAGTTCACTTAGTTTTTTTATCTTGACAATAATTTATTAATTCATTAGTTGTTGGATTATTATTTTTTTCAATGACAAAGTACTCATTATCTTCACCAAAATTACATCTATATACATCATAAAATAAAGTGTCATAATAAATAACATTACCTATAAAAGTTGTTTTTAATCTAAACATTGGAACTTGATGATTATTTTTAACATTCAAATAATCAGTAAAAAGTAAAATCGTCATCGTTGTTACAAAAATTAAAATAATTAGTGGCAAGCGATAAAACCATTTAAGTTTTTTAGTTATCTTTGTAATTCCTATCATAAAAATTATTACTCCCAAAATAGAATAAATAGATGACCAACTACTTTCACTTGGAAAAATCATAATTGCTGATATTAAAATAAATAAACCTAAAATAATTAAAATTAAAGATATTATACCACGATATTCATTTAATTTTTTCGTAGAATAATCAATTGTCTTAACAATATTTTCTTCAAATTTTTCTTGATATTTTTCTTTCGTGATTCTTTCCCCACTTAATAATTCATTAATAGTAATATCAAGTTCTTGACATAAAGGTTTAAACAAAGACAAATCAGGCATATTCCGACCATTTTCCCAATTGCCAATAGTTCGATCGGATACTCCTAATTTTTCAGCTAATTCTTGTTGGGTTAACTTTTTTTCTTTTCTTAAACTAGCAAGAAATTTTCCAATTTTTTCTTGATCCATAATACTCTCCTTTCAACTAACATCTTATAATATAAAAGTTAATTTTAATAGGAAATGTTTCAAGGGAGATAATAATTTTTAAAACAATCACTTAACTTATTCGATAATGACCAACTATATCCGTTTTATATTCTAAAATATCTTCTTCATAATATCTTTGATAAGGATTAGCATGATGAATAACAAAAGGGATCCCCTTTCGATTTCTTTTATCAGAAATAATTCCAATATGATTTTCAAAAATAACTATATCACCACCTTGCCACTCAGCAATGTTCTTAATATCCGTTGTTAAAGAAATGGCATTGTTAGCAAAATAAACTTTTAAATTTCGAACTCTTCGAAAATCAATATTTATATCAATTGTTTCAATGTTATAATCTTCTTTGTTATTTTTAATATCTTCATTTACTAATAACATTAAATCATAACCAGCATTTTTTAAACCAAAAGCAACCACATCAGTACATACTCCATACAAATCATCTGGATAACCAGTTGCATAATATTTACTTTTATATTTAGGCTTTTTCGCTATATAATTTCTTACCCCTTCTAAAATATCTGTTTGATCATCTACTCCATCTAAATCCTTATCAACTTGACTAATATAGGTGTCAATATTAAAATCTTCATTACTATATTTTCGATGAGGAATATAATTTAATACATATAAAACATAAATTAATATCAATAACAAAACAAATACTATACAAAAAGTAATTAATATCTTTTTTTTCATAATTTTTCTCCATTTACTACTTATTATTAAATTCTTAATTTAAATGTTTTAGGAGCATATTTATATACTAATATTAAAGAAATTAAAGAATATAAAATGCAAAAAATAATCATTGTAATTCCAAAAGAGATTGTTGGTAATTTAATTTGAATCATATAGTAACAAACAAAATAAGTTAAAGCTTGAACAAATTTATAAGTACTACTTCTTATTTCTGTATTAACATTATAAGGTTGTAATAAATAATACATTACCAAATAATGAACTGAAAAGAAAATACTCATAGCTATTATAGATACTACTAAAACGAAATAATTTAAAAAATTAGTAGTTCCTCCTGATAAAAATAATAATATGGCTAAACCGACACCAATAAGACTTGCTGGTAATAAATTAATAATTATTAAAGTTTTAAGTCTTTCTTTGAATATTCCTAATATAACTTTTGGTTCTTTATATATTCTATATGTAAGCATACTATGATCACAATTCATAAACATAGCTTGAGTAACTGATGAACTTCTATTTAAACAATACATTATAAAAACAAAATATGGTAAATACTGTAATAATATGTTATTTATTGAAGTTTTAAAATCAGCATTTATTTTAAAACCAATTATAATAGCAATAAATATAAAAATTATTACAATGGCTTGCTTTTTAACAGCTTTTGTTAATATTTTTCGATGTCTTTTTACAAATAAATCATGAAAATAAGCAAACCCTGATTTCGTACTTGTATAATTTTTATCTAATTCAATTTGTTTTAAGCTCATATCTTTCATGGCTTTGGTTCCAGTATTATTAGAAGTTGCATAGACATTTTTAGTTGTTAAAATTTGTTTATACATTTGTTTGTAACTTGAAAAATTATGAATTTTTACAAGGCTATATATTCCTAATATAAAAGAAATTATAAATATGAAAGAGAAAATAACTTCGTTTATTATAATATTTACAAAAGGTAGTAAATAAGCAAGCAATAAGCATATTGCTACAATACTCCAAACTATTTTACTTGGTAAATTTTCATTGGTTGCTTGTTTGGTTTTTAAAAAATCATTTAAAATATAATTCATCACAATTAATTTTATAGAAACAACAAAAAACGGTAAGGCTATTTTAATCCATAATGGTATATGATACATCATACCAAAGATAATTGTAAATGGTAAAAAACCTATTACTACTTGTATTAATTTGTAATAATAATTTGCTAAGCCGTATTTTCTAGCATCCATATTCATAATAATAATTGCATAATATTTATCCTTAGTAGGATTTAACATATAAGTATTTAAGAGACCACCACAAAAAGTTAAAAACGTAAATATATGGATAAAAGTATTAGCTTGATTGGTTTTATATAAAGACATGACAAAAACTATCATAAGCAAAATATATAATAATTTTCCAATAAAAATATTAATTATCTCTACAAGAATACTAATTATATTAGCAAATATCTTTAAACCTTTATTTTTATATAAACTATCTGGTAAAATCTTTTTTATGATGGGAAATTGTTTTAGAGAATATATTATACTATTAACGCGATAAGTATTTTTCAATTTAAAGGAAATTATAAAAGTTTTTAGCATTTTACTCCTCCTTTAAAGAGGCAATTATTTTCTCTTTAAATTGCTTATTATCAAGATTATTTTTATCAACTTCTTCTAAAATACCTTTATTTAAAATAACTATTTCATCACATAAATCAAGAGCTAATTCCATTATATGGGTTGAAAATATTATAATATGATTTTTCTTTATTTCTTTTAACATTTGTTTCATTTCCTCAGCAACAACTACATCAAAAGATGTTAAAGGTTCATCAAGTAATAAAATATTAGGATTTGCTATTATATTAACTAACATTTGCATTTTATTTTTCATACCATGGGAATAATCTTTTAATAATTTATCACGATCATCCGGAGCAATTTTCATAAAATCAAAATATTCATCAATTGTTTTTAAATTATTTATTCTTGATTCATTAATTTCTATAAAAAATTTTAAAAACTCACGACCAGTTAAAAATTCTGGTACATTGGGAGTTGATAAAACATATCCTATATCTTCAGTTTCAATCGGTCTTTTAGTATTATTCAAGATAATATAAAACTCCCCCGAATCAACTTCAATATCCTCATTTAAACAATTAAAAAAAGTTGTTTTTCCAGCCCCATTTCTTCCTAATAATCCATATATTTTTCCCTTTTCAAAGGAAAAATTAATATCTTTTAATACTTCTTTTTTAAGAAAACTTTTTTTTAAATTTTTAACTACTAATTTCATAAACTCCTCACCTAATAACTTATTAATTTTCGATAATAAACATTTCATTTATTTTAATTTTAAATAAATTTAAAAATTATTAATTACTATCAAGTTTTTATTCACTTTTATATAAATAACAATTTTTATCATGTGAATAAATAATACCAATAGATTGTAAATAAGAATAAATAATTGTTGTTCCTACAAACTTCATACCTCTTTTAATTAAATCTTTGGAAATAGCATCAGAAAGTTTTGAACTTGTAATATTAACCTCATATATTATTTTATCATTAGTAAATTCTTTTAAATAATTATAGAAACTTCCATATTCTTCTTTAATGTTTTTAAATATTTTGGCATTATTAATACTAGCTTTAATTTTTAACTTATTTCTAACAATGCCTTTATTTTCTAATAACTCTTTTATTTTGGTTTCATTATAAGAACAAATTTTAATTAAATCAAAATTATCATATGCTTTTTGAAAATTTTCTCTCTTATTTAAAATGCATTCAAAACTAAGTCCTGCTTGAAAAGATTCTAATATTAACATTTCTAACAAATATCTATCATCAGTTTTGAAAACACACCATTCTTTATCATGATATTCAACATATTTAGGATTATTTAAATTACACCAATTACATCTTTTCATAAAGCCGTTCCTTTTTTGGGGATGGTAAACTTCGTCATATCATTTTTCTCAATTTCTAATAATTTTACTTTATTTTGTATTCCTCCCCCATAGCCAGTTAAACTTCCATTTGTTCCTACAACCCTATGACAAGGAATAATAATACAAATAGGATTAAAACCAACAGCTCCCCCAACAGCCTGAGCCGACATTTTTTCTATTCCCTTAATTTTAGCAATTTCTTTGGCAATGTCATTATAAGTAATTACTTGACCATAAGGAATATTTTTTATAATATCAAGAACAAGCTTGCGAAAAGGAGTTAAATTTTTAATTTTATATTTAGGTGTAAAGTCTGGTTCTTGACCAGAAAAATAAATATCTAACCATTTACAAGTTTTATCAAAAATAGGTAAATCCTTTTCAATATATTTACCAATATGTTTTGTTGCATCTCTTGAGTCTTTAAACCATACACCAGTTAAGAATTCTCCATCACTTGCTAAATAGATTAAGCCTATTTTTGAACAATAAGTTTTCAAATATAACATTAAAATCCCCTTCTTTCCAATCATATAGTAAACTTTTTATTTTTTTAATCATTATTTGCCAAACTGGCAATTATTAAAAAATCAGCTTTGGATAATTCATAAATACCATTATAAGGCTGTTCTATATAATAATTACTATTTTTTTGATAAACATAAACAGATTTTAACTCATTATCTTTATTTTTAAAAGTAATAAAGTATAATATGTCAGGATCAGTTGGATTATCATTTATACTTTGGGTATAGGTTGTTTTATCCTGAAAAATATCATAAATCGTATTAATAGTTTCTTTATCGCTAAATTCTTTTAGATTATTAGATTGTTCTAAGGTATCAATAGATATACTTATTATTTCCTCTAAATCAAATATATCTATTGTATAGCTATTATCTTTTAAACAACCAGTTATAGTAATGATTAAAAAGCTACAAATTAATAATCTTAATATTTTCTTCATAAAAACCTCAAACTTCTAAATTAACGTTTATTTTTTTACTTATTTCATCTATTTCTTTGATTGCTTTTATTATTTCTTCCTTATTGCGTTCTGGATAACTTAAATTTGCTAAAATTGCTTGCTTATTTTGATCTTTTAGATTATATATTTTATATTCTTTTCCATCTTTAATAAAAATATTTCCTGTTTGAGCAAAGATTAATGGTACATTAGTTCTTACACATTGATCATGTAATGATTTTATCCATTCATAATATAGCGGTCGTGAACCACGATAATTTTCACCACCGGCTAAAACAGTATAAATTTTTCCTGTTGCAAGATACTTTTCTAAATTAATTTCTCCTATAAATGGTTTAACACTTATCCATCTTGATTTACATGGAACATCAAGCAAATATGGGATTCTTTCATCAGCTCGTTTTTGATTTTCGGTTGATACTGCTATTTGAACATTATCCCAACCATCACCCCAATCCTCAGGTAAATTGGCTTTTATTCTTTCAGCTCGTTTAGTAAGAAGGGAAAAAGTAACATCTGGTCTTTGACGAATGATTTTCCAAGCTTCGCAACGCCATTCATCTGCTTCTTCTAAAAAGAAATCCGAAGTCATACATACTCTAACAAAATTTCCACTTTTTATTTTATAGTTTCCGTTTTTATCTTTGGCAAGTGGAGCTTTAAAAGATGATTCATTTTTTAAAACTTTATTCGTATCTCGACCATATCTTTGATCAAATACATAAACAAAGCAATTTTGACATCCTTCACTACACTTATGACAACCATGCCAAGGATTCCAAGTTTTATCTTTAATATTCATAATTACATCTCACTTTCTATTACTAATTTTCTAATAAAAATAGTTATATAAATAAATCCGTTCCTAAATATATAACTATACTAATAAAAAAACTTAGTATTCCACATATAAGAGAAATTAAAAAAGCTAAAAACATTTTAAAAAACATTTTAAATTCTTTTTTGGTTTCACTTTTGACATTTATTTCGATATTATTATCGATTTTGTTAGAAAGTTTTTTTCTATTTAAGATAATAAATATTAATTGCAAAACAAAAGTAACTACAAAAATAATTATTGCAATATAAAACGATTTCATATCTCTCCTTTGGCTGATGTAATTATATCATGAAACGATAAAATAATCTATATTATAAACAATTAATCCAATTTTAACGATATTACTCTATGTCATAATTATAATATAGTTCATATTTTATACTAGGTGGTAATAATATGAAAAATTTTTGTGGTAATAATTGTTATATTATAGGACCAACTGGACCAACAGGTGCAACTGGTCCTATTGGATTAACTGGACCAACTGGACCAACAGGTGCAACTGGTCCTATTGGATTAACTGGACCAACTGGGCCAACAGGTGCAACTGGTCCAACACTTGATAATAATTACGCACTTTTTCTAAATCAAAACCAAGATATTGCATCTGG
>CALVOW010000016.1 GCA_944350445.1 uncultured Bacilli bacterium | reverse complement strand
AATAATAACGATAAAGATAGTTCTAATTCTAGTAAGCCTTCTTCTACTAATGGGTATAAAAAAGTAATTACCAATAACCGCGAGAAATCAGGTAAAAAACAAGGTGGTCAAGTTGGTCATAAAGGAGAAACTTTAACTAAAGAAAAAATAGATAAAATGATAGAAAATAAAGAAATTGATAGAATAATAATAGTAGAAGAAAATAAAAATAAATTAACAGAAAATAATACACCAATTGTAACTTATGAAATAGATATTAAAGTAGAAAAAGTCTTAATAAAACATGTTTACTATCCAACTACTCCTCAAAACATTACTTCTAGTCCGGTAATATATGGAAATAATATAAAATCAATAAGTGCCTTAATGTATATGAAAGGCTCTTCTTTAGATGCGATAAAATCATTACTAGGTGAATTTACTGATAATAAATTAATTCCATCAAAAGGTTCTATATACAGTTGAATTCATGGACTATCAGATGTACTATCTAATACAGAATATGAAAAAATCAAAAAAGAATTATTAAAGAGTCTCGTTTTACATGTTGATGAAACTCCAATTAAAATTAATGGAGAACAATATTATATACATAACATTTCAAATGGCGAGTATACTTTACAACATGTTAGTAAAAAAAGAGGAGAAAAAGCGATAAAGGACTTTGGACTTTTAAAGCAGTTTAATGGCATATTAGTCCATGACCACTTTATCATGTATTACAATTATGGAAGTGGAAATGCATAATGTAATGTTCATGTGGATAGGCTATAATAAATTAGACAGAAAAAATAAGGAGATGATATAATTAGAAAAATAAGGAGAGATGAAAATGTCAGAAAGAAGAGCGAAAAGAACATATACTAATGAATTTAAAAAACAAATTGTAAATTTATATAATAATGGGAAAAAATCCAGTGAAATTATTAAGGAATATGATTTAACCCCTTCTACATTTCATAAGTGGATAAGATACTATAATAATAGTGGATCATTTAAAGAAGGAGACAATAGAACTGAAGATGAAAAACGATTAATTGAATTAGAAAAAAGAAATAGGCAATTAGAAATGGAGGTTGATATTTTAAAGCAAGCGGCACTGATAATGGGACGAAAATCAATGTGATATTAGCTAATAAAGATAAGTACAGTATCAGTGCGATGTGTAAAGTTTTAAATATTTCAAGATCATTAGTTTATTATAAACGCAAAAACAAAAGACAAGATGTTAAATTAGAAAGTGAAATTATCCGAATATTTAAAGAAAGTAAAAACAACTATGGAACTAGAAAGATTAAAGTTGAACTTTCTAAGTTAGGTTATCAAGTAAGCCGAAGAAGAATCGGTATAATTATGAAATTGCATGGTTTAGTTAGTAATTATACGGTAAAACAATACAAAGTTCACAAAGCTAAGTGTAATGAAGAAAAAATAGAAAATGTTGTTAATAGAGAGTTTGATAGAGATGATATTTTAGATGTTGTAGTTAGTGATTTGACATATGTTAATGTAGCTGGCAAATGGAATTATGTATGTTTAATATTAGACTTATTTAATAGAGAAATTATAGGTTATGCAGCCGGTAAACACAAAGATGCCACGCTTGTTTATAAAGCTATATGCAAAATTCCGTATGACCTCAGTAAGATCAATATTTTTCATACTGACAGAGGCAATGAATTTAAGAATAAATTAATAGATGATGTTATTAGCACATTTGGTATTCAAAGATCATTATCAAAAAAAGGATGCCCCTATGATAATGCTGTTGCAGAAGCAACATATAAAATATTTAAAACTGAGTTTGCTTATAATAGACGTTTTGAAAGCTTTGAAGAATTGGAAAGTGAATTGTTTGATTATGTTAATTGGTACAATAATATTAGAATTCATGGTTCTCTTGATTATCAAACGCCAGTTCAATACAGACTACAATACTCCTTATAAAAATTGTCTAAAAAAATGTTGACAATCCAAATATTATATACATAACATTTCAAATGGCGAGTATACTTTACAACATGTTAGTAAAAAAAGAGGAGAAAAAGCGATAAAGGACTTTGGACTTTTAAAGCAGTTTAATGGCATATTAGTCCATGACCACTTTATCATGTATTACAATTATGGAAGTGGAAATGCAGAATGTAATGTTCATGCTTTAAGATATTTAAAAGGAGTTACAGATTTTACTAAACATAAATGGGCTAAGAAACTTTCTGAACTGTTAATAGAAATGAAGAATAGAAAAGAAGAATTAATAGCATCTGGTATAGAAAGAATTTCTGATACAGAATATGAAAACTTTAAAAATAAATATTTAGAAATCTTAAAAGAAGGTAATCTTGAATATAAGAAAGATTTAAAAACAAATTCTTTTAAAAAAGATGAGAGAAGATTACTAAATCGTTTAGAAAAATATGTAGATAATCATTTACTATTTTTGAAGAAGTTTTATGTTCCATTTTTTAATAACAGAGCAGAAGCAGATTTAAGGTTTGTAAAAATAAGACAAAAGATTGGTAAGTTTAGAAGTATTGAAGGAGCGAATAACTTTGTAGTTATAAGAAGCTTTACATCTACCTGTTCTAAAAATAAAAAGTCTTTAAACTCTTCCTTAAAAGAGATTTTTAGTAATAAAACAGTTTTGGCATAAAAATAGATAGAACTTGATAGTCCTACCTAATTTTTGTCATGTTCTATCTGAACTGTAACTTTTTTTTGTAAAGAAGTGTAAACTTTTGTTACTTTTTTCAATTTTTTTTCAAAATCTTATTAAAAAAAGATAATAGTATATTAGAGAAGAATTTCTCAATTTAAGAAAGGAGGCTAAATATGTGAATTTAGTTTTTTTATTTACTATTTTTTAAGGAGGGAAAATGAAACAAAATTTATTAATGAAAAAAAGAAAATTAGAAAAAGGAGATATTATTCCACTTTATTATGACGAGGCCTTTAAAATAATGTTTGCTAATCCTAATCACTTAGAAATTCTAACTTTATTATTATCAAGGATTTTAAAGGTTGAATACAAAGATATTGTTGGTAAAGTTAGTCTTGCTCCTTTAAGTATCCCAAAGCATACTTTGGGTGAGAAAAAAACCGAACGAGATGTAGTTGTCTCTATTAATACGACTAATTCGAAAAAAATTATTTTAGAAGTTAATGTTAAGAAAAAGTTTTATCAAAGTATTATGGATAGAAATATTTTCTATATGCAAGAAGTTGCAACTAGTGGTTTGGAAGAAGGAGCTGATTTTGAAAACTTAGACATAACTTTCTTAGTTAACTTTAATACTTTTTATGTTGATAAAATAAATAAAAAAGTCTTTGATGAATATGTATTTCGTAACGAAGAAGGTTATATTTTATCTGAAAAGCAAAAAGTTTTAAATATTAATATTGTCGAATGTTATAATCTTTGGTATGATAATAATTATCAAGGGATGTTTGAACCATATGAAGAGGATTTAATGTTACTATCAGCTGCCATGTGTGTAACTAAACAAAAAGATTTTGAAAGTATCATTGAACATGTTCGAACGAAACCGGAAATTAAAAATTTAATGGAAGGAGTATTGACGGAAATGACCGAAGATGAAAGAATGTGGGGCCGATTTTACAACAAAGAGGAAGAAGAAGCTAGAATTTGGGCTGGTATTAGAAAAGAAGAACGTGCAGAAGCAAAAGAAGAATTACGAGATGAAGTAACAGCAGAAGTAAAAGCCGAGGCTTTAGAAGAAGGACGTCAAGAAGGGCGTCAAGAAGGGCGCCAAGCTGCATATAATGATATTGTAATTAATATGTATAAAAAAGACTTTGATATAGATTCAATTAGTTCATGTGTAAATATAACAAAAGAAGAAGTGGAAAATATCATTCAAAAATATATTTCTAAAAAATAATCGTTAATATTAAAGGTTACTACCCATTTATGGCAGTAACCTTTTAATTATTTAAGCTTTATTATCTAATTTTTTTGTATTGGCTTCAAGATTTTCTAATTTTTTTATTATATCTTGCATTACATCAATTGTTTTATCTCGAACATCAATAGCAGCATCTTTTAAAACCGGAGTACCCTTTTCAATTGCTAAATCAACTAATTCTTGACATTTTCTTTTAATATCTTCTGACTTTTTCTTTGCAATTTTTAATACTTTCTCTTTATCTAGATCATTTAAATCACGACGAATCTCTGCTATTCTTTCTTCAATCATTTTGGAAACATCACTAATGCTTAATTCCTTAGCTCTTGAAACTAAATCTAGCATTTTTTCTTTTAATTCACGTCTTGTTTGACTACCTTTCTTTGGTGCAAATAAAATTCCTAAACTTGCTCCAATCGCAATTCCTAAAACTAAATTACCAACACTTTTCTTTGCCATTAAAATTCCTCCTCTTCTTCTGTGGCTTTTTTATTTTTTCTTTTTGAAAATAAATTTGCAAGAAATGATACTATTATATCTACTAATCGATCATTTATTAGAGAGACAGAATCTGTTATCTTATCAACAACATCAAATACATGATTAACTGTATTTAATTTTTTAGATATATCATCTAATAAAGCATCAACTTTAGAAATTGTAAAGTTTAACCTTACAAATAATATTATTAGAACAATTATCAGAATTATACCTAAAACTGTAAGCAAAATTAATAAAAAATCCATTTTTAATCCTCCTTATCATACATAGATTCTATCAAATCAAATAAATTATCTTCTAACTTATCGCCTTTTTCTTCTTTTAAAGAAACCTTTCCATCGTTTATATCTTTAGATATATCTTTATAATCTGTGTTATACGCTAAGCCTAAATCATTAAAATAATCATCGGCTTCACCTAATGTTACTTTTTCAATAGCTGGTTTTGAAACTTTAGACATATCATAAATCTTCTTTATTTCTCTTTTTGGTATTTCTTTTTGAATCTCTTTTTCTTCTAAATCTTCTTTACTTGGTGTATTATCAAATAATTCATATTCTAAATCACCAAAAGCTTTATTTCTAACACTATCCAAATCCATTTTTATTGGTCTACTAGAAATTCTAATTTCTTTTTTTTCCTTTACTTCTTCTTTTTTGTAATTTTTATCTAAAATTCCATAAATAGGAGAAATTATTGGTGAAGGTGTAAATGTTTTACCTTCTGTTTTTGGTTTATTAGAGCCATATTCATATTTGGTAGTTTCTCTTGGTCTAACCTCCTCCTTTTTGTAAAGATCTCTATTTTCTCTTGTTTTATATATGGTAGATTCACTTTTTCTTGTATAGAAATCCTCTTCTTTTTTCAGAGTTTTTTTGGTATCAATAATGAAATCATCATCATCAAAAATTAAATCTGTATTTATTTTTACATTTTCTTTTTTCTCTTCAACTACCCGAGGTTTTTCTACTTCAATTTCTTTTTCTTCTTTTAGAAGTACTGGTTTTATCTCTGCTACTTCTTTTTTTCGTTTTGGAATTTCCACCTTTTTAGCAATTACCTCTTTTTCTTTTTTAGGAGGAGCTTCAGTTATTTCTTCTTCCTCTTCTTCTTCAAAAAAGATATTTTTAAGTTTGTCCATAAATCCCATATTATCACCTTCCTAATCTTCATATGTACTAATTATATCTTGATCATTAGTTGTATTAGTTTTAGCTTCATATTTATCAAATTCCTCTATATATTGCAAGAAGTTATCACTATCTTTTTTCGATTTAAAAATATCAAATTCTTCAGTTGTTGTTTCTAATTCTTGATTATTTAATTTATATTGAATCGTACTATCATTAAAATTAATAGTTGATAAAATATAACTAATATTTAAAAAAGCTTCGTATAAACTATCTTCATCAACATATGATTCTATCTTAGCATAATTATACATCACTTCTAAAAAATATTTATCTTCTATTTTGGAAATATCAATATAACCAAATTGCGAGCCATTACTTAACGTTTTGGAATAAAATAAATTAGCATCATCTTGATGTTCTTCTTTTGTTTTATAATAGTAAGAAACCGTATCAACGTATAAATAATATTTATTTTTTTTATCTTTAATTTCTAAATTCGTTTGATTCTGACTAGAAACAGTTAAACCTCTTGGTAAATAAAATTTATAGCCTTCAAATGATACATTAGCTAAATTACTATCTTTATATAAAACAGTATTTATAATACTGTCAAAACTTTCTTCTTCTATTTTTGTAATTGTACACCCAGTAAAAAGAAATAAAATCAGAGTGAGACATACAAATTTTTTCATATTTCACCTACTCTATGTTCATTATAACAAATTTTTTCATAAATATATAGACCTTTTTGTTATTTTTTCTTCTTTATAACCTCAATTTTATAAATTGGATTGTTAAGTTTTGTAAATTTTTCTTCATATTCAGTTAAAATATTATCTTCATCTTTTAAACTAGCTAAATCAAAAGTAATATTTTCAATATAATAACCTTTATTATTTAAAGTTTTTATACTATAACAAAATAAATCTTTATTATCAGTTTTCATAACAATATGATTATCGTTTTTAAAAATTTTTTCATATTTATCTAAAAACATTTCACTTGTTAATCTTCTCTTGGCATGTCTTTTTTTTGGCCATGGATCAGAAAAGTTTAAATAAATTGTGGTTATTTCTCTATCAAAAACATCTTCGATATTCGAAGCATCTAAACGAAGAAATAAAAGATTAGAAATATTTTGATCTATCTTTTTTAAAGCAAGAGCCAATATACTATCTTGTTTTTCAATACCAATATAATTAATATGTGGATTTCTTTTAGCATTTTCAATAATAAATTTTCCTTTTCCGGAACCAATTTCAATATGAATTGGATTAGAATTATTAAATGCTTGTTGCCAAACACCTTTATACTCCCTAGGATTTTCTATAAAATACTTAGAATTTTTAATAATTTCTTCTTTATTTTTTACATTTCTTTGTCGCATAATTCACCTTTTTAAAAATATTATACAACAAAAACATTATTTAAAAAAGTACATATAATAAATTAAAGGAGGAATTATGAATAATCAAATGCCTTATTTTAATGATATGAATCAAGGGAATATGAATCCTGGATTCAATCCTAATCATATGCAAGGAAATTTTAACGAAATGATGTTTGAAAGATTAAATAATAAAATAACCAGATTAGAAAGACAAGTTAGAGTTCTTGAAAATAGATTAAATAAATTAGAAAGTGGAAAACCTACCTTTTTAAAAAATAATTTAGATGACAATGATAATATGTATATGCTTTAATAGTAAATAATCATAGCTGAAAAACAAAATATTTGCTCTTCAGAAAAAACAGACACCGCTGTTTGAAATTTTATATCAACAACTTCGACTTCATTATCAGCTAAAAAGGTATTAATACTTTTTTCTAAATCACTTTCATGTTCTTCATCAAATATTTTAACTTTCATAATATCACCAAAAAAATTATAAAATAATTAATGATAAATAAATGTCAAAAAAAATAGATTTCTCTATTTTTTTATTTTAATAACGTGTTATTCGATTAGAAAACCAAACACCTGAGCCGGGGAAATTAACAACACTTGTAGGATTAATATTTCTTGATTCATAAGTTGACCAACTCAGATAATCTTTCATATAAAGTCCCGTTGCAACTGAGAAATGTAAATGTTGTCCGGTTGTACATTTATCGTAGTACCAAGTATCTGATCCACCACCCATAATTCCAATGACAGTGTTTTGATCGACATAGTCTCCAACTTTGACATTATAAGATTTTAAATGATAATAACCCGTTGTATAATAATTACCACCAACATTATGATGAATAAAAACTTTATTTCCACCACAACTTTGATGATACATAACGGCAGCTACAGTTCCTGGAGCAGCAGCATAAACTTGTGTTCCTCCTCCAGCAATATCTATTCCATTATGATATCCACAATAATAAACACCATTATTTCTAGTATAACAACGATAACCAAAAACACTTGTTATTCTACCACTTGTTACAGGTCGAATAAAATTACCAGAATAAGGAATTGTTCCACAAGTAGTAATGTCTTCGTCTAAACCACATTGCATAGTATCTTCATAATAAGCTATTATCTTTTCTTGAGCAGCAATTTCTTCATCAATTGTCATCGATACATCAGAAATTGCAGCTAATTCTGAACCTAATTGTTCTAAATTTACTTCTAACTCAGCTTGTTTTTTAGCCAATTCTTCCATTTCGAGTTCTAATTCTTTTTCTTTTTCTTGATTTTTCTTGATTGTATCATTATATTCAGCAATTAATTCTTCATTATAAGATACAAGTTGCTCACTAATTGCACTTCGATAAATAAAGTCTGTAATATCTTTAGCTCCAAATATATATTCCAAATAAGCACTTTCACCACTAGATATTTGTAAAAAATGCATTATTTCTTTTATTTCTAAATCTCTTTGCTCTGCTTGTTCATTTAATTCAATAATTTCTTCATTTAATTTTTGAATTGTATTTTCACTTTCTGTTATTTTATTAGCTGTTGCCTCAATGTTTTTATTAATAGCACTAAGTTCGGCCTCAGTTAATTCTTTTTCAGCCTCATTATCTTCTTTTTGTTTTTTTAATTCCGCCAATTCATTTTTTAAATCTCGAAGTGTTTTTGCCTCTACTTTAGGAATTGTAAAAAGTAACATTAAAAATATTAAAAAAGTAAATATTTTCTTTATTTTCATATCATCATATCCTTTATATTAGAAATTATATCATGTTTTTTTAATTTATGCAAAAAAAATCAAGTAACAAATATTACCTGATTTCAATTTTACATATTGAGTTTAATTATTTAATAATTTTGCTAACTGAACCAGCACCAACAGTTCTTCCACCTTCACGGATTGAGAATTTAGTTCCTTGTTCAATTGCAATTGGATGAATTAATTCAACAGTAATTGTAACATTATCTCCTGGCATAACCATTTCTGTTCCTTGTGGTAACTCGATAACACCAGTTACATCAGTAGTACGGAAATAGAATTGAGGACGATAGTTTGCAAAGAATGGAGTATGACGTCCACCTTCTTCTTTTGAAAGAACGTAAACTTCTGCTTCGAATTTTGTATGAGGTGTAACTGTTCCTGGTTTAGCAAGAACTTGTCCACGTTCAACATCTTCACGAGCAATACCACGAAGTAATACTCCAGCATTATCTCCTGCTTCAGCATAGTCTAATTGTTTTCTAAACATTTCAATTCCTGTAACAACAGTCTTTTGAGTAGGTCTAATACCAACAATTTCAACTTCATCATTTAATTTTAATTGTCCACGTTCAACACGTCCTGTAACAACAGTTCCACGACCAGTAATTGTGAAAACATCTTCAATACTCATTAAGAATGGTTTATCGTTATCACGAACTGGAGTTGGAATCCATTCATCAACTGCATCCATTAATTCTTCAATTGATTTTACATATTTTGGATCCCCTTCAAGAGCTTTAAGGGCTGATCCACGAATAATTGGAGTATTGTCACCATCATATCCGTATTCATTTAATAGATCACGAATTTCCATTTCAACTAACTCTAATAATTCTTCATCATCAACCATATCGCATTTGTTCATGAAAACAACCATTTTTGGTACACCAACTTGACGAGCAAGTAAGATATGTTCACGAGTTTGAGCCATTGGTCCATCAGTTGCAGCAATTACAAGAATTGCTCCATCCATTTGAGCTGCACCTGTAATCATGTTTTTAACATAATCAGCATGTCCTGGGCAGTCTACATGGGCATAATGACGTTTTTCAGTTTCATATTCAACGTGTGCAGTATTAATTGTAATACCACGTGCTTTTTCTTCTGGAGCTTTATCGATATCTTCATAGTTCATCTTAGCTGCTCCACCTTTTTGTGCTAATACACTTGTAATAGCAGCTGTTAAAGTAGTTTTTCCATGGTCAACATGGCCAATTGTACCAATGTTAACATGTGGTTTACTACGATTAAATTTTTCTTTTGCCATATTAAAATTCCTCCTTTTCAATTTACTATTATATTCTATCTAAAATTTAAATAAAATACAACTCTTTTTTTCATTTTTTTTAATAAAGACAATTATTTTTTAGTTTTTAATTACCACTTTTTTTAATAATTTCAGCGGCAATATTAGCTGGTACTTCTTCATAATGATCAAATTGCATTACAAAGTTTCCTCTTCCTTGCGTATTAGAACGTAAGCTAGTAGCATATCCAAACATTTCAGAAAGTGGAACCATTGCACTTAATTTAATAGCATTACCAACATTTTCTTGACCAAGTGGTCGTCCACGACGACTAATTAAATCACCCATAACATTACCAAAATATTCATCTGGAACAGTTACATCAACTTTCATAATTGGTTCAAGAAGAACTGGTTTACATTTATTTTTAGCTTCTTTTAAAGCAAAACTTGCAGCAATCTTGAAAGCCATTTCGTTTGAGTCAACTTCATGATAAGAACCATCAAATAAAGTTGCTTTAACATCAATCATTGGGTATCCAGCTAAAACACCAGATTGTAAAGCTTCTTGTAAACCTTTGTCAACAACTGGAATATATTCACGAGGAACTACTCCACCAACAATTTCATCAACAAATTCATAGCCTTTATCAGGATTTGGCTCAAACTTAATCCAAACATGTCCATATTGTCCACGTCCACCAGATTGTTTAATATATTTACCTTCACATTCACCTGCTTGTTTAATGGTCTCACGATAAGCAACTTGGGGTTTACCAATATTAGCTTCAACTTGGAATTCTCTTTTCAAACGATCAACCAAAATATCTAAGTGAAGTTCACCCATTCCAGCGATAACTGTTTGACCAGTTTCATGATTAGTGTGAACTTTAAAGGTTGGATCTTCTTCAGCTAATTTTTGTAAAGCCGTTCCCATTTTTTCTTGGTCAGCCTTTGATTTTGGTTCAACCGCAAGTTCAATAACAGGTTCTGGGAATTCCATTTGCTCTAAGATAACTGGTTTTTTCTCATCACATAATGTATCACCAGTAGTTGTATTTTTTAAACCAACTGCAGCAGCAATATCTCCTGTATAAACATCAGTAATTTCTGTACGATGATTAGCATGCATTTGTAATATACGTCCAACTCTTTCCTTGGAATCTTTAGTTGAATTTAAAACATAAGAACCACTAGACAAATGTCCTGAATAAACACGGAAGAACGTTAAACGTCCAACATATGGATCAGTCATTACTTTGAATGCTAAAGCACTAAATGGTTCATCATCACTTGGATGACGTACTGTCTTTTCACCATCTAAAGTTACTCCTTCAATTGATGGAATATCAAGTGGTGATGGTAAGTAATCAATAACAGCATCAAGCAATAACTTAATACCCTTATTTCCAAGTGCTGTTCCACATAAAACTGGGAAGAATTTAACTTCAAGAGTTCCTTTACGAATAGCTTTTTTGATCATTTCAACCGAAATTTCTCCCCCATCAAGATAGGTCATCATCATTTCATCATCAAATTCAGCTACTGCTTCAATTAATTCTTCACGTTTTTCATTAGCAATATCTACTAAATCAGCAGGAATTGGAATTTCTTTTGCATCCTCTTCTTGTTTTCCATCATATTCATAGGCTTTCATAGTAACTAAATCAATTACTCCACGAAAGTCTGTCTCAGCCCCAATTGGCCATTCAATTGGTTTAGCATTTACTCCTAAACGATTATCAATTGTTTTTAAACTAAAAACAAAATCTGCCCCCATTTTATCCATTTTATTAGCAAAAATAAGTCTTGGAACCATAAACTCAGTAGCTTGACGCCAAACAGTTTCTGTTTGTGGTTCAACTCCGGCTTGAGCATCAATTAAAGCAACTGCTCCATCTAATACTCTTAAACTACGACTAACTTCAACAGTAAAATCAACATGTCCTGGGGTATCAATAATATTTAAACGATACTTTTTCCAGAAAGCTGTTGTTGCAGCACTGGTAATAGTAATACCTCTTTCTTGTTCTTGAGCCATCCAGTCCATTTGGGATTCACCATCATGAGTTTCACCAATTTTATGGATTTTTTTTGTATGGAATAAAATACGTTCCGTGCAAGTTGTTTTCCCTGCATCAATATGTGCCATTATTCCAAAATTTCTTGTCATCAATAAAGATGTTTCACGAGCCATAATTTAATTCCTTTCTACCAACGATAATGTGCAAAAGCTTTATTAGCCTCAGCCATTCTATGAGTATCTTCTCTTTTCTTAACTGCTCCACCTGTTTCATTGGAAGCATCAATAATTTCATTTGCTAGATTTAAAGCCATTGAGTTACCTCCTCTTAATCTAGCATAATTTACTAACCAACGAAGACCTAATGTCTGACTACGCTTTGCGTTTACTTCAATAGGCACTTGATAATTAGAACCACCAACACGACGTGATTTTACCTCTAATTGGGGTTTAATATTTTCAAGAGCTTTTTCAAAAACTTTCATAGGGTCTTCCCCAGTTTTTTCTTTTATAATATCAAAAGCATCATATAAGATTTTTTCAGCTTTTCCTTTTTTACCATCTAGCATAATACGATTGATTAATTTAGTAACGACTTTTGAATTATAAATTGGATCTGGTAACACATCTCTTGTTACTGCACGTTTTTTACGCATTATAATTTCCTCCTTTCAAGTATTTTTACTTATTATTTATTATTTTTTCTTTTCTTTTTTAGCACCATATTTACTACGACCTTGTTTTCTGTCTTTAACACCAGCTGTATCTAAGGTTCCACGAACAATATGATATCTAACACCAATTAAATCAGGTACACGTCCACCACGAATTAAGACAACACTATGTTCTTGTAAATTATGGCCTTCACCAGGAATATAACAAGTAACTTCCATACCATTAGAAAGTCTAACACGGGCAAATTTACGAAGAGCTGAGTTAGGTTTCTTTGGTGTCATTGTTGCAACACGTACACAAACCCCACGTTTTTGAGGAGCATTAATTCTTGTTTGTTTTTTCTTAATTGTATTTACTCCAACTAATAAAACAGGTGCTTTTGGTTTTCTAACTTTCTTCTTACGACCTTTTCTTACTAATTGATTTATTGTAGGCATACTCTCTCCTTCCTGACACACACCCAGGTGTATCATTTTGTAATATAAAATTAAAACTTATTTAAAATAAGCCCAATTTCACGAACATGAATAATATACAATAGTTAATTTTAAAAGTCAACATTTTTTTAATTGTTTCTATTAGAATCAATTATATTTTTTACAATTTGATATTTTTTATTCACATTATAAACACTACGAATACAAATTCCATTTTTTGCTCAATATACGATTATGTCTATTTCTTTGATAATCACGATTATTAACCTTATATGTTGAAGCATTTGTAAAAATAGTTATTGTTCCAATATTAAATATTCGTTCTAAAATATTTTTATTCATAGTAATTTCTCGTATATTTTTATATTTTATCTTTTTTATTTCCTTATTTAAAAAACCATTTTTATATTCTACCCTTGTTTTATAAAATACATATTTTGAACTCTTATATTCTTTATCAATAATTATTAATCTAATAACTGTAAAGATGATTACAATGCAAAAAAGCAGAAAAACCAAAGTTAAAAAAGAAAAATTTCTAATCCGTATATATAAGTAATTTTCAAATAAAAAATAGATAATAAATATCAAAAAAGCAATTATAAGCAAAGATTTAAGTGTTTCATATTCTAATATAAATTTTGGTTTTATTTGATACTCAATAAAGGCTTCGAAATTTTTAGCATTCAAAGTTCTCTTTTTCCCACATTTTGGACAAAATACATATTTAGAATTAAACGTAAAAACTCCTTAAAAAAATATTTAATTTAATTTTATGATAACACATTTACTTTTTTAAAATATATTTTGACTATTTTTTTATGATTATTTATATAATTTAATATGAATAATCAAAATGAAGAAGAACTAAAATTAATAAATGGACAAATAATAGGAATAATTTTTTTTATTGTTACTTTAATTGTATCTCTTCTTTTAACATATAATGAAAAACTTCAAAGAGAAAACAAACCTCCTCTTTTTACCAATAAAAAGGCTCTTGATATTGCTTTTCTTAATCGCCTTATTGTTGTTTTATTAGGACTTTATTTTTTGTATACTTCATATAAAAGAAAAGATTTGGGAAATAATAATGCCAACAATTATATAAATTTAGAAATTATAGCTTCTTGGTTAGCTTTTCTCGCTTCAGCCATTGTTTTCTACATCGTTTTCCTTAACTATAATAATCCTAATTTTGATGTCTCAGAAATTGAAGAACCAATTTTATAATATATATTAATTAATGCAAGCAAAAAAAGTTTGACTTTTTTCAATTACTCTTTTATAATATGGGTACATATTCCATTGATAACCCAATTTATTTAAATTTTTAATGTGTTCCTTAAGGTTATAAGTAACTACTGGTTATCTTAGTGAAAGTATTAAAAGGAATTCCCTAAAATTTTAGTAAATGTCAATGTTTATGAATAATATTGAAGGAGGAAAATATGTCAAGATACACAGGACCAAGTTATAAAAAAAGTCGTAGTGTTGGATTTTCAACACTTGAAAATGGTAAAGATTTAGCAAGACGTCCATATAAGCCTGGTATGCATGGAGCTAAAAGAAAAGGAAAACTTTCTAACTATGGTGAGCAATTAAAAGAAAAACAAAAAGTTAAATTCATGTATGGTTTAAATGAAAGACAATTCCATAAAACTTTTATCGAAGCTTCAAAAATGCAAGGTATTCATGGTGAAAACTTCTTAAAACTTTTAGAATCAAGACTTGATAATCTAGTATATCGTATGGGCTTTGCTAATACAAGACGTGGAGCAAGACAACTTGTTAACCATGGTCATATTACTGTCGATGGTAAAAAAGTTGATATTCCATCTTATCGTGTTAAAGTTGGTCAAACAATCGCTCTAAAAGAAAATTCAAAAGATTTAAAATGTGTTGCTGAAGCATTACAAAATGTTACAACTAGAGTTGAATACATTGATTTTGATAAAAATACTAATAGTGCTAAATTTGTAAGACTACCTGAACGAAATGAATTAGTAGCTGATATTGATGAATCATTAATCGTTGAATTCTATAACAGATAATATTTAAAAGTAACTGATTTTTTAGTTACTTTTTTATTATTTTATGATATTATCATAATAGGTGATACAATGAAAAAAGTAAATTTTTGGGAAACTAATTTAATTAATAAATATACTGTTTTAAATTCAATTGAAGAAGTTAAACAATTAATTAAAAATAGGAAATTAAAAAGTTTTTTAATCAAAGATACATTCATACCAGGTGAAAAAATTGAATCAATGATTGAAGAAAATGCTTCAAAAAATGATTTAATTATTAATTACACAGATAACTTACACAATGTTTTAATTAGTAATTCATCCTTTTATCCAACTATAATAAGTACGGCTTTTTTTGAAAAATATAAAGATGAATTAAAACAAATTTTTAAAGAACAAATAATAAATTCTCATGATTCGGCAATTACTATAAATGACTTCGTTTTTGACGAAGAATTATTTAATATTTTACTTACTAAAAATAAGAGTTCCCTATATTTTGAAAATGTTCACCTAACAAATGAGCAAATAGAAAAATTACAAGCTAATTTTCTAAATGCCTATTTAGAAAATAAACAAATTAGTACTAAATATGCTATTAGTTATTATACAAAAGAAGATTTAGAAACTAAAACCGAATTAAGCATTGATGTTGAAGTTTTAGAACAAAGTAAAACAGCCAATTTCCAATTTTTACCTAATAATGCTATTATTGATATTTATCAAAGTGTAACTGATTTACGAAGTGAAGAAGAAGTTCTTTCTATCATAAAAGAAAAATTAAATGATTTAGATAAAACTAATAAGCCATTAATTATAAAAATTGATGTTGAAAAACGAAGTATTTTTTCAAAAATATTTAAGGATAGTAATTTTCAAAATCTTTCTTTAGTTATTAAAAATGATAATTTTGAATATCCTATAAATCAATATTTAGAAGAAGAAAAGAAATTAGAAACTTTAATAACTCCGATTAAAAATGCTAACATTAGCCCTTTAGAAAGATATTTAGCTGTTTATAATATTGTTAAAAATTATAAACCTTATAAAGAAAATAATGATGATAAAAATAAAGCCCGTTATTTAAGATATATTTTAGATAATGAATATATGGTTTGTGTTGGCTATTCTAAATTATTAATTGAATTGTTGGATAAAGTAGGAATTGATGCTAACGCTATCTCAATTGATGTAGATACTTCCTATGATGATGGTTTTACTAGAGAAGAAAAAGAAGTTGAGTTAGCAGGTCATGAGCGAAGTATTATCGCAATTGATGATGATAAATATAATATTCATGGTTTATATATGGCTGATCCTACTTGGGATAATTCCCTTCCTAATAACTATTTAAATCATGCCTTAATGCCATTTGATAAGATGCAAATTTCCAAACGTATGTTTGCATATAATAATTATGATGTTATTTTAGATATTCATAATTTTCAAGAATTTAATCAACAAGTAAATTTTCTATTAAAAAGGCAATTCAAAGATACTAAAAACTTTTTTAACAATAAAACTTATAATGAAATCTTATTAAGAAGTTATGAAATGGTATGTGAAAAAATAATAAAAGCAATTCAATGCGACCCCAAATATCAAGAATTTAAAATTATTTTAAGTAATTGTAAATCGGAAGAAGATTATACTAATTTTTTAAGTCAAATTGGTAATTATTTACTAACGAGAATTAACAAAGATATTTCTAGTGAAGTAATACTCGAGGCAGCAACAGCAAGTTTTCAAAAATTGAATAATCCAAGTGATTCTAAAAAATATTATGATGAGACGAAAAATGAATATTTAGAAAGAGACTTAAAAACCTTTCCTTATGAAATACCCGAGAATGAAGATTTTAAATTAACTAGTAAAAAGCATTAAAAAAAGAAGTAGTTTAAAATAATACTTCTATTTTTTATTATTATTTAAAATATCTAATAAGGAATTTTCAGTCGTAATTTTTTCTTTATCAAATTCTTTTTTTATTTCTTCTAAAACTTCATATTTAGCCTTAGAGTAATCATCTTTTAAAACCCAAATTTGCAAAGTAAAAATTAAAGAATTATTACGATACTCTTTTATAGCAACTAAAATATTATCATCTTTTACTAAATACTTAGAATTTTTAGCAATTTGTAATAAAATTTCTTTTACTTTGGTAACGGAATTTTTATAGTCAACAGCAACTTCTAAATCTAATAAACGTTTTTTCATGCTTGAATAATTTATAATAACCGAATTTGATAAAGTCCCATTGGGAATTATAACAACGCGATTATCATAAGTATTTAAAATAGTATTAAAAATATTTATTTCTTTAACTGTTCCCGAATCATCATGAGTATCAATAAAATCTCCTACTTTAAAGGGTTTAAAAATCATAATCATTACTCCCCCAGCAATATTAGATAATCCTCCTTGTAAAGCTAAACCAAGAGCAAGACCAAATGATCCTAAAACAGCTATAATTGAGGTCATAGGAATACCAAGTTCTGCAACAGCTGTTAAAAGAACTAACCCTTTAAATAAAATATTTAAAATACTATAAATGAATGTTTGGGTACTTTTTTCTAATTTATGAAATCCTCTACCTTTTTTAATATGATTTAAAAGAAATTTAGCGAATTTAAATCCAATAACAATAATTAAAACAGCTATAATTAATTTTCCACTAAAACGCATTAATTCATTAGCTAAGTTTTCTAATACTTCTGTCATACATCCTCCTTTACAATGGAAATTTTATATTTGCTAACCCCAATATAATTTCCAGATTCTGAAAAATCATCTTCATCATAAGTAAAAACTGTTAATTCAATTGGAGAATTAATTTCTCCACTTTTTTTAGCACTCATTAATTTAATACTTGACATAACAGTATTATCATTATATTCATCTTCTTCAATATGGGAATAAAAACCACTATTGTTTATATCATCATAAAACCAAACATACAAATAATCACTAAATGGAAATTTCGAAAACGTAAGAGGTTTTAAAATTGTTTCGGAAAAAGTAGTTCCATCTGTTGTAGAAAAAGCAATATGATAGCCAATTTTATAATTGAAAAAATTTTCATATTGACTAGAATAGTCCTTATAAAGACCTTTAATATTATTACCCGTTACTTTTTCATCTTGGCTTAAAATAATCGAAAATAAACCAATATCTTTTAAAACTTCCATTTTACTATAAAAAGTATCTACTCTATTATAAGAACCATTTGTTCCTTCATAAAGAGCAATTTTAATAGGATTAGTATCTTGATATACCTCTTCCTCTTCTAAACCATTATTTATATTGCTATTACTTCTGTCATTATTAATTTCCTTTTGATTATCTTCACTAACTAATTTATTACAACCAGTTAAAAATAACAGAAAAATAAATAAAACAATTGTTTTTTTCATAAATACCTCTACTAATCATATTATACAATAAAATGAAAAGGAAAAATACCTATTTTATTAATCTTTTTATATCTAAATATTTTAATTTTTGACAATCTATATCAAAAAGTTTAGGATTAAAATATAAAAAACAATTTTTAAAATTAGAATTAATATAACTATTTGTCTCATTTCCAAAAAGCAAAATATTTTTTTCAAGCAATGGTTTAATTCGCGTATTATAAATAAACTCAACACTTCTTTTAGGATTATATTGATTATAAAAAGTTACAATATCTTTAATAGTTAAATTACCTTTTATTGTAAGTACATATTGTATTATTTCTATTTCTTCTTTGGTTAAATTATTAGAATAAATATTTTTTATATTATTAATAATATATTCTTTTTCTAATTCTTTGTAAACTGAATTTAGTATATATTGTAAAAAGAAAGTTAAATCACCAGTTTCTCTTGATTTAATAATACTATTAATATAATCTTTTCGAAGAAAAGAAATAGCGCGATTAAAAATTATATATGGATATAATTTATTATTCAATAAATACCACATAGCTAAGGTTCTACTAGTTCTACCATTTACATCAAAATATGGATGAATATAAACAAAATAAAAATGCATAATTTGCGATTTTAAAAACTTTGATTCTCCTAAACTTTCTTGTTTATTTACATATTCAAAGTAATAATTCATATACTCTTCTAACTTATTTTCATCTACTCCCTTATAGGGTATTTGAAAAATATTAGCAGTTTTATAAATATAAACTGCGTCTTGGCGATAAAATTGGCCCATATATTGTAAATCATAATCTGATAATAAACCATCACTTAAAATCTGATATAACTCTTTTAAACTTTGGGCATTAATATTATCATGAGTTAAAATGTATTTATATCCTCGGTATAAATTTAAAATTCTTTTTCTTTTCTTACTTTCAGGAGAAGAATTATTTTGAATTACTTCTTCAATAAAAGATAATTCATCATAAATTCCTTCAATTGTATTGTTATATTTAATTTCAACCGATAACATTTGTTTAGCAAAATCTATTTGTTGCATATATTCTTGACTATTTATAAAATTATTAATTTCCTCTTCTAATGGTTTTAAATATTTTTCATCAATTGTTAAAAGGCTACCATTTTCTAATTTTAAATTTTTATCGATTATTTGCTTCATTAAAAGCCCCCTTAAAAATTACTTAAAATAATAGCACTTTTAAATATTTTTGTCACTATTTTTTTGATAAAAAAAGACTTTATCTTAAAAGTCATTAATTTAATATTTGGTCCTTGTGGAGGGAATCGAACCCTCACATCAAAGATACACGATTTTGAGTCGTGCGCGTCTACCAATTCCGCCACACAAGGAAGACATATTAAATTATAACATATTTTAAAAAAAATGCTAGTTTTTTCGTAAAAAAACAGATACTAAAAATATCTGTTTTACTCGACGGATTTTAACGATTCAATCATATCAATTCGTTTTAATTTAAAATGAGTAAATACTTGCACAATAAGTCCAAAAATCATAATAACAAGCCCTGCGAAGATATAACTGTACCAGTTTATATAATGAAAGAATAAAATGTTATCTGTTTCAGCTACTGTCATAACATAGCTATGCAAAGAAACTCCTAATAAAAGACCAAGTAGTAAACCAAACAGCGTTAACATGAAAGTTTCCCGATAGACATAATTAGAAACTTCCATATCATAAAAACCTAAAACTTTTAAAGTAGAAATTTCCCTTACTCTTTCCGTAATATTAATTGTTGTTAAATTATATAAAACAATAAAAGCTAAAAGACAAGATGCAACAATAATTAAATAAACAATTTTATTTAAACTATCAACCATAACTGAAAAAGTATTTAAATTATCACTAGTAAAGTTAATAGTACTAATTAAGCCTTCTTCAAGCCATTTGGTAGATAATTCTTCTTCGTTAGTACCCTCTTCTAAATTAGCCATAAGCATATTATAAGAAATTTCTTGTTCAAAGACTTTTTCATAAGTTGCTTTATTCATATAAATATAATGTAGGGTATAATTTTCAACAATATCACTTACTCTTAACATATATAACTCATTTTGGCTATTACGAATTTTTACAAAATCACCAATTCCAACATTTAATAATTTAGCCATTTTTTCGGTTATAACAACTCCATCTGTTGGAAAACTAAATTCTTGATTGCTTTTACTATTAAAAGTTAAAAACTCATTTATTTTCTCGACATCTTCAAAAGCCATGACATAGACATCATGCGAAATATTATTAGCATCAAAAGTAAATGATTCTTGATATATTGGTAAATAAGAAGAAACATTACTTGTGTTTAAATTTTCTTTAACTTCACTACTTATTTCTTGAAAACTATCTTGCATAACAAACAAAGCATCATAGTGAATAATACTTCCATATTGGAGTTCAATTAATCGATTAATACTATCTCGAAGACCAAAACCAGTTAAAAGAAGAGCGGTTGAACCAGCAATCCCAAGTACCGTCATAATAATTCTTTTTTTGTATCTAAACATATTACGAACAGTTACTTTGCTCGTAAATGACAAACGTTGCCAGAAAAATTTTACGCGTTCTAAAAGGACTTTTTTTCCTTTTCTTGGAGCTTTTGGACGAATAATAATTGCTGGATTGTTTTTTAACTCCTTTTGACAAGATAGGAAAGTAATCATATACATAATGAAAAGGGATACAAAAATAATAAGTAAAAAAGGAATTATTTTAATACTTACTTCTAAAGAAGGTAAAATATAATTAGCATGATATATTTGATAAACAACATTAGGAATAATTGTATACCCTCCTAAAAGACCAATAGTTACACCAAGAATAGTAGCTAAGAAAACATAAAAAATATAACTTCCCATAATTAAAAATTTACTATAGCCAAGAGATGCTAAGATACCAATTTCTCCTCTTTCTTCTTCAACCATTCTGGTTAGTGTATTAAAACACATTAATGCTACTACTAAAATAAAGAATACAGGAAATACTTTGGCAATTGAGTCTATTTTCATGGCATCATCATAAATGCTAGTATAACCATTGTTATTGGTACGATTTAATAAATACCATTCTGGTTTTTCTATTTCCTTTAAAGCTTGTCTTGCTTCTTCAATTTTTTCCTCGGCTTCTCTTGTTGCATTTTCTAATTCTAAGACCCCATTTTCATATTCTCTTAAACCATTTTGATAAGATACTTCTCCTTCATCTAACTCTTGTTTAGCCTCTTCTAAAGCTTTTTTGCCGTTGACAATTTGTTCATTGTAATTTTCTTCTTCTTGAATTAAAGTCTCTTCACTTTTTTGAAGAGTTTCTTTGGTTGTAATTAAAGTTGTATATAAAGTTTCTAATTGTTTTAAAGATTCAAGATTTTGTTTTATAGTTGAATAATTAGGATCAGTTTCCTCTAAATTATTTAAAACCGCTTCTAAATTAGCAATTTGATTTTTAGTACTTTCTAACAGAGAAGATAAATTTTCTTCAACTATTTGATACTGATTTAAAGTATTTTGATACGCGGTTTTACCATTTTCTAATTCTTTTTTAGCATTTTCTAACTTTTCTTTTCCACTTGTCTCATTTTCTTCTAAAAGTTTTAAAGAGGCATTATATTCACTCCAACCGGTATCTAGTTCGGCTCTGGCTGAATCTAATTCTCTTTTAGCACTTTGAAGTTCACTAGTAGCCTTATTTTTTTCAACTTGAAATTCATCTTCGATTTTTTGAATTTCCTTAGTTGCTGTTTCTAAAATTTCTTCATATCTTTTGGTTTCTTGAATTGGCTTTAATTCTAATATCTCATCTTCTAAAACTTGAATATTTTCCTCATAACTAGTTTCATATGAACTTTCTTCCTTAGAATTTTTACTAGTTAAATAAACCTCCGTTATAACCTCAGAGTTAAAATTCTCATAAGGTATAAAAATAAATGATTCTAATTTACCATTACCAATTGTAGCTATTCCTTTTTCTCTAGATAAATATAAAGATGAATCAACAAGACCTACAACTTTATAATCAACAATTTCTAAAACTCCTTCAATGGATAATTTTTCTATATGAATTGTATCACCTAAGTTAAAATAACTAGCATCAGCTAAACATTCATCATTACTTGCAATTTCTCGTCCCTCTTTTAAAGTTACTTGATTAATAGAATCAAGTAAAGCATGAACGCGAATAGCTTCTCCGGATACTAAGGCATCTAAGGAATAACTAGGAACGACTAAATCAACATGTTCAAGTTCTTTTAAAGATTCGATATCATCAGTTGTTAAACCGGTCGTACTAGTAATTTTAAAGTCCATTAAATTAGTATTATCATAGTAAGTGTCAAGCGTTGTTAAAATATCCGGAGCACTTTCTCTTAACCCCGCAAAAAAACCGACCCCAAGAGCAACAATTAAAAGAATGGAAAGAAATCTTCCCAAAGATTTTTTTATTTTTCTTAAACTTAATCGAAACAATAACTTCATTACCAATCAAGCTCCTCTACTCGTTTTGGATCTTTTTGGATAATAACATCATCAACTGTCCCATTTTTAATTTTAATTACTTTATCGGCAATTTCGGCAATTAAGGAATTATGGGTAATAATAATTGTTGTCATCCCCATTTCTCTGGCAGTTTGTTGTAAAAGTGATAAAATCTTAACCCCAGTTTTCGAATCCAAAGCTCCCGTTGGTTCATCGCAAAGTAAAATTTTCGGATTTTTCGCAATGGCTCTAGCAATAGCTACTCTTTGCTGTTCACCACCTGATAATTCAGCTGGAAAATTATTAATTCGATCTTTAAGTCCAACTCTTTCTAATATTGTTTTCGGAGAAAAAGGATTCTTGCATATTTGCACGGCTAATTCAACATTTTCAATGGCTGTTAAATTACCAACTAAATTATAGAACTGAAAAACAAAACCAATACTATTTCTTCGATAACCAATCAATTCTTTTCTTGTATATTTAGTAATATCCTGAGAATCAACAATAATTTGTCCCGAAGTAATAGTATCCATTCCTCCCAATAAATTTAAAACCGTCGTCTTTCCAGCCCCACTTGGACCTAAAATAACAACTAACTCTCCTTTTTCTATTTGAAAAGATACATCATGGCAAGCCTTTATTTCCACTTCACCCATTTTATAAGTTTTTGAAACTTTTTTTAATTCTATATATGCCATAATTATCACTCCCTAACAATTAATATATATCACAAAATGATAAAAAATAGTAGATTTTTTTTACTTTTTTCATTATAATCTAGTAGGTGATTTACATGATAGAAAAAATAAATTTAATAGCAAGTAATTTTCAAATAGATGGAAATTTGATAAAAATAGAAGAAAATAATCAAGGTAACATTAATAAAACTTATATTTTATATTATAAAAATAAAGATGTCTTAAAAAAATATCTCCTTCAAAAAATTAATTCTAATGTCTTTAACGAACCGCATTTAGTAATGAAAAATATTGAATTAGTAACTAATCATATTAAAGAAAAATTGCAGGATTTAAATGATACTTATCATAAAACTTTAAATATCATTAAAACTCGTGATAATAAAAATTTATATACTTATATAAATGAAGATTTAGAAAAAGAATATTATCGTGTTTTTGACTTTATTGAAAACTGTATTTCTTATGATAGTTTAAAAGATTCTAATAATCCAGAAGAACTTGCTTATCAAGCTGGTAAAGGGTTTGGATTCTTTCAAAAATTATTAAATGATTTTCCTAGTAATTTACTTACTGAGACAATAAAAGATTTTCATAATACAAAAAAAAGATTTAATGATTTAATTTTAAGTATTGAAAATAATATTACTAATCGAGCTTTTACTTGTTCAAAGGAAATAGTTGATTTAATATCAAAAATTAAAGAAGCAAGTCTTATAATTGATTCTTTGGGAAAAACAATTCCTATTAGAGTTACGCATAATGATACCAAATTAAATAATATTTTATTCGATAAAGATAGTTTAATTGCAACTTGTATAATTGATCTTGATACTGTTATGCCAGGTTCTTTACTTTTTGATTTAGGTGATGGAATAAGATCTGCTTGTAGTAATTCTTTTGAAGATGAAACTGATCCAACAAAGATTTTTTTAGATTTAGATTTAACTAAAGCTTACTTAAAAGGTTTTTTAGAAGAAACCAAAGATATTTTAACTAACGAAGAAATTAATCTTTTAGGCTTATCAGTTAAAATATTAACTTATGAATTAGCTATTCGTTTTTTAACCGACTATATAAATGGTGATACTTATTTTAAAATAAAATATCAAGAACATAATTTTGATCGTTTTAAAAATCAATATCTTCTTTTTAAAGATATTGAAATAAAATTAGAAGAAATAAATGAATTTATAAAAAAACTGTTAATAATTTAAAAAGTTAACAGTTTTTTAATAATTAGTAATAATTACTTCTTCAACTAAACCTCTTTTGTTACCATTAGAATTAATATTTCTTTTAGCCGTTATGACATGAAAATTATAATCTTTATAAAGTTCTTTTATAAAATCGGTATTATGATTAGAAAGCATTACTTTTACCCCTTTTTGATCAAGTTTTTTAAAAGTTTTAAAAAGTCTTTCTTGATCTTTTTTCGTAAATCCTTCTTCTGTGTAACTAGTAAACGAATTATTAAGGGTATCATATGGTGGGTCAAAGTAAACAAAGTCATTTTCTTGACAATTTTCGACACTTTTTTCAAAATCGGTTGACATTATTTTTATATCATTGTTGACAAAATAAGTGTGAACTAACAATAAATTACTAGCATCATACGTAGATACTTTATTCTTTTTATTAAACGGAACATTAAACAATCCTTTAGAATTAACACGATAAAGACCATTAAAACAAGCCTTATTTAAATAAATAGTTCGAGCAGCCTTTTGATAATTAGCAAGTTTTTGATATTTTTTTAAATCTCTATCTAAATCTCTTATTTTATAATAATACTCTTCACTATGAGATCTTTCATGTTTATTTAATTCTTTACACATCTTGGCAAACTCTTCATAATCTAAAAGAACTTTGTAAACATTCATAAGTTCTTGATTGGAATCATTAATAACAGCACTTTTGGGAGTAAGCTCAAATAACAAAGCCCCACCACCAACAAATGGTTCATAGTAAGTATTAAATTCTAAAGGAACATATTTTTTTAATTTATCTAAAATCTGTCTTTTTCCTCCTGCCCATTTTACAAAAGGTTTCGGTTTTAAAGTATTCATAATAACCTCCAAAAAGAGTATATCATTTTTTAGTTGGAATTTAAAAGATAATTCCTAAATTTATTTTTATTTCTAAAATTTTATATCTTATGATATAATGTATTAAAGGATGTGATTTATGCAAGAATTTATTATAAATTTAATGAATCAATTTGGGTATATTGGAATATTTTTATTAATTGCCATTGAAAATATCTTCCCACCTATTCCATCAGAAGTAATACTTACTTTTGGTGGTTATATGACAACTTATTCGAATTTAAATGTTCCTTTGGTAATATTATCAGCAACCCTTGGTAGTTTACTTGGAGCCATTGTTCTTTATGCAATCGGAAAAATTTTAAACAAAGAACGCCTTATGAAAATTGTTAGTGGAAAAGTTGGAAAAATTCTTCATCTCAAAAAAGAAGATATTGAATCAGCTGATAAGTGGTTTGATACCAAAGGGGAAAAATGTGTTTTTTTCTGTCGTTTCATTCCTATTGTCAGGAGTTTAATATCAATCCCCGCCGGAATGAGTGAAATGAATATTCCTAAATTTTTAATTTATACAACAATTGGTAGTCTTATTTGGAATAGTGTTTTAGTTGTTGTAGGATCAATTGTTGGTGAAAACTGGGAAAATATTGTAAATATCTTTGATACCTATTCAACAATTACTTTGATTGTTCTAATAATTATTTTTATTCTTTTTGTAGTCTGGTTTTACAAAAAAAGAGCAAAAAAACAGCAGGTTTCTTAAAACTTGTTGTTTTCTTATATTTTATTCACCAAGTTTTGCCATTAAAGATAATTCATCAGCAATAACTTTTTTATATTTTTCAACTCTTTCTTCCAAACGTTTTTTCTCTTCAAGATAAGCCTTAAATTTCTTTTTTTGAAATTTATAAGGTTTCTCTTTTTCTAAAAAATTCATTTGAACTTGACAAATTTTCAGTTCTAAATATAAAAGATCTAAAAAATTTTTAGAATTTTCAATTTCTTGATATATACATAAATCTAAAATATTATTGTATAGTTTATTTTTATCCATCTAATACCTCTTTCAATATCAAAATAAAGTTCATAGTGGTTATTATAACACAAAGTTTTAAAAATAATAACTAAAAATAGCATATCTTAGTATTTACCACCTAAAATGTAAAAATTAAATTGGTGGTAGTAAATATGATAGATTTTAAAAAGTTAAGAGATATAAGGGAGGATAACGATCTAAATCAAAGAAAAATGGCTAAAATATTGCATGTAAAAAGATCTACTTATTCTTTATGGGAGCTAGGTATTAATATTATCCCATTAGAAAAGTTATGTGAGTTTGCTGATTATTTTAATTATAGTATTGACTATGTGCTTGGTCTTAGTAGAAAAAGAAATACCAAGAGAATAAGTCATGGTATTGATTTTTTAGTTCTTGGTAAAAAGATCAAGAAAATTAGAATACAAAATAATTTATCCCAAGAAGATTTGGGAAATATTTTAGGAGTAACACAAGCTTGTATTGCTAAATATGAAAAAGGAATCATTCAAATTTCTACTTCAAACTTGTATAAAATTTCCAAAAAATTTAACATTTCCTTAGATGAATTATGCAATAAAGAGGAAATAACTATAACCTCTAATTTATAAATAGTATTAATAACGAATAATCGTTATTTTTTTTCCATTTGTTTGAATAAAACCATCTTCTTTTAAGTTTTTAATTTCTCGCATCATAGCACTTCTATCAACTGATAAATAGTCAGCTAAATCTGTATATGTAAAGGGTAAAAGAAAACTTCGTTTTGGATTAGAACTTGCTAAAAGTTCAAAATAAGAAAGTAATTTATCGCGAATACTTCTTTTGGATAATATTTCAACTCTTTCATTTAATTCAACTATTTTTTGAGATAATAATTTTAACATATTATTAGTTAAAATATTATGATACAAACACCCTTTCTTACATTTTTTTATAATGTGCTCATATTCAATAAATAAAACTTCACAATCACTAGTTGCAATTACCGAAATATCACTTCCAAGTCGAGAAAAAACTTCCCCAAAAACGGAATTAGGCGATAATTTTTCAATAATCGAACGATTACCATTATAATCATACCTTTCCATATTAGCAGTTCCAGATAGCATAATACCAATTAGTTTAACATTGATAATATTAGTAACAATAGTTCGATCTTTTTTAAAAGTTAATTTCCTTGCTTCAAAACATTTCAACATTTTTTCAATATCCGCTTCACTAATTCCTTCAAAAATAGACTTTACTTCCACTTGACACACCTCTTTTCTTTTAAAAATAAGGTTTTAAAATAGCAATTTCATTATATTTAATTTTTGTTGCAATTGCAACACTGTTTTACATTTTTTCTTTGTTATAATTTTAACATAAGGAGTAGAAGTATGAAGATTGTCAAAAGAGATGGAAGAATCGTTGAATACGATCCTGAAAAAATTAGAATTGCCATTAAAAAGGCTAATCATGATGTAGCTGATAATGATGCTGCAACTGATTTAGAAATTAGTAAAATAATTAAATATATTGAAAATTTAAAGAAAAAAAGATTATTAGTTGAAGATATTCAAGATATTATTGAAAAAAAATTAGTTGAACTTAATAAATATGAGTTATCAAAAGCTTATATGTTATATCGTTATGAAAGAGAATTAATTAGAAAAGCTAATACAACTGATGAATCAATTTTAACATTAATTAAAAATAGTAATAAAGAATTAATGGAAGAAAATTCCAATAAAAATGCCATTGTTGCTGCGACTCAAAGAGATTTAATTGCTGGTGAAGTATCTAAGGATTTAACTAAAAGAATTTTATTGCCAGAAAAAATTAGTAAAGCCCATGAAGAAGGTATTTTACACTTTCACGATGCTGATTATTTTTTACAACCCATATTTAATTGTTGCTTAATTAATATTTCCGATATGTTAGACAACGGCACGGTTATGAATGGGAAAATGATTGAATCGCCAAAAAGTTTTCAAGTGGCATGTACCGTTTTAACGCAAATTATTGCCGCAGTTGCTTCAAGTCAATATGGTGGACAATCAGTTAATATTAAACACTTAGGAAAATATTTAAAGAAAAGTGAAGATAAATTTCGGAAAAAATTAACAGAAAAATATAAGGGTAAAATTACTAAAAAAGAAATCGAAGAATTAGTTAGTGATAGATTAAAAGAAGAACTTTCATCAGGTGTTCAAACGATTCAATATCAAATAAATACCTTAATGACTACTAATGGTCAATCACCTTTTGTTACTATATTTATGTTTTTAGATAAAGATGATCCTTATTTAAAATATACAGCTATGATTATCGAAGAAATTTTAAATCAACGTTATATGGGAATTAAAAATGAAAAAGGAGTTTATGTCACGCCAGCTTTCCCAAAATTAATTTATGTTTTAGATGAATTCAACTCTTTAAAAGGTGGAGAATATGATTATATAACTAAACTAGCAGTTAAATGTTCTAGTAAGAGATTATATCCCGATTATATCAGTGCTAAGAAAATGCGAGAAAACTATGAAGGTAATGTTTTTAGTCCCATGGGATGTCGTAGTTTTTTATCACCTTATAAAGATGAAAATGGTAATTATAAATTTGAAGGAAGATTTAATCAAGGAGTTGTTTCCATTAATTTACCACAAATTGCCATCCTTGCTAATAAAGATGAAGATAAATTTTTTGAATTATTAGAAGAAAGACTAGATCTTTGCTATGAAGCTTTGATGTGTAGACATCATGCTCTACTTGGAACTTTATCAAATGTAAGTCCTGTACATTGGCAATATGGAGCTATTGCAAGACTTGAAAAAAATGAACCAATTGATAAACTTTTAAAAAATGGTTATTCAACAATTTCCCTTGGCTATATTGGTATTTATGAAATGACAAAATTAATGAAAGGTGTTTCCCATACCGATCCAATTGGAAAAGAATTTGCTTTAAAAGTTATGAAAAAATTACGAGCTAAATGTGAAACTTGGAAAAAAGAAACTGGGCTTGGATTCGGATTATATGGAACTCCAGCTGAATCTTTATGTTATCGCTTTGCAAGAATTGATAAAGAAAAATTTGGTAGTATTAAAGATGTAACTGATAAAGGCTATTATACTAATTCTTATCATGTTGACGTAAGAGAAGAAATTGATGCTTTTAAAAAATTAGAATTTGAAAGTGAATTTCAAGAAATTTCTTCGGGAGGAGCTATTTCTTATGTAGAAATACCAAATATGCAAAATAATTTAGAAGCTTTAGAAGAATTAGTTAAATTTATCTATGAAAATATTCAATATGCCGAATTTAATACCAAAAGTGATTACTGTCATGTCTGTGGCTTTGATGGAGAAATTATTATAAATGATGATTTAGAATGGGAATGTCCAAATTGTCATAATAAAGATAAAAACAAAATGAATGTAACAAGAAGAACTTGTGGCTATCTAGGAGAAAATTTCTGGAATGTTGGAAAAACTAAAGAAATAAAAGCCCGTGTTCTTCACTTATAGGTGCAAGATGAAATATGCTAGTATAAAAAAACGTGATGTTGCAAATGGACCAGGCGTTCGCGTAAGTCTTTTTGTTTCCGGATGTAATCATCACTGTAAAGGTTGCTTTAATCCTGAAGCTTGGGATTTTAACTATGGATTAGATTTTACTAATGATACAATCGATGAAATCATAGATTTATTAAAACCCGATTATGTAAGCGGGTTATCTCTCCTTGGAGGAGAACCTTTTGAATTTATTAATCAACAGGGTCTTCTCCCCCTTTTAAAAAGGGTTAAAGAGGTTTATCCCGAAAAAACTATTTGGGCTTATTCTGGATTTTTATATGAAGAATTAAGAAAAATGCCTTATGAAGAAACCCAAGCAATCTTAAATCTAATCGATGTTTTAGTAGATGGAAAATTTGTTGAAGATTTAAAAGATCCAATGTTATACTTCCGAGGTTCTAGTAATCAAAGAATAATTGATATTAAAAAAACAAAAAAAGCCAAAAAGATTGTCTTACACGAAAAAAACACAAGGAGAGAGAAATGAAAGAAAATATTTTAGAAATTAAAAAGTTAGATGAAAGAGCTATCATTCCAACTTACGGAACAAATGACTCAGCTGGTGCTGATTTATATGCTTTATTAGATGATAATCTAGAAATTAAACCTGGTGAAACTATATTAATTGGAACTGGTCTAGCAATGGCAATTCCTAAAGGTTATGTTGGTCTTATTTATGCTAGAAGTTCTTTGGGAACAAAAAAAGGCCTAGCTCCTGCTAATAAAGTTGGTGTAATTGATGCTGATTATCGAGGTGAAATAAAAATTCCTCTTTTCAATCAATCAAAAGAAACCCAAACAATTACCCCAGGAGAAAGAATTGCCCAAATTATTTTTACCCCCTATTTAAAAGTAAATTTTCAAGAAGTTGATTCCTTAGATGAAACAATTCGTGGTCAAGGAGGATTTGGTTCAACTAACTAAATTCTTTTTTTCTTGGCTTTTTTTTAAATTTGTAGTATAATAAACGAGTTTTTAAAGGAGAAATTTTTTATGAAAAAAGATGAGAAACTAATAGAAAATGATAATATTGACAAATATTTTTATACATTATATATGGATGCTAATTGTGACTTTGAAAAAATAAAACTTTATGCAAATTTATCTGAAATACCAGTTAAAAAATTTTTAGAAGTTGTTTCCAACTATATAAAAAACAATATTTCAAGACCAGAATATGCTAGAATATTTGATAAATTATTACAGTTAAAAACAAAAGAGAGTATTATAAGCTTTTTAGATGAAACTGGATATTCATTAAATTACTTAGAAACGAATATTTTATCTTATTTTATTTTTTATCGACCAGATATTTATTTTTTAAAAGAGAAATTAAAAAAAGAATTGCGAGATAAATTAAATATCTATTATATTTATTTAAAAGAAAAAGATAAAACTAAAATACCTATAACTGAAAAATCTAGTTTAAATTATATAAAATATATCTTGAATTTATTTTTAACAACTAATTATACAGTAGAAAGATTTTGCTATAACAAAGACTTAAGTATTACATTATTTAAAAAATATTTAACTATGATTAAACAAAGTGATCCCAGTTTATATGAACAAATTAATTTAAAAATGCAATTAAATGCAGAATTTAAACAAAAAACTATTATATTGGAAGTATATAAAATTTTAGCTATTCTTGAAAAAGAAGAAGCCAATTTTACTATTTTAGATTTCTTAGAAGAAACTTCTTGTAGTATGAATGAATTCTTAAAAGTTGCTGATGAAATACTTGATCCTTTGCAAAGTAAAAAAATTCGCATTATAATTGGTAAATTTAAAGATCAAAAAAGTCATTTGAAGAATAATAGTATTCACCTATTTTTAAAAGAAAAATTTGTTTTTAACATAGATGGCAATTTAATTGAAATTACCGACGAAGATAAACAAAATGTTATAACTTATTTACAAAGTAAAGATATTCCTATTTGTTTAGCAACTTTTAAAAGTGCATGTATGCGACTATATCAAACAAGTTTAGATACTAAAAAAATTAATAAATAATTTTTAGTATTCTTTTTTTATTTTTCTCGTATACTTAAACGAGGTGAATATGGACAATAATAATATTTATATAGTCAAAGAAAATGATAATTTATATGAAATAGCCAAAGCTAACAATACAACAATTGGTATTTTAAAAGCTTTAAATAACTTACAATCAAATATTTTACAAATTGGCCAAATTTTAAAATTACCAATTATAAAAGTAGAAGAAAGTCTTCCATGTGATTATATTATTTATACTGTAAAAAAGGGAGATAATTTATATTCGATTGCTGCTGATTATAACATTTCTTTAGAAGATTTAATTAATTATAATGAAAAAGGATCAACTATTTTACATATTGGCGATGAATTATTAATTCCTAAAAAACAAACAAGTGAAAATATTATTTATATAGTTAAACCAGGGGATACTTTGTATAATATAGCTAAACGTTATAATATATCTATTGATGATTTAAAAACAATAAATAATTTACCTAATAATACATTACAAATTGGAACCGAAATTATTATTCCTAGTACTAAAAATTATCAAACTTATGTAGTAAGAACTAGGGATTCTTTAGCAAGCATTGCTAATATGTTTAATACAACAATTGATGATATTAAAAGAATTAATAATTTAAAAACTGAGGAAGTTTTAGTTGGGCAAATTATTTTAATTCCTTAAAAAAAACGATATTAAATCGTTTTTTTAAGCTAATTGCAACATAAAGGGATTTTCACTGGTTCCATCGCCTTGTGATATTAAAACGTCTGAACGAATATTTATAACTGGACGGGCACCATAAAAATTCGTGACGTCGCTCCAATGATCCAACTCGCCTGACGAAAGGACGAAATACATGCGCGCATAAGCAAACGCATCATAGAAACTCGAAGGTGTCATGATAAAATAATAACCACCTGTTTTTAAATAATAATTTTCATTTTTCATTCCTTGATGTCCTCCTGCTAACGCTACTTCATCGGCTGTTATTAAAGCAACGGGATAGGTTAAATCACCATTACCTCTACTTGTTGTTGTTGAAAATTTATCAGATTCTTGATTACATTTTAAAGTAGCTGTTTTGCTAGCATCTTGAAATAACCTTTTTTGAGCTGAATAGAAAGTATTAGGTACTAAACTATATCCATCTCCTATGTTTGAACTCGCAAATGTTCTATCATTACAAAATGTTCCATCAACAATATAGTTCGTTAATAAATTATCCGTACTATCACTCTTACTTACAATATTAGTTTGATACCATGCATCTATGGCAACCTTTATATCACTATCAAATTCATTAGTAAGTGTACTTTCATAATTGTTAGAAGAATAGGAAATATACTCTGCTTTTACTTGCGTTTCACTTATATAACTATTTACTTTTATTAAAACTTCACATGATGATGAGCTATTAGTGCTTCTACATGTATATGGATATTCAACAAATTTATCTTTCATCTCCGTAAACGTTCCACTGGTAATATTCCCTATTAATTTAAATGTTTCAGTTGTAGAATCAAATTCATAATTATCTGCAAAATAATATGTTGTTAAAGCGACAATATTTTTATAAATTGTTTCACTACTTGCATGAAGTGAAAAATCTTTGCCATACATATATCCGACATAAGTTGGATTAGAATAATGGGTATTGTATTGATAAGTTTTATTATTGATACTGGTTGCATTTCCCGTAGCATCTGGGGTGGTTCCACTGTAAATCATCCGAATTGAGCCATCGCCATTCATCCGAATTATTTTCCAGTAATATCCTCCAAAGTAAACATTGTTATTTTCGACATCGCCTCGGTAGATATAAGAAGTTCCATAGTCGTCTTCGACGGCATATAAACCTTGTTCACTTCGCAAGGTACTGGCTATTTTATAAGTTATCCTATCTGCTAAAGTTATTCGTTGTAAACTTTCATCAGTTCCTAAGATTTTATAGATAGTTCCACAAGCACTATTTCCTACATTAGTTCCCCCACAGGTATAGTAATTTAAATAGGTATCACTTAAAGCATCAGTTGTAATTTCCCCAGTTAATTTAAATGTTCCTGTTGTATTATCAAAAGAATAACTAGGAGCTAAATAATATTTATAACCGCTTGGTACTGTATAGGCATCACTAACATTTTGAGTTAATTGTTCAACATAAGTATAACTTGGAGCTGTATCATTTAAATTGGGATAGCCTTTATCAGCTATCTGAGTTTTTGCTGTCTCAACATTATCCGTTTGATGTTCCGAAACTAAGATACAATCTCCTAATTTATTAAAACCATTGTTTAAACAATAGTTATTGCCCATAATGTCCATATTTTTAATTATCTGATAAGTTTCTGTATCATTTTTGGTTAATTTAACTGTTACATCAGTATTACTATTAGCATCATTTTTGGGAATAACATAAACTTGTACTTCAACATTTGTTTTTTTATTCAAGGAATAATTTAATGTTAAAGTGTCACTTGTATCAGTTACTTCATTACCTAAACTATCTTTATAAGAAAATACTACATCGGAATTAGTTCCACTTATTTCCAGTTTCATTTCATCATTAGTTACTAATACTTCCCCTTCTTCATTAGGATTTTCATAGTTTTTAAGATTAACTATTAAATAAGCTTTGTTATTCTCAACAAAAGTTTCATTATTTTCAACCATAAGAGGCATATTCATACTTTCTAAATTTCCATCAACTCTTACTTTTAAACTTAAATAACTATTTGCCCATTCCTCAGTTGTATAACTAGCATTACTCTCAGTATCACTGACAATTATTCCTTCTCTTAACCAAACTCTTAAACTATAATTTTTACTTATTTCATTAGTTGTATTAGCTGGAATCATATCAACATAAATATGATTAGTAAAATCTTGATAACGAAGTGAATTTACTAACTTATCGCCATCACTTTCTAAATAAACCATTACATCACTTGGCTTTATTCTTGTTTTTCCAGTTTGTTCTGCTCCTTCTTCTAAGTAAATACCATAATAAATATCTTTATTACTAGTATTTTTGCCAGTTATTGTAAAATTAAAAAC
>CALVOW010000015.1 GCA_944350445.1 uncultured Bacilli bacterium | reverse complement strand
ATACTCTCTCCACTTTCAAGACTCATACTAAATAATTTACTTTCATATAAACTATTTCTGATACTTAAAAGGTCATTGTAACTGGCATTGTTTAATTCAACATCAATTCTTGTATTATCATTTAAAGAAACATAAATATCAATCGTCTTTTGATATTCTTTAATAATTCCTTTAGGTAGTTCACTATTTAATAAAGAGATACTAGTTGATTCTATATCTAAGTCAAGATTTGTTTCTAAAATTAAAAATTCTTTGAAAATCTCTAAATCATAAGTAAAAACACTTTTAAACATCTTATCAAACGTTAAAGGAATAAGCTTTAATTCTTTATCTAGTTTAACCAAATCATCTCTTGTTAAAAAACTTTTTGTAACCATTTAACCTCCTTTCCAATTAAAGGTAGCATATTTGAAAAAGAGAAGCAAATCAATGTTTTTTCAAATTACAACAGAAAACTAACACAAAAAAGCAAATTGAAAATTACAAGTATCAATAAAATCAACAAAACCCAAAAAAATTCCAAAGAAAAATTGGCTGAATTTATCAAATTACTATATTTTAAAAAAAATTAAAAAAAACTATTAGATAAATAACTAATAGTCGATATTTTACTTTTTAATAAGATTTTCTTAATAATTCAAAAGTTGCTGTTTGGACTCCAAAAGATAAAGCATCTTGTTCGCTTTTATATAATAAATCAAAATAAGCATGTTTACCACTGGCAAAACCAATTGCGCCACCTCGATCGAGAACAATAGCAATTACTGGATCACTGGAAATATTTAAACCGGTTATTTTAATGATACTACCAAATGGAATAGAACTATCAGCTGCAACAATACGAATATTGCCAAATGTTTCATCATAATAATAGATATTGCCATCCATAACATATTGCCCACTAGCCGTCATACCAGTTGTACAACCATAACAATCTGGTCCATAGGCGGTTATTTTTCCATAATAAGTTTCAATAGGGGAAATAGTATTTACAACTTCTAAATTAGGAGCATATTCGCCTTTAACTGATACTTCTTCAGTTTCGGTGTTTTCTTCTTGACTTGGTTCTTGAACCGGAGTATTAGTTTCTTGACTAGAACTATTAGAATTATCAGTATTATCTGATTCAATTACCTGATCTTCAGTATCTTCGTTACTATCTAAATCTTTTTCATCTTCATTTGACTCTATATTTTCTTCTATTTGAACATCTATTTCTTCTTCATTTTCATCTGCAATTTCTATTACATTAGTACTATCTTCTGTTTTAATAGAATTTACAAGGCTAGATGAAACCAAAACCATCGTTTTTGTTGGAGGTATTTTTATATTTAAAGAAATAAATCCTCCTAACGAAACAACTACCAATGCTGTTAATAACCCCTTTAATAAGTTATTTAAAAATAATTTCATAAAATCTCCTTGCAAAAATATTGTATCATATTTATCATCTTAAAGCAAATGACAAATTATGCCAGAAATATTATTCAAAAGATTTATAAATACGATTACAACGAATTGTAACTCTTTTTTGACTATCACTTGTACATGTATATAAAGTTAAATCAAAATCATTATTAATCATTTCCTCTACATCAGTTGATCCTAATATTTCCACTTCTAAGACTTCATAAAAATAATTATTATTTGATGCATCTGTTATGATAATTAAATCATTTTGTTTTAAATTGCCAAGATAAGCAAAATGCGACTTATAAGAGTGTCCACAAATAATTAAATTATTAGTTAAAAGCGAACCATAATATCTACAAGGTGCTATTTTTAATTTATCATAACTAAAATCATTCAAGATTGGTAAATTTAAATTAAGAGCTGGAATATTTATAGTACCAAGATAATCATTTCCATCAATAGTAAGAGTTTGTTTTTTGGTATCGTTACTATTTAAATTTTCTATATTACTAGCAATTTCTCTTTCTTCTTCAATTGCTTTTAAAATTTTTAAAGAAGCATCTTTGGCCTTGTAATCTTCAACATTATAAATTATTAATAAAGAAAAAGAAAAAAGAATTAAAATAATGCCACTAGTAATAAAAACTTTTCCCAATTTACTCATATTTTTTCCTTTTTTCAAATAATAAGCCAACTATTAAAAGTATTAAACCAATACTTGCTAAAGAAAGAAGCAAAATTTTATTTTGTCCTGTTTGTACTAATTTATCAGTATTAGTAATAGTAAAGATATTGTTATTTTCTTGATAAGTAGCAACATATCCAGTTGGAACATTAACTTCTAAAACAGAATAATCATCACTTTTTTCAATATTTTCAAAAGTATAAGTCCAATTATTATCAGGATTTAATTCAACTGTTTCAATAACATCTTCACCTTTTAAAAGTGAAACGGTAACTTTATCAGTAATTTCTAAAATAGTATTATTCCAAACTTTACGAATAGTTAAATCCATTACTTCAAAAATAGAAGTTTTAGGCTCAGCTATAATATCATAAGTCCATTTATTATTTATATTTTCTGGTATCATAACTAAAAATGAAGCAATTTTTGAATAACCTTCTTTTTCTTTAGTTTGGATAACTTGATAAATACCTAAATCTAAATTATTAAAAGATACAGTCCCATTTGTAGAGGTTGTCTCCGTAAATTTTAAAGCCGAACTTGCAACCATACATTTTTCTAAACTACTTGCTAGATTTTCATTATTTAAATTATCTAAACTAACATTACAATTTTCAAAACCACTGGCATAATTGAAAATAAGATTATTATCTTTTATATCCATTGAAGCAACCTTATAAATAGTTATTTCGACTCCTGATATTGGTGCTTTTGACTCACTTTCTTTTAAAGTAATTGCAATACTTCCTTTTTTAGAAAAGTCAATAAGATTATCATTTTGAGCCAAAACCGTTGGCACAAAATTTAAAAATATAAATGCTATTACAAATAAATAACTAAATTTTTTTATCATTATCTCCTACCCCCTCGTATTTATTTATTTTATTTTTTAAATTAAGAAGATATTTTTTTACCTTTTTATTATTTTTAACAGGTTTTACTAATATTATAATTAATAACATGAAAATTATTGGCAAAGCAACTACTGGCATAACTATTAAAGTATTAATTCGAAAAGCCTCAGTTGTAATATAGATTTTTTTCTCGCCATCTAAAACTCTTACCCCTCGTACTAATAACCTATGAGTATTAATACCATAAGGGGTACAAGTTAATAAAGTAACATAGTCTTCATCTGGATTAATTTCTAAATTAGAAATATCTGACGGTTCAACAATTGTTATTTGATCAATTTCATAAGTTAATACTTGATTTAAAATAGTGATTGTAAATGTATCACCAATTTCTAATTTGTCTAATTCAGTAAATAATTTTGATGAAGGTAATCCGCGATGAGCCGATAAAACACTATGTGTTCCTACTCCACCAATAGGAAGTGATGATCCTTCTAAATGACCAACAGCTTTATTTAAAACATCTTCACTTGTTCCATGATAAATTGGTAGTTCGACTTTAATTTTATTAATGGTTAAATACCCCATCATGCCACTTCCATTAATATTTAAAGCCTCATTATAACCTTTAAGAGTTTCATGAGTGATAAAAGGATTAGTTAATTTACTTAATTGATCATTGTATTTTTTAGCTTCCAAAAAGAAATTTTCATAATCGTTATCATCATAATTATTTAATATTGTTTCATAATCAAAAATAGCTTGTGATTGTACTTTTTGATTATGATAATTACTAATTGATGGGTATAATAGGACTAAAAGGCCTATGAAAAAAAATAATATCATTATAAAAGTTATTTTATGTTTTTTCATAAGTCTCCTCTCCATTATATATAATTTCTAGGGAAGAAAAATCTTCCCTAGATTATTCTTATTTTAGTCTTCAATTTTTGCCATTCTTAATTTAGTTACTAGTAATATTCCAAAGCCAATTACCATTACTGAACCAATTAAAATGAATAACATTGTACCAATACCACCTGTTGATGGAAGTTCAGCACCTGTTTTATTAACAACTACTAATCCATGATTAGTTTGATATACTTCATCAGTAACTAATAAATCATCACTACTAGTTCCAGTTACAGTAAAATCTACTCGAGCTGGTAATTTATTGTATCCTTCTGGGGCTTTCGTTTCTTCTAAGTAATATGTATCTTTATCTAAGCCTCTAATTATTACTTTTCCAGCTTGAATTACAGCTGATTTGAATTCAGGATCACTTGCTTCTTCTGTGGTTGCTACACGATATACCTTATAATCTCCTTCATCTGTTAAAGCTATAAGTGGGATAGCAGTACCACCAGTTGCTGATGTGTATAAAGCAAATTCCGCTCCTGTTAATATTTTATAATCAGTTTTTGTTTTTACTATTTCAAAATCATAAGTATAAGTTAAAGTTGTATCAGTATCAGTTGTATGATTAGTATCATCACCATACTTTAAGAAAGTTTCATTAGGATTTCCATTTCCTTCAACAACAGCTTTATCATTTAAAATAGCTTTATAAGTAACAACAAGTTTATCTGTATCACTTAATGTTGCAATATAAGTATTATTAAAGGTAATTACAAATGTATACTCACTAGGTGTTGTAACAGTATAATTTGTATCAGTAACTAAACTTTCAGTTCCATCACTTGCTACTTTATTAACAACAATTGAATTTGGAACATAACTAAGTCCTTCACTCATTTTATCATATAAGACATAGTTAATAGCACCTTCACCAATTGTAATTGTTGTTTTAAATTCAACTTCTTGACCAATTTGAGCTGTATTAGAATCGGTATATTCTCCAGTTGAATCTTCTTTTACTTCCTTGTTAACAGTAGGCACTGTATTTTTTTCGTTAACAGAAGCATTTGGTTTAGTTGTTGTTAAGCCACATAAAGTACCAAGTGAAGAATCTACTAAATAATAACCAAGATTTAAATCAGTAAATTCAATATAATCTACTCCAGCATCATTTTTAATAGTTTCCTCATTGGCTGTAATTGTTTTCGTTGCAGGAATATTATTTTCCTTAGCATATTCAAGAGCTAATTTTGAAAAAGCTATTTCATCAGCACCACTTTTCCATGTTACATAGTCTTGTTCATTTACTTCAACATAAGCAGATCCTGCACCATTAAGAAATGTTTTCCAAGTATCAGAAACTACCTTATAAGAATATGAATTCGTGTCAGTATTATAAGACTCTAATTGTAAAATTTGATAAATTGCATAAGTCTTATCTTCTGAAACATTATTGATGGTAATTTTACCATTATTTGTATTCGTACCAGATACAGCATTTACCAATGTTGCTGGTACAAGTTGTACTAGTAATAAAGCTAATACAAACATCATTTTAAATATTTTTTTCATCTTTGTGTTTCCTTTCTTTTTTATGTATGGATTATATTTTACTTTTAAGTCTCGGAAGTCAGCTCACCTTCTTTTCCTTAATGTAAAACATATATCCTGTATAAATAATAGGAATTATTGTCAATAATGTACCTATTATTAACAAAATTAAAGTCTGGCTACTACCAGTTTCCGGAAGTTGATAACCTCCAACGTTTATAAATTTAACATGATTATTATCACTTAATTCTCCAGATACGAAATTTCCTTCATAAATATCTTCATTATTATCAGGATTAATTTGATATAAAACAACATAACCATCTGTACTAGTTTCCGTTATTTTATAATCCATTCCATATGGAAGTCCAAGAATAGTAAGCTCTTCATTATGTTTTAATTGAATTGTTGCCCTTCCATTTGTAAAAATTATATCTTTTTCAATTGTCTCTTGACCACTTTTTAAAAGACCTTTATAAGTTGCATTAACATCTTTTCCTTGATAAGTACCTTCAATCGTAAAATCAAAAATAGCTGAATTAGAAATATTTTCTCTTACTTCTTTGGAAACAATTAAATTAGTAAGTATTTGATTTTTAAATTCAATATTTGAAACATTTTCACCATTTTTAATAATTTTGGTAATCATAGCTTGAAAATCAGTTTCTTTTTGAATTGTAACTTCAACAATATATAAAGTTTCATCATATTTAGTATTAGAGTCACTGTTATTAACTTCTTCACTAATTTTATAGTAAAGTTTATCACCAGAATTATAATCAGGCTCATAATAAGTAATTGTAAAACTTCCTTCTTTACTTGTTTCAACATCTTCAATCGTTGTTGTCATTGTCGAACCTGGAATACCAGTTAAACCGGTTTCATCAGTTACCTGAATTAATTTAAACGTATAATCATGCTTTTTACCATCAGGATTTTCAATCGTTTTTAAAATAGGAATTTCAATATTTGAACTTTTTTCCGTATTAGTAATTGTAACAGTTACTTCTTGATTTAATTCACTAATTAAACCCGTATTATTATCATAACTTGTTGTATAATCACTTAAAGTTTCCTCGACTACTTCATAAGTACTACCAACTAATATATTGTTAATTTCTACTTCTTCTTGAGAAGAAAAAGTAATAATTCCTTCAAGTTGAACCGTTTTGGTAACTACTTCGTTAGTTTCTTTGTTTTTAACATAATAAGTTGTACCAACTGGTAAAAGAATTCCATCTATTTTAACCGTAAAATTAAAGTTTCTTGTTAAAGAAGTTGTCCCTGATCCAGAAATTACTTTTAATATTTTTAAAGAACCATATTTATTGGTATCAATTCGATTATTAAAGTTAAAATATGTATTACCACTACTAGCATCTTTAATTGCTGTTTCAATTCCCGAAAATTTTTCTGTTCCAATTGTAATATCATTATAAGAATTTACCAAAGTAACCTCACCATCAACAGTCACTTGTTTATATTGAGATGCCCATTCTTTATCTAGTAATTCCCGAACATAATATTGACCAGCATTTTCATCTATTTCACTAAAAACAGCTGTTTCTCCAGCTTTTAAAGTAAAAATTCCGTTTGCTAAAACCGTACCAGTTCGCACTTTTATACCACTTTCATTGTAAACATCATATATTGTTCCTTCACCAATAAAAGGAATTTCCGTTTTAATATCGCCAGTTGCCTTTAATATTTGAAATTTAAAATCAGGATTTCCAAGCGAAGATCCATCATCAACTGTTAATTCTTTGGTTACCGAAATAGAATTTTTCTTTAAAAGAGGCATATTAAAATTCATTCGCATAACTCCTGATCCAGAACCACGCTCCATATAATAGAAATTAAAAGTATGTGTAGAATAATTTTCAAAAGTTCCTTTTTCATTTAAACTATTAGCGTTTCCCGTTGCACTTTCTAATATTTCTCTAAAAGTTACAGTTTTCGTTGGTGTTTCTTTAACATCACCTGTTGCAATATCTAAATCATAATAATTAACAACACCATTGTAAAAATCTATTTCTCCACCGACATGACGATGAATTCCTGATAAATCTAGAAATAAAATTCCATCTATATAAACCCAAACATCATCATCACCAGTAAAGTAGAATTTCATCAACTCTTCACCGGTTTGCCCGGTTTTTCCATCTTTTGGTTGCATGAAATTCATTTTCATTTCTAGTCCAAAAAAGAAATCAGTTGCTTCATCATAATCAATCGAATAAACATTACTTAAACTACTTGTCGAAATAACTTGATCATTTAAATTAGCAGCATATTTAAAATAAGCACTAGCAGCGGTTCCCGAATCCCAATTAGAACCATATTCCGCATCCATTAATTTAATAAATTGCGTTAGAGATGATGCTAATTGCGAATAACTACTACCATAACCATTATTGGCTTTATATAAAGCACTATTAGCAATCATTTCAAAATAACTACGATCAATGGTGCTTGCTTGGGTTGCTTCCGTTACTATACTATTAAATGGTAAGAAGTTTCCAAATGGATACATCATAAAATTAGAAGTAATAATTTCTTGATACAAAGTGAAAGTATTATTGCTAGCATTAAACTGGGCATGATTTTCTCGACTATTATAACTATAAGCCCCAGTTGTACTATTATATTGAAATAAACCATTAATACTTTCTGTATTTTTCTTTGTAGTTGAAGTACTAGCATTTTGCGTAAATAAATAAGCTAAACTACTACCATCTTTTAAAGCTGGATAGCCATTAATTAAAGTCGAATTCATAACCCCAGAAATTGGGCGATTAATACTATTATTTTCTTTAGTATTGGTTGAATTAATATCTAATGTATCACCGGAATGTGTAATATTATTTCTAATATTAGAAATTTCAGCTGTTATATTATCACCAAAATTAAAACTATATTCATCGAAAGTACTAATGTTTTTAGTTCCACCATTTTGTTGAAAACCAGGATATTTTTTATTTTGATCATACATACTATTAATAGCTGTACCATAATTATATAAATTAACTTCAATTAAATCCTTAGTGTCAGCCCCTTCAACAATATGCAATTTTGAACTATTATCAATTGTTGGTTTCTCTTCACCTACATCTACTTCCATAGAAAAACTTAAAGTACCAAGACCGGCTGGATTATAATTTTGATTTGTAAAATCAAAATTAGAAGTAACAATCGCTCCAACAATAACCTGAGAAATAGCAGCAATTGAAGTAGAATCATTAACTAAAATTATAAAACCATTTTGAGGAACTACTAAGGTGTTTTTTGGAGAACCACTTCCAATAATATTATTTACCACATAATTTCCATTTTGATTTTCAACAACTAAGGCTGTCCAATATGTATATGACATAGTTGTTGATAAAACATTAGCAACTGTTTGCCCTGAGGCATTACTATAAGCCAAAATAGCATTATTATAAGCAGAACTATAATAATTAGTAGCATAAATAGTTAAATTAGCAATTACAGAAGTTGTACTTCGAGCTTCAAAAGTTGCTATTTCGAAATTATCTTCGATTGGAGTTATTTCAATTTCCGTACTAGAACTCTTAGCTTTTTGATAACAATTTTCATCATGAGTATGTTCCTCTTTTTCACAAGTTAAAACTAACTGATAACAGCTATCATTATTTAAATTTTCAGCAGTTTCCTCACAAATAAATTCATCAGTATAGCAATTTTCACTATGAACATGCTCTTCCCTTTCACAAATCAATGTGTTTTCTAAGGTAATAGCTGGTTTAATTAAAGCCAAAATCGTACAAAAAGCAACAATAACTGCTAACCCAGCAAATATTTTTCGATGCCTTACCTTTTTATCGTAATTAGATAAATAATTTTTAATTTTTGTTAACAAATTTTTATTCATAGGTATTTTCCTTTCCAAATGTCTTTGAAACAAAACATATTTAAATAATTATATTTTTCCAAATTTATTAAGTGGCCAAACTCGAAAAACAACTTTTCCAACAAGATCATCTTGACTAACACAACCAATTTCTGTATTTCTAGAGTCAATTGAAACTTCCCGTTGATCACCAAGGACAAACCACTCACCATCTGGTACTTGATAAGGATAAGTAATATTCGTGTCTCCTAACATTTTTTCTTGAATGTAAGGTTCATCTAATAAAACTCCATCCACATAAACATCTCCATCAATTGTAATATTTACAAAACTTCCAGGTCCAGCAATTACTCTTTTAACTAAAATTTTATTCCCATGATAAAACGCAATAATATCACCTTGTTTTAAATTATTCGTTTTAACCGAAAGTACTATTTCCCCTTCGGTAAAAGTCGGTTGCATTGATGATCCACTAATTTGTAAAACCGGTATTACAAACGTTGCAACCAAGGCTGCTACCGCCGCAACTATTATCAAAGCATAAATTGTACTAGTTAATATTTTAAAATACCTAGATCGATAAGTCTCACGCTTTAACTCTTTTTCTAATTGCTCGACTGTTAAAGATTTACAATCTATTTTCTCCTTACTCTTATTAATTATTTTTTTCATCACTCATTTTCCCTTTTCTTCTTTTAAAATTTTTATCATCTTTTTGACAAGTAACATGAGCTTTTAAACCATCACTTGTTTTACTATTTTTTTTATTCTTTTCATTTTTAACTAATAAATCTTTGCTTTCTTTAATACTATTTAAATATTCGTCAGCAACTTCTTGAGCTTTTTCAAAAATGCCACTTAACCTAAGAGTTGCTTCAGCAATTGAACCAGCTTCTTTAAGGATAATAGTTTTATTATTTAACTCTTTTTGCGTTCTTGCTAATTCACTTTCTAATTCTTCAATTAATTTGGCCTGAGATAATAAAATTTCTAACAATTCTTTTCGATTTAATTTTTTTAATTCTTTATCATTCATCAAAACCCACCTCAAAATTTTCTAATTTAAAACCAAAACTACAAACACATATAACTTTTATGGCTAACTATTATAATTAGTATCACTCTTAAAATCAAAAATTAATTGTCAAATTGTGTAAATTTTTTATTTTTAATTATTTTTAAACCGAAAACTAAAAAAAAGAACTCCTTTTTATCCCATTCTATTTTATTCGTAATAAAAAAAGAAAGAACTAATTTCTTTCCTTAATTTCTTTCTTAAATAGGTATTTTTAAAACTTGATCAATTGCTAAATTATTACTTGTTAAATTATTTAAATTTTTAATCTCATTAACTGTTACATCATAAAGATTAGCAATTTTATATAAACTATCCCCTGATTTAACTTTATAATTAATATAATTAACTTGATTAGAAGAAGTAGTTGGTATTTTTAAAACTTGATTAATTTCTAAATTATTATTTACTAAACCATTTATATTTTTAATTTCGTTAACTGATGTCTCATAAAGTCCGGCTATTTTATATAAACTATCCCCTGGTTTTACTGTATAATTAATATAATTTTTAATATTTTCATCGCTTTTACCAGGAATTTTTAAAACTTGTCCATTACTTAATGTATCACTGGTTAAATTATTAACATCTTTTAAAACGTTAATGGTTGTCCCATAGTTTCTAGCAATTGAATATAAAGAATCTCCAGATTTTACTGTATAAATGATAAAATTTTCATTTGAAGATGGTAACTCTGTTGTTTCTTCTTTGGGAATAATTAATTCTTGACCTATTGTTAAAGCATTATTTCCTAAGTTATTTAACTCTTTAATTTTTAAAACTGTCGTATTGAATTTATTAGCTATTTGATATAAATTATCGCCTGCTTTAACTATATAGATGTTTTCTCCTTTTAAATAATCATAAATAGCATTACTAACAGCTGATGCTAATTCTATGGTATTATCTAAAACAAAATTATTATCAAAAGCATTATCAACATAACCAAAACTAACAATTAAACTTTCAGTATTACCGGCGTCTTTAATTATTTCATAAAAGTCTTGAGAAGTATTTAAGGGATCTCGTAATTGATAATATTTAATAACATTTTGACCAATACTTTCAATATTATTACTAATCATACTTGCTAATTTATCTTCATCTTTTAAAGCATAAATAATTTCCGCTCCCGAATCATTTCCACCTGATAAAACATTAGTTAAGAGAATTACAGTATCTCCTTCATTAATTAAACTTTCTACTTTTCTTAATCTCTCTGAGTTCGATAAAGTTTCATCACTATCTCTTAGTAAATAAGCATCAATTCCTAAATCTTTTAAATTATCATAAATAGCCTTAGCAATTTCTAAATTAAAATCTTTTTCAATTAAATTAGAACTAACATTGCCTGAATCACTCCCCCCAGATCCAGGATTAATAATAACTTTTTGCATTTTACCACCTAACTTATTTTATTCTTAAAAAAATTCTTAATTCCTATACTTTAAAAAATTTGCATGAATATTTAAAATAAGTCCAATCGAAACCATATAAGAAAGTAAACTAGTTCCCCCATAACTAATGAAAGGCAAGGGAATTCCTGTAATTGGTAAAAGACCTAAAGTCATACTAATATTTTGCACTTGACCATAAAATAACATAATAAAAATACCTAAAATAATATATTTATCAACCAATTTTATTTTTTTCTTTAACATTTTTAAGATTGTCGTATCAAAAATAATAATAACAAAAATTAAAAACAAACAACCTAAAAAACCAAAATTAGCAGCATAAGTTGCAAATATAAAATCCGTTTGTGGTTCGGGAAAATAAACAGGATTTTGTAAATATCCAAAGCCCGTAAGACCACTAGCTCCAATGGCTATTAAACTATTTTCTAATTGGTATCCACTACTACTAGCCCAATTTAAAATTCTATCTAAGCGATAAAAAATATCTTCGCCAACAAGATTTAAAAATAGATCTTGTTTAAAAAAATATAAACCTAAAAAACTTAGAATTAAAACTAAAAAACTTAAAGAAAAAAAGATATACCATCGTTTATTAAGTTTTAAAAAGAAAACAAAGACAAGAAAAATTAAAAAATAAATTATAACAACTCCAGTATCCGGTTCTAAAAAAGTTAAAACACTAGGAATAAGTGTTAAAAGAAAAAGTTTTAAAAGTATTATAAATTCTTGTTTCAAATCATATTTTTTCTTATTTCTATATTTTTCAACTGTTCTAGCCAAAGTAATAATTAAACTAATTTTCATAAATTCACTTGGCTGAAAGCTAATCGGCCCAATAAATAACCAACATTTACTACCATTAATAGAAACTCCAAAAATTAATAAAAATAAAAGCAAAATATTAATTCCTATATAGACTAAAAAATGATATTTTTTTAATAAAAAAAAGCCTTTATAAGTTAAAAAAGCAACAAAAGAGGTACCTACTAAATAAAAAGCAATTTGTTTTAAATAAAGATTTTTAAAAGCATCATTTAAAAATACTCTTGTTGCATATATTGATAAAACACTAACTAAAAAGAATATTAAAAGTGAAAAGATAATATTTAAACTAGTTTTATTTGTTTTCATATTATTAATATGAACTTAATCAATAAAAATATACAAATTGCATAAAATGAAATAGGAGTTGATATTTTGAAAAAATTACCAAAAATTTATCAGAATGAATTAAATTTAAAACACAGAAACAATAAAAGTGTTTTTGATAGTTTAAAAGATTATAATAAAGAAATAACTAATTTAGAAGTAGATAATAATTCATTTACTGATTCATTAAAAAATTTATCTGTAAAAGAAAAAATAAAAGCTTTAATTGACCAAAATCGTTATATTTTTAATACCAAAGTTATTTTAATTTTTCCTGATTATGAAAAAGCATGTCAAATTGCTGGAGTTTTAAATAATCATATTATTACCATGGATAATGAAATTATTAAAATAGATGATTTGCAAGATATTAAAATTTTAAAATAAATAGTTATTTGTCCTATAACTATTTTTTTTTATTTAATAAATTATAATGATAGGAGGAAAGATGAATTATAGTATGTTTGATGAAATAGATTATTTTACAAACTTCAAAGGAAATCAAAAAATTCCTAATTTTCAAAATGAATTTAATAATAATTTAAATACTTTAGAATATATTGAAAATAATAATTTAGATTTATATACTCCATATGAAGGATATATACGAGGTAATTTATTTAAAAATATGTATGATCAATATAAAAATTTTCAACCTGGAAAAATAAAGATAAATAGTGAACAAGAGGAAATGCTTTTAAATATTGGTCAAATGGCTTTTGCTGCTCATGAATTGAATTTATTATTAGATAATTATCCAAATAACCAAGAAGCTCTTGATTTATTTAATAAATATCAACGAATGACGGATGAAGTAATTAAAAATTATGAAAGGAGATATGGTCCTTTAAATGTATCTAGTATGGATATGAAAACAATTCCTTTTAAATGGGAAAATGATAAATGGCCATGGGAGATGTAAGATGTGGAAGTATGAGAAAAGATTACAATATCCTGTAAATATTAAAAAGAAAGATTTAAAATTAGCTAAATATCTAGTAACTCAATATGGGGGATCTAATGGCGAATTAGCTGCTGCATTTCGATATTTAAACCAAAGATATACAATGCCAGACAATCGTGGAAAAGCTTTACTTACAGATATTGGCACCGAAGAACTAGCTCATGTGGAAATGATTTCAACCATGATTTATCAATTAATGAAAGATGCGACGATTGAAGAACTAAAAGAAGCAGGACTTGACTCGCATTATGCTGAACATAGTAGAGCTATTTATCCAACTGATGCTAATGGTGTTCCCTTTACCGTTGCTTATTTTGCAACAACCGGAGACTTTAAAGCTGATTTAATGGAAGATATGGCAGCCGAACAAAAAGCTAGAGCTGTCTACGAAAATTTAATTGATTTAACTGATGATCCCGATGTAATTGCTCCTTTACTTTGGTTAAGACAAAGAGAAATTGTTCATTTCAATCGTTTTAAAGAATTATATGAAATGTATGAAAAAGAAGGCTTTTAATATTTAAAATATATATTAATAAAAAATACTACCTAAATAATATTAGATAGTATTTTTTTTAAATTTTACTGCCAATTTATTTTTACCATTAAAAACCGTTTATATTATATTGAGAAGTATTTCTCTTTTTTTATGAACTATTTATTTTTTAAAAGGAGGTAAAATGAAACAGAATATATTAACGAAAAAAAGAAATTTGCAAGATGGAGAAATTATTCCCCTTTACTTTGATGAGGCCTTTAAAATAATGTTTGCTAATCCAGATCACTTAGAAATTCTAACTTTATTATTATCAAGAATTTTAAAAGTTGAATATAAAGATATTGTTGGTCGCGTTAGTCTTGCTCCTTTAAGTATCCCAAATCATACTTTGGGTGAGAAAAAAACCGAAAGAGATGTAGTTGTCTCTATTAATACGACTAATTCCAAAAAGATTATTTTAGAAGTTAATGTTAAGAAAAAGTTTTATCAAAGTATTATAGATAGAAATATTTTCTATATGCAAGAAGTTGCAACCAGTGGTTTTGAAGAAGGAGCTGATTTTGAAAACTTAGACATAACTTTCTTAGTTAACTTTAATACTTTTTATGTTGATAAAATAAATAAAAAAGTCTTTGATGAATATGTATTTCGTAACGAAGAAGGTTATATTTTATCTGAAAAGCAAAAAGTTTTAAATATTAATATTGTCGAATGTTATAATCTTTGGTATGATAATAATTATCAAGGGATGTTTGAACCATATGAAGAGGATTTAATGTTACTATCAGCTGCCATGTGTGTAACTAAACAAAAAGATTTTGAAAGTATCATTGAACATGTTCGAACGAAACCGGAAATTAAAAATTTAATGGAAGGAGTATTGACGGAAATGACCGAAGACGAAAGAATGTGGGGACGTTTTTACAACAAAGAGGAAGAAGAAGCTAGGATTTGGGCTGGTATTAGAAAAGAAGAACGTGCGGAAGCCAAAGAAGAATTACGAGATGAAGTAAAAGCAGAAGTAAAAGCAGAAGTAAAAGCAGAAGTAAAGGCAGAAGTAAAGGCAGAAGTCAGAAATGAAGTAAAGAATGAAGTAAGAGCCGAAACAAAAAAAGATGTTGTTATTAACATGTATAAACAAAAATTAGATATAGATTTAATTAGTTCATGTGTAAACATAAAAAAAGAAGAAGCCAGAAAAATAATTCAAGATTATCTTTCTTTAAATAAGAAAGATTAAAATATAAAGAGAAATATTTCTCAAAAATCTGATTTAGTAAAATTGTACTTTTATAGTTTTGAAGAGTAATGTTTAAAAATTCATTACTCTTTTAAATTATAAAACAATAATATTAATAAAAAAGAAGTAATATTTTCGATTACTTCTAAGTGTAAAAATCTATTTTTTAGCAAAATCTTCTAATAATTTACTAGTTGCTGATAAAATTGGAGAAACCGAACCGCCTATATGGAATGTATAAATTATTTTAGCTAAATACAAAGAACAATCTGCAATACTTAGCCATGAACGACTTTTTGCTTCATCGGATATATAAGATAAATTAGTTGAATATAACTTGGTAAATAACCCTTCTTTATAAGCCTCATCAAATACTTCGATTCCCTTTGTAAACATTGCATAAGCAGACAATAAATAAATTCTTTTAGCTCCACGTTTTTTAAGTTCTCTTGCAACATCTAACATTGATTCACCACTAGCAATCATATCATCAACAATAATAATATCTTTATCTTTGACATCTTTTCCAATATATTCATGCTCTAAAATAGGATTTTTACCATCAACGACAGTATATAAATCTCTATGTTTTTCAAAATGGCCTCCTAAACTACATCCTAACATATTAGCATAAAATCTTGTCCTTTTTAAAGCCCCATTATCAGGTGAAACAGCTAACAAATTATCATTTTCTAAATCTTCTTCACTAACAAATTTTTCTAAAATAATATTAGTTGGATAAAAATTATCAAATGATGATCTAGGAATAGCATTTTGCACATTTGAGTCATGAACATCAAAAGTAATAATATTTTTTACCCCTTGATGAATAAATTCTTGTAAAGCAAGGGCACAATCAAGCGACTCTCTTCCTTCTCTTTTATGTTGTCTTGAACCATATAAAAATGGCATAACTAAAGAAACGGAATTAGCTTGATTACGAATCGCACAAAGCGTTCTAATGACATCAACATAATGATCATCAGGACTTTTATGATTATAATAGTTATACATCTTATAAGTAATTGAATGATTCATCGGATCACTTAAAATAAAAATATCTTTTTTCCTGACACTTTCTTTTAAAACTACTTTCCCTTCCCCATTACTGAATCTTACTTCATCAATAGGAATAATTAAATCAGACGATGTATTCATCATCTCTTTCAAGTGAAAATTAACTTTTTCACCAAATTCTTTCATGTTCTCCATTACGACAAGTCTTAAATTCTCCATTTTACCTCCATTTATTTAAAGAAAAAACTAAAATAATTCATTAGCCTTTTCTCTAAATTCGTTCATTAAATTATTTTTTATATCGTCTTTAACATTTAACTTACTTAAAACATTTAAAGTAATTGTAACTAAATCATGTAAATTAAAAGGAAAGACATTAAAGAGTTTACAATATTCATTTAAAAGATCGGTATCCAACAAAGTCATATCCCATGTCGTAAAAGTTATTTTAACATTTTCTTTATAAAGATCATAAACAAAGTGATTACTTAATTCATCATATAAATTAAAATAACTTTGGTAAGTAACTGGAAATTCTAAAATAATATTACTATCTCTAATTACACTTATGAAATTAGAACTTGGGGCTTCAAAAAGATTATAGATAATTCTACTAGCATTATAATAAATTTCTTTATTTTGATTTGTAAGCTTAGAATCTAAAAGAACAATATATTCAATTTTATCTTTAATAAATTTATCAAATAAAGCTTGATAAGAATCTAAATTTTCAAATTTATTCTTCTTAAAATAAACACCGGTAATTCCTTTTTGATAATAAGTATATAAAATATCTAAATTTTGATATAAATCTTCTTTAGAAGTTTCTGATGATATTTCTAAGACAATATTTAAATCTAAATTACTTTTTTTTATTACTTTTAATATTGTTTTTATAATATCTTCTTTTTTTAAACTTTTTAAAAATAAATCTAAATTTAAGAAAATTTCTCCATATATTAAATTATCATTTTTTAATTTTTGAATTAAAGATGTTGTTGCTAATTCTAAATTATCTAAGTTATTTAAAAGAGTTGCAACTAAATTTTTAGCATTGTCATAATTTTTTATACTATCAAGTTCTAACATGGAATCAATTATTTCTTCGGCATTTTCATCATTTGTTAATTTATAAATTGCCTCTTTGGGAATTGATCCTAAAAAATCAATATGTAAATCAACTTTTGGAAATATTTTTAAACTTTCAAATAAAGTCATGAGGCCTCCTTTGGTAACTTATTATATAATAGGTTGGAAAAATTTGCAAATTATCCTCTTAATTTTGTAATTGCCTCTTGATAGTTAGGAGAATTTGTAATCGTCGTACCTGAGACAACAATATCAACATCTTTTAACTCTTTAACATTTTCAAAGTTAATTCCTCCATCAATGCTAATTAAAGTATGTAAATTACGTTTTTTTATTTCCTCTTTTAAGACTTTAATTTTTGAAATGGTATCAGTAATAAATTCTTGACCCGGAAGACCAGGCTCAACACTCATTAATAAAACTAAATCAATTTTTTCAAGATAAGGAAATAACATTGTAACATCTTGTTTAGGATTTAAAGCTAGGCCTATTTTAATACCATAATCATGACACCTTGCAAATATTTTTGCAAAATCATCCTTAATATCAAGATGAAAAGTTAAATATTCAACATTTAATGTTGCATATAAATCAATTAATTTTAAAGGATTTAAAACCATTAAATGAACATCTAAACGTTTTCTTGTATAATAAGTAATATTTGCTAATTCCTTAAAAGACATTGTTTTATTCTTAACATATTTACCATCCATTACATCAACATGGATATAATCAACATCCGTTATATTTAAATCCGTTAAAGTTTTTGGAATATTCTTGGCTCCTAAAAATGATGCTGATACTTTCATCTTACCACCTCTTACTTGTTTTAAATTCTTCTTGAAAATTTTTATAATTTAAATATCTACTTTCGATTATCTCTTTTTTGCTAACCGCCTCTTTGACCTTACACTCACCCTCTTTTAAATGCATGCAATCTTTGTAGGGACAAGGAAAATTTTTAAATTCTATAAAAGCATCGCGAACCATCATCGGAGTATAATCAGCAAACGAAAGAGCCGAAAAACCTGGAGTATCTAAAACTTTAATTAAACCTTTTTTAATAATTTCCACATGTCTTGTTGTGTGTCTTCCTCTTCCAAGAGCTAAAGAAACTTCCCCTGTTTTTAAATTTAAATCTTTAAATAAATTGTTTAATAAAGTACTTTTTCCAGCTCCTGTTTGACCAATTAAAACCGTTACTTTAGAGACTAAATACTTTTTAATTTTTAAAATTTCGGTGTTTTCAACTACTAAATAACCTATTTTTTTATAATAAGCAATTGTACTTTCTAATAGTTCAAATTCTGATTTTTTAAGTAAATCTTTTTTAGTTAAACAAATAATTGGTTTGATATTATTTATTTCTAGTTGAACTAATAATTTATCTAAAAGATTCGTACTAAAATCAGGATTTTTTAAACTAGTTACAACTAAAGCTTGATCAATATTACTAACATTTGGTCGTATAATTTCATTTTTTCGAGGAAGAATTTCAAGAATTACCTTCTTTTCTTTATCAATCAAAACAAAATCCCCAACAAGGGGAAGTGTTTTTAAATTTCTTAATTTTCCGCGTTGCTTGCAAACAATAACTTCATTTTCTAAATCAACAAAGAATTGATCACTTATGACTTTTACAACTTGTCCTTGCATTTATGATTCCTCATCAATATTAACATCAGGATCAGTTGGTGTCTCTTCTTCATATTTAACTGCATAAACAATTCTTAAGGTTGCTCCATTGACAATAGTTGTTCCAGCTGCTCTACTTTGACTAATAATCGTATTTTCTGGAAATTCATCAGTTGGTTTTGGAACGAAGGTAACAACAATTCCGTATTCATCGCAGAAATTTTGAATTTCTTCTAAAGTCCACTCTTCCTCAACGAAATTTGGATACTCATCAACAACATTTGGAATATAAAGTGTAATTTTACTACCCTTAGAGACTTTAGTACCTACTTCTAAATCTTGATCAATAATTTCCTGTTCACCATATTCTTCGCCATCTTCAACATCAATTTTTTCAATGACAACATCTAATTCATACTGAGTTGTTAAAATGGTTCTTACTTCAATATAATTTTTACCAGTATAATCCTCAATTTCATAAACAGCACTTCCAAGGGATTCATAAAGAGTAATCGTAATTCCTTTTTTTACCTTCCGACCAATACTAGGAGAAGTTTTCACAACTAATCCCGCATCAATTTCTTCATCACTTACTTTTTGAACTTCTAAGGCTACTTCAAAACCCCTATTTTTTAAAGTTTCTTCAGCTTTTTGAACTGTCATTCCTGCAACATTTGGAATAACAACATCAGGAACTTCCGTTAATTTTGGATAAACAATAAAAATTCCTACTAAAACTAAGACAATAAAGATAAAAACCGAAGATAAAATCCAAATCCAAGTATTTTTTTGTTTCTCATCATCTAAATCATCTTCAACAACCTTTTTTGTCTCTTCTTTATTCTCTTCTAATAAAACTGGTTTTTTATTTTCTAAATCACCATCATGTTCTGGGTACATAAAAACATACTTTTTTTCATTTAATCTATCTTCATTTAAGCAAGTTAATAAATCATCATGCATCTCGGCAGCACTTTCATAACGATTTTTGGGATTTTTAGCCGTGGCTTTTAAAATAATATTCTCAACACTTTGAGGAATAGAATCATTAATTTCTCTAACACTTGGAATATCATTTTTCATGTGTTTTAAAGCAATTTCAACAGCATTATCACCTTTAAATGGAAGCTTACCAGTTAAGAGTTCATAAAAAAGAATTCCCATTGAATAAATGTCACTTTTAATTGTCGCTCCTTTACCACTAGCTTGCTCTGGTGGTAAATAATGAACACTACCCATAACAGAATTAGTTTGGGTTAACTGTGTACTATTTAAAGCCATAGCAATTCCAAAGTCTGTAATTTTAACTTCACCGTTTTCTTTAATTAAAATATTTTGGGGTTTTAAATCCCGATGAATAATATAAGAATCATGAGCTTCTTTAATACCATCCGTAATTTGTAACATAATATCAATAGCTTCTGATAAAGATAAACTACCACGTTTTTTTATTAGTTGTTTTAAAGTCATTCCCTCAACATATTCCATAACAATATAGTAAGTTCCATTATCTTCCCCTACATCATACATTTCAACAATATTAGGATGTGATAAACTTGAAGCTGATAAAGCTTCTCTTTGAAAACGTCTGACAAATTTTTCATCTCCAGCTAAATCACCTCTTAAAATCTTAATGGCAACATTTCGTTCTAAAATAATATCCCGAGCTAAATAAACATTGGCCATTCCACCTTCGCCAATACTGCGAATAATTTCATAACGATCATTTATTTTTTGTCCTTTGGTAATCAACTTTTTCCACCTTCTTTTTCTTTTTCCAAATAGGCAATTGATATATTATCAGTGCCTCCTAAATTATTAGCTTTTTGAATCAAACTAACAACTTTTTCTTCAATCTCTTCACTACTATTCACTATACTTTCTATTTTACTAATTTCTAACATATTAGTCAAGCCATCACTTGCAAGTAATATACCATCAACATCCGGATCACAATCAAAAATATCAGCTTCAACTTCTAAACTAGCTCCAAGCGCTTTCATTAAAACATTTTTTCGAGGATGATCCTTTGCTTCTTCAAGAGTTAATTCGCCAGCTTCAACTAATAAATTAACAAGTGAATGATCAACTGTTATTTTATGAAGATGATTATTTTTTAAAACAAAACCACTGGAATCACCAATATTTCCAAATAATAAATAATCGCTAGTATAAAGAGCAATTACTAAGGTTGTTCCCATTCCAACACTTAAAGCATCTACTTCTTCATGTTTAAATATTTGTTTATTAATAGCATCAATACTATCATTAATCCATAAAATAGCTTGCTCTTTATCTAAATTATAAAAAGTCTCTTGAAAGTGCCTTCCTAAATAACTAATAGCAATACTAGAAGCTACTTCTCCAGCTCGATGTCCTCCCATTCCATCAGCAACAGCTAACATATAATCATTATTATGATTTTTTAAAATAATAACACTATCTTCATTATGATCTCGTACTTTTCCAACATCTGTTAAATAAAAACTTCTCATGCCAAATTCTCCTTAATTGTTTTTAATTGCCCACAGGCAGCATTAATATTATTACCAAATTCTTTTCGTATAGTTACATTTATCTTATTTTTTTTAAGTATATCATAAAATTTTAAAATTGTCTCTTTACTACTTCTTTTATATTCTAAAGTATTCGTTTCATTATAAGGAATTAAATTAATATAACAATTCATATTTTTAACTAAATTAACAAGTTCTAAGGCTAATTCCTTAGTATCATTTATTCCTTTTAACATAATATATTCAAATGTTACGCGACGATTCGTTTTCTCTAAATAATAGACAATAGCTTTCATTAACTCTTTTAAAGGATAAACTTTATTAATTGGCATTAGACTACTTCGTAATATATCATTTGGAGCATGAAGACTAATTGCTAAATTAACTTGATAAGGGAAATTAGCAAACTCATAAATCTTTGGGACAATTCCACAAGTTGAAACAGTAATATGCCTACTTCCTAACTTAAGACCAAAATTACTATTAACTATTTCTATAAAATCACAAATATTTTGATAATTATCAAAAGGTTCCCCTATTCCCATAATAACTACATGACTAATTCTTTTCTTTAAATCTTTTTCAATTGTTAAAATTTCTTCGACCATTTCACCACTTGTAACATTGCGAATTTTTTTTATTTTTCCACTTTCACAAAAAGAACAAGCCATATTACAACCAACTTCTGAGGAAATACACAAACTATTGCCATAATCATGTTCCATTAAAACAGCTTCAATGGTATTAGCATCACTAAGTTTTAATAAATATTTATAAACTAAATCATCACTTTCTCTTTTGACAATTTCTAATTTATCAAAGTAAAAATCTCCTTTTAATTTTTCAAGTACTTCTTTTTTTATATTAGTAATAGAATCAAACGAATCAACCCTTTTATTATAAAGCCAATCAAATAATTGACGAGCACGGTATTTTTTATTTTCTAGTTGCAAAAAATATTTTTCTAGTTTAGAATATGTCATATTATATATATTTTCCATACAAACACCCACTTAATAATATCATAATACGACAAAAAAATACAGTTAAAATTCTTCTACTTAACATATTTTGACTATATTTTTAAAAGGAGGAATATGCAAGAATTTAATAAACAAAATATTAATTATTTAAAAGAAGATGATATACTTATGATGTTCTTAACTTTTTTAGCTGGAAGTAGTTCTGGTATTATCTTAGCCAATTTAACTGAGAAGTTATTTAAACTTAGGAAAGAAACAAAGGTTTTAAAAAAAGATTTACAAAGAAAAAGTTTTAAAGATGTTGAAAGTAAAAAAGTAATAGAAAAAATCCAAGAGGAAAGTCTCAAAAAAAACCGATTATATAATGACTTAATAACATTATTTTATAATCGCTTAAAAGAAAAAAAGCCAAATAGTGAATTTCCTTTATTTTTTAATAATTTAAAAGATCTTTTAATTATTAATTATAACTTTTCCAAAAATAAATCAGTAACATCAATAACACTTGGTGGATATCATAGTGAAAAAAATTATCTCTTGCTTAATGAAAAAGAAGTAAATAAAATTATATTTCATGAATTATTCCATGTTGCTAGTTCTTGTAATATAAAAAATGATAATGATATTATAACTTTTTGTGGTTTCCATCAAGAAAAAAATGATAAAGGAATTGGTCTTGGTCTTAATGAAGGTTATACCGAAGTTTTAGTCAAAAGATATTTTCCGGATTTTGAAACAATTAATGCTTATAAAACCGAAGTTGTAATTGCTAAAAGTTTAGAATTAATAATTGGTCAAGAATTAATGGAAGATTTTTATTTTACTGCCAATTTACAAGGTTTAATCAAAGAATTAACTAAATATATAAGCCTTGATGAAATAATGGACTTTATAACTAAATTTGACTTTTTACATAGTTATATAAATTTAAAAAATACGGATATTTTAACAAGAATGATGTTAAAAAGAAGTTTATTAGTCATTAATAAATTTTTAATTAACTGTTATTATAATAAATTAAAAGAAGAATTTAACCAAGGTAAGATAACCGAAGAAGATTTTAATAAAAGTCTGCATATGTTTTTAAATAATTTACTTTTTAAATTTTTTGTTATAAATAATAATAAAAACTATTCTATTAGTATTAATAATAAAAAAATTATAAAAAAAATCAAGTATTAAATTTAAATTTAGTTTATTTTAATTCTTGATTTTTTACATCTTAAAGACTAATTTCAAATGGTGATTCTTTAGTTCCTAAACCGCCTGTTATCTTAACCGCTGATGACAAATTGATGGATGGGCGGGCGCCGTACAAGTTGCTGGACGGACTATCGCTTTCAGCGGCGGCGCCGTTGGTGCCAATGTACCAGACACGCGAGGTAGAATTTGGGGTTATTAACCACATAGAACTTGATGAAGAATATCCACTTTCTTGCTGACTTGCAAACATTTCACCATATCTTGGAAGTCCTACATATCCGATCCAAGTACTGCTTGTTTTTTCACAGTCTTTGGTTGTAACTGTATTACTGGCGGTAGCACAAATAGCTCCTTTATAATTGATGCTGGTTGTTCCCAAATAATATGTTCCTTCAACTAACATATTTTTATAGTTTGCAGCAATAGAATTGTACCATGTATTATTCAAATAATAATCGAGGTAGGTCTCACTATCTCCACTTCCATAGGTTACATTACTTGAAAAATTCTTAGTTCTTACAATATTATTACTATCTCTTACATAATCCATTTTATTTAATTTGGTAGTATTGTTTTCAATGGCGACGATTCGATATAGGTCACCATCAAAATTGACATATTCGCCACTTTCTCTTGTGTTTAAAAGAGTAGTACCAGCTGTTATTGTTTCTATATCTCCACTTATTGTGTATGAATCACTACTGGTTCCATTTCCACCATTTATCGTGATTCCTGATTGCAGATTGACGGATGGGCGAACGCCAAACTTGTAGTTGGACGGAGAGTAGTGATACGCATCGCCGTTGTAGCTCGCATACCACATATCCAAGGAGGAATAAGGATTCAACAACCACCAACTATAACCTATATTTAAATATCCACTACCATAATTCGTATTTTGATAACTCTTATAGTATTCATAACTATTTAATAAACCTACAGGAACTGTAACAATGGTAGTTTCTTCTAATTTAGTACTAATTTCTGATGTCGAAGAGGCATTTGAATTTGTAACATTCCAACTAGCATCGGTGACAATGATATTTTCTGAATTTACTAAAGTACTCAAAAAATCTTCATTTAACCATTGATATATATAAGAACTGTTACTCTCATCCGTATAGAAATTGACATTACTTCCATATCGAATTGCTGTTATTGTATCATCAGTTATCATTTTCATCGTACCATCCGGATAAATCGCCGTTATTCGCCATAATTTACCACTATACCAAACATAATTAAAATCTATACAATCAGACGTTCCTGATATATAAGTTATTCCATCTTCTTCAACATAAGTTTGACAAGTATCGGTTTGATTAGATATTATTTGCGACTTAATATTAGCTCTTAAATCATTAGTTTGATATGAATCAACCACAATTCTGGCTGTAAAAGTTTTATTCATATAAGTATTATCGGCTGTTTTTGATAACCATAGTTTTACTTTATAAGTTGCACTCTCTCCTACTGCTAAAACTCCACCTTGTTCAATATAGTAATCTTCAGATAAAGTTTTAGGACTATTATACCCGGTATCATTTTTATTTGAAATAAATCTAATTACCGTTTTAAACTCAGGACTTGTTGATGTTTCTTCAATATAAACATCATAACCAGCTGCTAAATCGCCTGTATTTTTAATCGTAAAAGTAAGTTCATTAGACTGATTCATTCCTTCATTATCTGTCATCGGAACAGCATTTTCAAGATTTAAATTATTTGTTTCACTATCTTGAAAAGTTACTTCTAATAAACCTACATTCATAACATAAGTATTTTCTCCTCGGGAACTGCTTCGAAGAAGAGCATAACTTGTTCCGATTAAAAGAATAATTGCTAATAAAATCAAAAAAATTAATGCATACTTTTTATTAAATTTTAAATAATTTTTCATACTATATCTTACCTTTATAATAATATTATAAATTAATCTATAAGATTTTTCAATAATTTCTATAATAAAAAGACATATAAAAACCTAGCAAATATTTTACTATTTTTTATATGTCGAATTTTGATATTTAATGATACCATCGAGTTAACTTCAAAAATAATTAACATCAATAATTCTAAACTAAATTATCTTCTAACTTTACACTAACAAGTTTAGAAACGCCTGATTCTTGCATGGTAATTCCATATAAAGTCTTTGCATATTCCATTGTTCTTTTTTTATGAGTAATTAATAAAAACTGTGTTTTATCTTGATAATGACTTAAATATTCTCCAAAGTTATCAACATTAGCTTCATCAAGAGCTGCTTCTACTTCATCAAAAATACAAAAAGGTACACTACGAATATTTAAAATAGCAAATAATAAACTAATAGCTGTTAACGTTTTCTCTCCACCTGATAAAAGCGTCACCGTCTTTAATTTCTTTCCTGGTGGGGATGCTTCAATTTCGACTCCTGTTTCTAATAAATTATTAGGATCTGTTAATTTTAAAGAAGCATCTCCGCCTCTAAATAACTCTTTAAAAACTTTTTTAAATTCTTTTTCAAGTTCTTGAAAAGTCTTCAAGAAATCACTTTGCATGACTTCATCCATCTCTTCAATAATTGAATATAGCATATCCTTAGCATGCATTAGGTCATCTCGTTCTTTCGTTAAATAAGTATATCGCTTATTTACCTCCTCATACTCTTCTATTGCCTCTAAATTTACCATACCAATACTTTTTAAGACTTTCTTAATTTCTTCTACTTCTCTTCTTGATTCTTCAATATCTAAACTACTTGCATATTCTTCTTTAGCTCTTTCATAAGTCATACTATATTCATTATTTAAAATATTTAAATTGGTATCCATTTTTATATCTAAATCCTGAAGCAAAAGATTTAAGTTAGCCATTTCTTTTTCAATTTGGTTTAAATTAGCTTGGTTTACTTTTCTAATTCCTTCCTCTTCTAAAATATGAGCTTGTATTTTATCTTTTTCTTTAATTAAATCATTAATTTCTTTTTCTAATAAATCACATTTTAAAGATTTATCAAAATAAGTTTTATCTAATTCTTCACTTTCTTTTAAAGTATTATTACTATCTAATGATTTAAGCTCTAAAAGAACATTTTCTAACTCTTGTTTTTTACTTTCTTGTCTTTTTCTAGTATCATTTAAAGAATCAACTATTTCTAATAACTGATGACGTGCCTCATATACTTTTTTATCATAAGCACTTATCTTATCACTTACTTCATTTAATTTTCTTTCAAATTCTAAAAGACTTGTTTTATTCTTATTTATCTTTAGTTCTAATTCTATTAACTCATTTTTTAAACTAACCGTACTTTTTAACGGTTCTAAAGAACCTCCCGTAATACTTCCCGAAGTATGAATTATATCACCGTCAATTGTCACGATTCGATAACGACTATTTATCTTTTTACTAATTGAATTAGCATTTACTAAATTATCAACAACAATAATATTTCCAAATTGATTTAATATAATATTTTGATATTTTTTATCATACTCTAAAAAATCACTTAAAACACCTTGATAACCTACTTCATGTTCTAAGATATTTTTGGTTTCCAAATCAATATAACGAGCCTTGATAACAGCAAGTGGTAAAAAAGTAACTCTTCCTAAATGATTTTCTTTTAAATAAGAAATACAAGAATTCGCACTTTCAGGATTATCAACAATTATAAAGTTTTTAATAGATGACATAATAACATCTAAACATTTTTGATATAAAGATGTTGTCTTAACAAGATTAATTAAAGCATCATGTACTCCAGTTAATTTGGGATTATTTAAAACTTTTCTTGTATTATTATTTAAATAAACATTATCACGTATATTATTATTTAATATTTCAATTTTATTAGTTAATTCCCAAATTTCTTTCTTTTTAAACTGATATTCTTTTTCTATATTATCTTTATTCCTTTTTTCTTGATTTAAAGAATCTAAATCCGTATTTAATTCTTGTTCTAAATTATTTTTCTTTAAATTTAAATTCGTAATTTCTTGATTATTAATTTCAATATTTTTTTCTAAAGAAAGTTTTGTTTCATTTAAATAATTAATATTTTCTTGAAGTTTAATATTTTCTAATTTATATTTATTTCTTTCTTTTAAAACACTTCTTTTGGTGTTAATTTCGGCTTTTTCTCTTGTTAAATTAATGAGATCATTATTTTTACTTTGAATGTTTTTTTCCATGTTTAAAACTTGTAATTTTAAAGTTTCTATTTCCGGATTATTTATTTTATTATTTAAATTAACAATTTCTTCTTCATAACTTTTTAGTTTATTTTTACTATCTTGATAAGTTAAATTCCAAGTTGTAATTTCATTTACTAACAAGGAAACTTCAACAGTTTCTAGCTTTTTTTTAAATTCTAAATAATTTTTAGCTTTTTCACTTTGTTTTTTTAAAGGATCAAGGCGATTTTTAACTTCTTCAATAATATCTTTAATTCGATCTAAATTTAAATTAGTTTTATCTAATTTTTTAAAAGCTTCTTCACGTCTTTTTTTATATTTTAAAATGCCAGCTGCTTCTTCAATTACTAATCTTCTTTCATAGGATGAATTTGACAAAATCTTAGCTATTTCTCCTTGACCAATAATATTAAAAGAGTCTCTTCCAATACTACTATCTAAAAAAAGATCCACAATGTCTTTTAATCGACATTTTTCACCATTTAAAAAATATTCATTTTCACCAGTTTTATATAATCGTCTTCTAACAGCTACATTTTGAAAGGGAACATTTAAATAATTATCTTGATTATCAAAAGTTAAAGTAACGGAAGCAGCATGCATAGGAGGACGGTTTTTGGAACCTGAAAAAATAACATCAGCCATTAAATTGTCACCGCGAAGTGATTTGACAGATTGCTCCCCAAGAACAAATCTAATGGCATCAACAATATTACTTTTACCTGATCCATTAGGTCCAACTATACATGTTATTTGATTATCTAAATTAATATTTATTTTATCTGCAAATGATTTAAAACCAGATATTTCTATTTCTTTTAAGTACATAAAACACCACTTTCTAATTTAGTATAATAAGGAGAAAAGATTATTAAAACTAACAATTTAAATATGATATATAGCCATCATTTTGAAGTAATATAATATTTCCAGTTGTATCTATATATTGCAAATAATCTTTAATCATATTAGATACTTCTTGATTATTTTTTAATTCATCCATATAAGTTGTATTTAAAAATATTACTTCATCCATCGTATTATCAATATTTAAAAAATTAAATAATGTATTACATTTTTCACTTTCTAGATCTTGACATTTTAATATTTTATAATGATTATTTGCTATTTCTTCATAATTAGGATCATTTTTAATTAATTTTACAATATGATATAAATCATAAGTAGTATCTAAATCATCGTAATATGATAATTCTGTATATTTTCCTAAAAGAGGAACGACACTATTATATAAAATAGTAAAAATGAACATCGTAAAAACTGTTACAACTAATGTCTCCATTAAAACAAAACCTTTTTTATTCATAAATTCTCCATTCTGAATAAATTATACTACAAAGTTAGTTAAATGAAAAGAACTAGTCAAAAATTAAAGAGCATTTAAAAAGGAAAAAATAGTTATTAATTTTTCCCTTTTTTGTATTTATTAATTAGTAATAGAAAATGGCACTAATTCTTGTTTTAAATTATCTATAACAAATTCATATTTTGTAATTTCTTCATATTCAAAAGATAAATTTGTTTCGATTGTAGTCTCATCTAAGGAAGCAAGTTCATCAATTGTATATTCATATACATAAATAATATCATCATTATGATAAAAGTTAAGTAATAAATCTTGATTAGAAATGGTTTTATCTCCTTCATTTCGTAAATCAAAAATTATTCTTACTGCATTAGTAGTATTAGTATCAACTTGAAAATTAAATATATTTAATTTCATTTCACTTTCTGTATTGGTATTATTATTTAGATTTTTATTTTTTTCTACAAAAACGATAATAACTGAAACAAAAATTATAATAATTCCCAAGATTAAGAAAATAATTGCTAAAATCTTTTTATTTTTTAAATTCATTCTATCCTCCTATGTATGCCAACAAGAATCATAAACGGCTGATCTTGTACAAGTCCCGCTTGTTGCACCAGTGTATCCCATATTTCGACAGTAAGAATATGCATTATAAGGGTATCTAGATGCTGTACAAGTATATGTGTCACAGGCACTACCACTAGAATTACAACATGTATAACCACCTTTATAATTATAATAATCCACTCCACAAGCAGAAGATTTAGAATATACATAAATTCGATACGTTCTTGAATCACTAGTTGTCATACCATTATTAGAAGTACATGAAACTGATACTTTACGTGAACTACTTGCACTACTAAGCGTAATTACTCTTTGTTTTCTATTAGTTTCATTAACTGTTAATGTTCCAGTATCTCCGGTATTATCTTTGGCTGTAAATGATGATATTCCTTCGTCTGACTCACAAGTAACTGTAACTTTAGCTCCCGATTTATATCCTGAACTATAAGTACTACCACTAATGGAAATATTAACAGTTGGTGGTGTTTCATTTATATTTTTAACTTTTACTGTTACAGTTGCAGTACATCCACCTTCAGTTGTAAAAGTTAAAGTTGCTGTTAAAGTCTCACCATATGAAACAGCATTACTTGTTGTTGACACAAGTCCTGATCTTGTTACAGAAACTTTACTATTACTACTTGTAGCTGATACTATATCACCACATTGATTTTCTATTATTAATTGATAAGATAGTTCATTTTCATATAAATTTAATTCTATATTAGTTGGCGTAACTGAAAAGACATAATCTGTTCCCCCACAAGAATAATCAGTATAATTACAACTACTTGCCTCAACTGGAGTTACACTAGGTATATAATTGGAAGAGGCCCAGCCGGAAACACTTCCATATATAACTGGATACCAACTACCTGATTTCGCACCAGTTATATAGGCTGTTTTGCCATTAGGAATTTTTCCAACAATTGTAGCACTCGTACTTTGGGATGCACGGATATTTAAATTTGAACCATTTGTTTTTATGGTTCCGGTTGCATATACTTTTTTCCATAATCCATATAATGTTTGATCATCTTCTAAATAAATTTTTCCTCCTAAGCAAAATTCAGCTGTATCATTATTAGGATTAGTTACAAGTCCAATACTTTTATAACCAACATATTCTGTATCCCGACTTCGACACATATTGGCATAATTATATGCTGGTATATCAAACCAATAACCATCTTTATCATTGTAGACAATTCCTACTTGATCAGGTAAAGCTGTTGCACCACCATTTCCATCATATGATAAAGTTATTCGTTTGGAAGTAATAGCATTTAAAACTAAATCACTAGAAATGGTAATTGTCTCGCCTACTGAATACTTAGGATTTCCTTCATTTTCATCATCAGGATCCCAACCATATACTGTTCCACCACTTCTTGTAATGGTTGGAAGTGTAAATGTACACGTATTAGGAATAGATGCTCCATTATAAACATAATTAGTTCGACAAGTAAAAGTATAAGTTTGTCTATAAGTTATACCTTGAAAAGCAAAAGAATCAGCACCATTTAAATTAAATTCAACTGAATAAGTCTTCAAAGCACTAGCTTTACTTATTGTAACCGCATAAAAAGTCTTATTTCCATTTAAGGTAATTGTTGCAGGATTTCCATTTTCATCAACAGCATTATGAGTAATTTCTTGCAATTTGCTAGCATTATCTGACCATCCTACCACCTCGAAATTTGTTTTTGGAGTAATGATTGGTGAAGTTATGGTACATGTTCCATCCGATGAAGCATTACAACAAACATTTGTTTTATTAGCTGCAACTCCATCAATTTGACTAGCACCATTTAACATAAAATTAGCACAAAATTGTGTTGAATAAATAACTAATATTCCGGTTTGATAAGTAATATTATAATTACTTGTTACATCAGTAGTTCCTGATTTTATAATGGCACTTGATGGTGTAATAGTTCCTGATGTTGTAGCTGCTGTTGTCGATTGAGTTAAAGTAATACTTGTAATACTATGACCAACAACTAAATTACTAGCTGTAATTTGGGATAAAGATTTATCGATAGTTGTTGTGCCATTTAAAGTTTGATTATTAGCCTTTATAGTTACATTTCGTTTGGAAATTGTAAATGTTTTCGTTGTTGTACCTGAATAATTTCCTTTTCCTGTTATCGTTACTGTTGCGGTTCCCGCATTGATATTATTAGTATAACTTACTGTATAATCCGTTCCATTCGTAAGAGTTTTAGTGCCATCTTTTACAGTTACCGATGGAGTTTTCGCGGTTCCATCATAAGTATAACTAGTTGTTTGCAAAGTAACTACTAATCCACTTACATTTTTTTTATTGATTCGAAAGCTAACATTTCCTGATAATACTAAATTATAATTACTAGCTAAGAAAGGACTATTATTTACTAAAGTTAAAGTTCCTTTATTAATAACATAAGTTCCAACACTCTCACCACTTGTTCTTGATAAACTACCACTAAATCTTGGAGTTTCTCCACTTACTTGTCCTGAATATGTATAAGTTAAAGTTGGATCATTGCTTCCATATGTTTTAGATTGATTACTATTTGGTGTTACTGTCAAATTCTTTTTATTAATAGAACAAGTTAGATTCTTAGTTGTACTTCCATCACTAAATGCATAGTTATTAGTAGCAGTTATTGTTACAGTATAACTTCCAGCATTAGTTCCATATGCATTTTTATATGTTACATTATCTCCACCACTAGCTAATAATTGACTTATTCCATTATATGTTAGCGTTTTACAACTTCCAATATTTGCTGTTTGTAACCTCTTAATTGTACATGTTAGAGTCTTATCAGTATTCGTTCCATCACTCCAATAATAATTTTCTTCTAACTTAGCTGTTACTGTATAATCTCCAACATTTGTACCGCGATTATTTAAAAATGTAAAACCCGTTCCCGCTTCTTTAGTTAAAACTTGCTCATATCCATTAAAAGTTAAATCATTACAATAAAGATTACTAGTTGGAATACTTATTCTTTTGTATACTTCATATATAATTGTCTTAGTTTCTTTATTACCTACATTATCTTCTATTTCAACAATTAATTCATATTTACCAATTTCAAGTGTTTTTTCAATTGTAAATTCTTCTCTTGGAGTTGTTACGGTTTGAAAATTAGTTTCATCTTTTTCAAAACTATAACGAATACTTTTAATACCACTTTCTAAATCTTTTATATTCCGTACATCTATTATTAAATTTATATTTCCATTACTACCATCTTTTGTTTGATTATTTGTTATTAATACATCATTTTCATATATGTCAAAACTTGGTTTTTGATTATCAACTTTAATTTCTATTTCTTTTTCCTCTGTTTTTGTTCCATTTTCTGATACTCCATAAGCTTTATATTGACCGGTTTCGTCGATTTGAATTTTACAACTTGCTAAATCATTTTTAACTTCTAAATTACAAGTTTTAACTACAGCTCCATTTTCATCTTCAACTTGAATTTCTTTTATATCATTAAAAGTTCTAAATGTTAAAGTTACATAATCTTTGACAAAATTTCCTTCTTGATACAGTGTAGTTGTATCGCTTATAGTAGCTGTCATTTGCAATGAATAATCAACTTCACCAGAACAGACAGGATTTTCACTTTGATATTCATCACATATTAAACATACATAATAATTAGTCCGATCATAACTATTTTTATAAGCACCAACACTTCCAGTACAACTATTTCCAGATCGAGCTTTTACTTCTTCAACATATTTTTCATTTACTAATGTTTCAATACTAACTTCTACATTATTACCAAAGATTTGAGGTGCTTTTTCACTATTATAAGTATAATATTCACCACCTGCTTCTAGTAAAACCGTTTCAATCCCATTATAATATGTCATTTTAATATGATTACTTATTCCAATATAAGCAATACTTACTAATCCTAAAACTATACCTAATATTACTATTACACCTATTAATTCTACTAATGTAAATCCTTTTTTATTTTCCATAACTCACCTTATTATATTTATAAAATAATTATAGCATAAATTAAATAAAAATATAAAAAAAATTGATGGAAAAACTCATCAATCTTCTTCATTTAATAAAAATTCATCACAAGCAATAACAATAAAATATTTTGAATAATTATCTTCAAATTTAATAAATGTTTCTTCTTCATTACATTTATAAGGTAATTCATTAAATTCACTTATATCAATTTTTAAGATATTTTTTAGTTCTAATAAAGTTAATTGTTCTAAATTGTTATTCTTAGCATAATTAAAAATCTCTGGATTATTATCAACATAATTATTAATCAAATCTGTTACTTTCTCTTGTTTCGCCATTTTTGTCTCTTGATTATTATTATATATGATTTCCTCTTCTTTTGGTCGATGAAATATTAAAAAGTATAAAATTGTCGTAACAACTAGAAAAACAATTAAAATAGCAATAATTATAATTATCTTTTTATTTTTTTGCATTTTTAACAACTCCCATATCCAATTATATAAGGATCTGTACTAGTTCCTGAACCACCACAAAATAAAGCATTTTCGGATAGTTGGAAATTAGCTCGATAATTGTGAACATAACTACTTCCGCTTGAAAAATAACCAGAGGTAGAGCAATATGAATCTAAACTTGATTCTCCATTACATAATCTACCAGTTCCATTAATTACCCAAGCACGAGTAGTATTACGAAGATGGAAAGTCCATTCACTAGCTTGTAAAGCCATCCAAGAAGAATCAATTGTTGCATAATTATTTTTAAAATTAAGCGAAGTTGAACCTGTAGATAATAACAAATCACTTATAGCAATTGGAAAAATTTTCGCATTACGAAGCCCAAAATAAGATGAAACTACTCGTTCAGCATTTAAACTTGTACTTGCTGAAGTAGTATAAACACTTGCTGATACAAAATAGCCGACAGGCCTTGTCACAACAATATCTGACCATTTTGTTGTTCCGTTTATAATACTAGTCCAACCAAAAGTAGAAGAGTTAGCAATAGCCTCTATTGTAGATCTTAAATTAGAATTATTATAAGAAGCGGTAGACATAGCACCTCTATTAAAATAGGTAGTTCCACTTGAAGTAGCTTTAATTAATCTTACTTGATGTTCAGATCCAAAAACACCAATAATACGATGAAGAAAATTATTACCTGTACAATCTGTTTTTGTTCCAAAACAAATATAATTTTTAGGTTGATCAGATGTTGTTCCAATAAAGCGATAAGTATCTACATCTTCTTGACTCAAGCCTGATTGCCATAAACCAATTGTGGAAGCATTTTCGATTAAACATTCTCCAAGCGGACTTCCTTGAGAACAATAATCACAAGTTGAACCATAACAAGTTCTTGTATAATAATAACTAATTACATTATTAGAAGAATTTGAAGTTAAAGTTATAGATTTAGCTGACGGACTAGAAAAATTAGCATATGTATTTACTTTACCTGTTACGGTTTGTCCTACTTTTCCACTTCCATATATTGTACTAACTAAAGTATAATTCGTTCCATCATTATTCATTTGATAATGTTTTACACTATATGAAACTAAATTAGCAATCACTGTATAAGTGGCGGTTCTTGTATTATAATTGGTTGTATCAGTTGGCGTGAAAGTTACAGTTATAGTAGTATTTCCACTATTTACACCAGTTATAGTTACCGTTCTAGCTGTATTAGCAGCTACATTTATTAAACTTGCTGGACTTACTGTGGCTATACTTGTTGATCTTGAAACATTAGAAAAATTTCCAGCTACACTTGCTTGTACGGTAAATGATGAAGTTGCACCAGCATAAACTCTTCCACTTGTGGCACTTAATGTTAAAGTTGGGGTTGCTTTCCTAATTGTAAAGGCCTTCGTTGCTCCAGTTAAAGTGTAATTACTAGTTAATCCTTGACCTCCAGTTACACTACTAATGGTTGCTGTTGAGGTATAACTTCCCGCATTTCTTCCTGTAGTTCTTGTTATATTTAAAGTCTCACCACTTACGCCACTACTAGCACTAGCACTTGGAGCTTGAGCTGACCCATTATATGTAAAAGTTGTAGTACTTCCCCAGCTTACAGCTACTGATTTCTTATTTATAGTACAATTTAAAGTTTTAGTTGTTGTATTATCAGAGAATCTATAGCCTGATAAAGCTGTTACTGTTACAGTATAACTTCCAGCATTAGTTCCATATGCATTTTTATATGTTACATTATCTCCACCACTAGCTAAAGTTTGACTGACCCCATTATAAGTTAAATTATTACAACTTCCAACGGTTGCTTCTTTATAAGAACCAGTTACCGTATAAGTTGCTGTTCTTGTATTGTAATTGGTTGTATCAGTTGGCTTGAAAGTTACAGTTATCGTACTAGTTCCATGACTAACACCAGTTATAGTTACCGTTCTAGCTGTATTAGCAGCTACATTTGTTAAACTTGCTGGACTTACTGTGGCAACACTAGTATTGCTTGATATATTAGTAAAACTTCCAGCAACGTTGGCTCGTTCAGTAAACGTTATTGTTGCATCAGCATCTACACTTCCACTTGTAGCACTTAATGTTAAAGTTGGGGTTGCTTTCCTAATTGTAAAGGCCTTCGTTGCTCCAGTTAAAGTGTAATTACTAGT
>CALVOW010000014.1 GCA_944350445.1 uncultured Bacilli bacterium | reverse complement strand
AAATGGATGAATTAACAAAGTTAGCCTATGAAGAAGATGGACATAAAAAAGGTCTTGAACAAGGTTTTGCTGATGGTGCTAACCATGAAAAAAGAGAAATTGCTAAAAGTATGTTAAATGATAATTTACCATTTGATGTAATTAGCAAATATACTAATTTATCCTTTGAAGAGATAAAAAAAATTGAAGAAAATTTATAATAATTTAAAAGATAGTTTTGGTTTTATCTAAACTATTTTTTTTATGATAATATTGGTTAATATTAGGTGATATTTTTGTCAAATTTTTGTCTTCTTTTAACTTTTATATCATTTAAAAAAAGATAACGTGTTATAATAAATCTATAATAGAGGATAAATAGATTTGGAAATTACTGTTAAAAAATTTTTATTATGCGAATTATTTTCCTCGATATTGACAAAATAATAAAGAGAATATGAATTAAATGTATAAGTATAAGGAGGATTATGAGTGCAATTAATGTAACAAGTGAAATAAAACCATTAAAAGAAGTATTGGTCCATAGACCAGGAAAGGAGCTTTTGAATTTAACTCCCGATACACTTCATCGGTTACTATTTGACGATATTCCCTATTTAAAAGTTGCTCAAGCAGAACATGATGAATTCGTCCAAATTTTAAGAGATAATGGTGTTAAAGTGTATTATTTAGAAGATTTAATGGCAGAAACCTTAAATTTAAATCCCGAAATAAAAGAAAAATTTATAAAACAATTTATTAAAGAAGGTGGTGTAAATACTCCCAAATATCGTGATTTAGTATTTATTTATTTAATGTCTATTGAAGATGCCAAAGAATTAGTTTTGAAGACAATGGAAGGTGTGCAAATTTATGAATTAGATAGAAATAAAAGAGTAATGGAAAAATCTTTAGTTGATTTAGTTACCGCAGAAACAGATTTTATTTTAGAGCCTATGCCAAATTTATATTTTACAAGAGATCCTTTTGCAAGTGTTGGTAATGGAGTGGTTTTAAATAAAATGTATTCGGTAACTAGAAATAGAGAAACTATTTATGCTGAATATATTTTTAATTATCATCCTAAGTTTAAAAATAATATTGAAAAGTATTATGATAGGTATTATGATTGGCATATTGAAGGTGGAGATATTTTAAATTTAAATGAACATATTTTAGCTGTTGGAATATCTCAAAGGACAGAAGCTGGTGCTATTGATAAATTAGCTAAGAATTTATTCAAAAATCCTAATTGTCAAATTGATACTATTTTAGCTTTTAATATTCCAAATTCAAGAGCTTTTATGCATTTAGATACAGTTTTTACGCAGATTGATGTTGATAAGTTTACCTATCATCCAGGAATTATGAAAACTCTTCAAGTATTTGAAATTAAAGAAGGAAATGATCCGGATAGTGATGAAGATTTAAACGTTCGAGAAATAAATGATTCCTTAGAAAATATATTAACAAGTTATTTAAATCGTCCAATTACTTTGTTTCCATGTGCCGGTGGCGATGATGTAGCAAGTCAAAGAGAACAGTGGAATGATGGAACTAACACGTTATGTATTGCTCCAGGAGTTGTAATTGTTTATAATCGTAATAATATTACTAATGCTTATTTACGAGAAAATGGTATTAAAGTAATTGAGATGGCAAGTGCCGAATTATCAAGAGGTCGTGGTGGTCCAAGGTGTATGAGTATGCCACTTCGAAGGGAGGAAAAATGAATTTACAAGGCAGAAGTTTTTTAAAATTATTAGATTATACCGAAGAGGAAATTCGTTATCTATTGGATTTGTCGCATAAATTAAAACAAGAAAAAAAAGAAGGAATGCAAAAACCTTATTTAAAAGGAAAAAATATTGTTTTATTATTTGAAAAAACTTCAACTAGAACAAGATGTGCATTTGAAGTTGCTGGTTATGATTTAGGTATGGGAGTAACTTATTTAGATCCAGCTAGTAGTCAAATGGGAAAAAAAGAAAGTATTGAAGATACAGCCAAAGTATTAGGTCGTATGTATGATGGTATTGAGTATCGGGGATTTGAACAAGAAATTGTCGAAAATTTAGGAAAAAATGCTGGCGTTCCGGTTTGGAATGGTTTAACCAATGAATTTCACCCAACCCAAATGTTAGCTGATTTAATGACTATCGAAGAAAATTTTGGCTATTTAAAAGGTTTAAAATTAGTTTTTTGTGGCGATGCTAGAAATAATGTTGCTAATTCTTTAATGGTTGCATGTAGTAAAATGGGAATTGATTTTACAGCTTTAAGTCCTAAAGAATTAAGACCAAATACTAATTTAATAGAGGAATGCAAGCAAATTGCTTTAAAAAATAATTGTGTAATTAATTTTACTGATAATAAAGATGAGGCTTTAAAAAATGCCAACGTAATTTATACAGATGTCTGGGTTTCAATGGGTGAAAGTGATGATATTTGGAAAGAGCGAATTAATTTATTAAAACCTTATCAAGTAAACAAAGAAATGCTGGATTTAGCTAATCCAAATGCTATTTTTTTACATTGCCTACCCTCTTTTCATGATTTAAATACAACAATTGGTCGAGAAATTTATGAAAAATTTAATTTAAAAGAAATGGAAGTAACTGATGAAGTATTTTTATCAGATAAATCAAAAGTATTTGTTGAAGCTGAAAATAGAATGCACACCATAAAAGCTATATTATTAGCAACATTAGGAGGAAATATAAGTGAGTAAAATTGTAGTTGCCCTTGGAGGAAATGCCTTAGGAACCACACCTAAGGAGCAATTAGAAAAATTAGAAAGTGTGGCTAGAATTATTGTTAAATTAATTAAAGATGGTAATCAAGTAGTGTTAACACATGGTAATGGTCCGCAAGTAGGTCAAATTTCCCTTGCTATGGAATATTCAGCTGTTGGTGAGGTTAAAACACCTTTTATGCCTTTTGCTGAATGTGGAAGTATGAGTCAAGGCTATATTGGCTATCAATTACAACAAGTTCTTCAAGATGAATTAGAAAGAGAGAAAATAAAAAAAGATTGTGCAACCGTTATAACCCAAGTATTAGTGGATCCAAATGATAAGGCTTTTTTAAATCCGACAAAACCAATTGGTGGTTTTTATTCCGAGGAAGAATCTTTAAAAATTGCCAAAGAAAAAGGTTATACTTTTGTAAACGATGCTGGAAGAGGTTACCGAAGAGTTGTTCCTTCACCTACTCCAATTGATATAATCGAAAAAAGAGTTATAAAAACTCTTTTAGATAATGATATTGTTGTCATTGCTGTTGGAGGTGGTGGAATACCAGTTATAAAAACAGATAAAATAAAATTATTAGAAGGTGTTGATGCTGTAATTGATAAAGATTTATCAAGTGCCCTACTTGCCAAAGAAATAGGTGCCGATACTTTGTTAATTTTAACTTCTATTGATAAAGTTTATTTAAATTTTAATACCGATATGCAACAAGGAATTGATGTAATGACAGTCAGTGAAGCTCTTAAACATATTGATAATCATGAATTTGCAAGTGGTAGTATGTTACCAAAAGTTAAAGCATGTATTGAATTTGTTAAGTCTTCAAATAAAAAAGCTATTATTACCTCCCTTGAACAAGCCGATAAAGCTTTTTTAGATGGAGTTGGAACAAAAATTATTGGAGGAAACTAATGGTTAAAAGAAGAAAAACAATTTTATCAGCTTTTTCGATTATTTTAATTTTAATCTTTTTACTTGGAATATTATCGCATCTTCTTCCAAATGCTAGTTTTGTTGGTGAGGAAATTGTTAACGGAAGTGGAACGGTTGGAGCTAAATTATCCGATATTTTATTATCCCCTATTCTAGGCTTTGCTGATGCGGTTGATGTTAGTATATTTATTTTAGTTTTAGGAGGCTTCTTAGGAATTTTAACCAAAACGGGTGCTTTGGAAACAGGAATTAAAGTATTAGTAAAAAAATTAAAAGGTAATGAATTAGTTTTAATTCCTATTTTGATGTTAATCTTTTCAATTGGTGGAACTACTTATGGAATGCTTGAAGAAACCGTAGGCTTTTATGTTTTAATTGCGGCCTGTATGGTTGCAGCTGGAATGGATACCTTAGTAGGGTCAGCTGTGGTATTACTTGGGGCAGGATCAGGAGTTTTAGGCTCAACTATTAATCCTTTTGCCGTAGGAGCAGCTATTAGTAGCTTGCCAGATGGTATTAAAGTAAATCAAGGTTATGTCATTTTTATTGGCTTTTTACTTTGGATTACAACTTTATTAATTTCTATTTTCTTTGTTATGCGTTATGCTAAAAAAGTTAAACAAGATAAAGGTTCGACTTTCCTATCATTAAGAGAACAGAAAAATATGGAGAAAAAGTTCAAAGAAGAAATTGAAATAGAACATAATAAAAAAGAAGTAAAATTAACAACCAGACAAAAGATTACTTTAGTTTTACTTATGTTTACTTTTATTATTATGATAATTGGTTTTATTCCCTGGGGCGAATTTAATATAACTTTCTTTGATAAATTTACTGGTTGGTTAACTGGATCAAGTCTTGGTAATTGGTGGTTTTACGAGGCTGCTTTATGGTTTTTAGTTATGACAATTATTATAGCTCTTGTTAATAAAATGAAAGAAAAAGATATTGTTGATACATTTATTGATGGAGCTAATGATATGATTGGCGTAATTTTAATTATTGCGGTTGCTAGAGGTGCAAGTGTTTTAATGCAAACAACCTATTTAGATAATTATATAATCTATAATGCTAGTAATTTACTTAAAAATTTACCAGAATTTTTATTTGTACCACTTAATTATCTACTTCATATTGTTTTATCAATTTTAGTTCCGTCATCAAGTGGCTTAGCAGCTTTATCAACGCCAATTATAACTCCGCTTGCTACTAATTTGGGATATAGTAGTGAAGTTGCTATTATGACTCTTGTATCAGCCAATGGGCTTGTTAATTTAATTACTCCAACTTGTGGTGCTATTATGGGTGGTCTTGCTCTTGCTAAGGTCGAATATACAACTTGGTTTAAATGGGCTTTAAAAATAGTTATTACAATTGCTCTTGTTAATATTATAATTTTAGAATTTGTTTCTTTATTAATATAAAATCTAAACTGCTAAAAGAATTATTCTCTTAGCAGTTTTTAGTTAATTTTTCGAAGATAATTTACATCTTAAATTTTTAGTGTTATAATCTTAATTAAGATAGGATGCTTATAATCTTAAAGTGAGGTGATTTTATGACCCTTTTTGAAAAAATTGAAGAAATATCAACTGATCCCGTTCAGTTAACCAATTTTCTTATTCAACTTGATTCTTGGCTTGAATATTTACACAATAATAATTTTTATATTTATGATTTTAATCCTAAAAAAATAGTTTTAGAAAATGGTAAATTAACATTTAATTCTTTTCGCTTGGTTTTAGGAAATTTGAGTGCTTGTCAAAATGCCAAGGAAATAAATATTTTTCAAAATTCAAAAATTGGTCTTTTTGCCTATAATCACATGCCAGTCGATGGTAATATGAATCAAGAACATTTTAACTTTTTACAAGATAATTTAGAAAAATTTAATCAACTAGGAATTATTCCCGAAGAAATTTATGAATATTATGAAGAAGTTTTTAGACGTCTTAATGTTTGTTATATGAATGATTATTTAGTTAAAAAACAACAAGCTAATAGCAATCAAAATACTAATGTTAGAAGAAAAACTTTGTCAACTGCAATTGGTCGGGCTTTTGTTAATGAAGAAACAGCCTATGTTAATATTTTATTTATTCCAAGTATTTTAACTCTTATTTATTTAATTGGTTTATTTGTTTATACTTTTATTTTAAGATAAAAAAATTGAAGAGTTTAAATTGAAAAACACTTGCTTTTTCATATAAATTATGATATTTTATATGCATAGGCACGAAAGTGTTTTTTATTTAACTTTAAAAAGGGAGAAACTATGGGAAAAAAAGTAAATAAAAAAGAAACAAAAGATGTAAAAAAAGATGGTCTTTTTAAACAAATTAAAAAGGAAATGTCAAAAGTTCATTTTCCAAATAAAAAAGATATGGTTAAATATAGTGTTGCAACGATTTGTTTTGTAATATTTTTTGGTGTATATTTTTATTTGATTGAACTTATTATGGCACTTGTAAAAACATTAATATAGGAGGGGTTTAGATGGAAGAGAAACAATGGTATGTAGTTAATACTTATTCAGGACATGAAAACAAAGTAAAAGAAAAACTAGAAATGCGTGCAAATTCTATGGATATGAAAGATTATATTTATCGAGTAATTGTCCCAGAAGAGAAAGTAATTGAAGAAAAAAATGGTGTTCAAAAGGAAAAAATTAAGAAAATATTTCCAGGTTATATATTAGTTGAAATGGTTATGAGCGATGAGGCTTGGTTTGTAGTTCGTAATACGCCTGGGGTAACCGGTTTTATTGGTTCTAGTGGAAAAGGTGCTAAACCTACTCCACTTCAACCTTATGAAGTTGATAATATTTTAAATAGTATGGGAATGGCTAGAATTGATATTAAAAATGATTTGAATGATGGAGATCAAATTAAAATTGTTGATGGACCATTCTCAGGTATGTTTGGAAAAATTGAATCAATTGACGAAGAGAACAAGCAAGTTAATGCAATTGTTGATTTATTTGGTCAAGAAACGACAATTGAATGTGAATTGAATCAAATAAAAAAAGCTTAAGGAGAAAAAAATGGGAAAAATTTTGGTTGAACGTAGGTATCTTGAAGAAATACGATATGGTTATGCAATTAATCATGGAAAAGAAGGTAGTTGTTACTTTTTAGAAGATGATAATGTGGTTGCTAAACTATTTCATATTTACTTTAATTGGCGAAAAATCTATTTTTCAGAAGAAAAATCTTTGTATATCTCTTTTCCAATTGATACCTTGATTGATTCTTGTTGTGGACAAATTGCTGGCTATACTATGAATTATATGCCTGGTGAGAAATTTATGCCACTTGATTATCCTTCGGGTTTGCGTCCTAATTTACTATTAAGCGATTTAAAACAAGCTTATCAAACATTAAAATTAGAAATACAAAAGTTTCCTAATATCAATATGGTAGATCTTTGTCTTGATAATATTTTATTTGATTATGAAAAGAAGAAATTTAATTTAATTGATACTAGTCGTTGGTATCCTGAAGAAAATGTTGTTAATGAAAATTTAGAAAATTTAAATTGGCAATTAATGTTTGCTTTATGTAAAGGTAGTTTAGATTGGGTAAATAATCCTTTAAATCAAGATAAAAATTTGCATGAACTTTATCGTATGCATAAATTGGCAAATCAAAGTTTACCAATGGAATTTTTAGAGGAATTAGAGATTAAAATGTCTGAACGAAATAATGAAAAAGTTAAAACAATAGGTGATTTAAATTATAAAAAATAATAGTATTTATTTTTTAGGAGATTATATGGCAACAAAAATTATTAATAAAAAAATGTTAGAAATAATTCAAAAAGAAGAACCAATGGGAATTGGTGAAGAAAGTAATTGTTATTTTCTTAAAGGAACCAGTGATATAATTAAAATTTATTTTCAGCCTAAAAGATTAAATAATATAAAATTTGCTGATAAAAAGTCTTTGTATATAGCTTTTCCCAAAGATATATTAGTTGATGTAGAAACAAATGCGGTTGTTGCTAATACTATGTCTTATTTTCCAGGAGAAAAAATTATTAATGGTTTTCCAACTGATTTGGAAGTTGCAAAATTAAAAGAAGCTTATACTATTCTACAAGAAGAAATTCGACAATTTTCAGATATTTATATGGTAGATCTTTGTCTTGACAATATTTTATTTGATTTAAAAAGTAATTGCTTTTATATAATAGATACAGGTAGATGGTATAAATTACCAGATGTTAGTGCTCTAAATCAAGCTAGAATAGATATTAATTTATCTTCGGCTTTATATAATAGTGGGTTATCTTGGTTAAAAGATTATCTTAATTTAAAAGAAGAAAATCCCAAATTGTATGATTTTTTTATAACAAGTAAAGATGTTCGTTATTGTCCATTTTTAGAGTTTTTGGATACACTTATATTAGAACTTGAAACAAAATTTAATCAAGAAGTTAAAACAATAGGTGATTTAATACCAAAAACCTATAAAAAATCTTGATTTTCTTTGAAATTAACTTGAGTTTGACATTTAAAATGAGTAAATCGTTGTTATATATGTGTTTGCCCATTTTTTAACTTTTGTGTATCCGATATTATTTAAAAAAAATTTATTGATTAATTATAAAAATGATAATTTGTTAAGAGGAGATAAAAAATGAGTAATTATAATTATAAAGAGAAAAAGATAATAAAACAATGTAATGAAGGACCTTATCATACACTAATTACAAAATTGACTGTTGATGAATTTAATAATTTGGTTGCTAAATTAATTAAGGATGATGCCGCAGATACTTTAATCACTTTAATCGCTATCTATTGGGATTATAATAGAAATAAAATAATTGATTATTTTATCGATAAAGGAGATATCGAATTATTATTAGGATTTTTAGATTATTGTAATGATTTTTCTACTCAAAATAATATACTAGATCAAAAATATGTTGTAGATAAGCTATTAAAAAAGAATGATAAAAAATTTATAAAAGATATATTAGAAAGTGGTTGTATCTACTTTCTAACTGATATAGAAGAAAAAGAAAGATTATTGAATTTTATTTCATTACCATAATAATTGAAGAAAACTTATAAATTCCAATTTATAGTTTAGATATAAAAAGTTTTGAATCTTTTGTTTGTTTTTTTGTTTATATGTTTTCAATTTTTTCAATCCTTTTTATATCTACATAAAACATGTCATATTTTATATTATAATTAGACTAAATACCACATTTATTAAAAATGAAATTCAAAATTAAAATTAATTTTAATACCAAAAACCTTTAAAAAATCTTGATTTTCTTAGAAAATAATGATATTATCATAATGCTATATTTTAATTAATATAGATTTAAGTGGGAGGCAAATGTCTTAACTTTTAATATAAAGGCGGACAAAGTTAGCTATTTGGACCACTCACGAAGCAAATCAAAAAATGAAAGGATGTGTTTTTCGTGGCAAAGGAAGTTGTAAAAAAAATTAAATTAGAAATTCAAGCAGGAAAAGCTACTCCAGCTCCACCAGTTGGAACAGTTTTAGGACCTGCGGGAATTAATTTACAAGAATTTTGTACTAAATATAATGATGCAACAAGAGATAAAATGGGAGATGTAGCTCCAGTTGAAATTACTATTTATGATGATAGAAGTTTTGATTTTGTAGTTAAAACCCCACCTACTCCATTTTTAATTAAAAAGTATGCCAAAGTACAAAAAGGATCTGTTAAAGGAAAAAATGAAATAGTTGGATCTTTAACAGAAGAGCAAGTTAAAGAAATTGCTACTATTAAATTACCAGATTTAAATGCTTATGACCTTGATGCAGCTATTAAAACTGTTAAAGGAACAGCAATTAATATGGGAATTGAAATAAAAGAATAGATAATCATATAGGTCTAACCTATGTGGAAGGATGTCGTCCGCTAGAACCACAAGGAGGTAAAAATGAAAAAAAGAGGAAAAAGATATAATGAAGCTTTAGAAAAAATTGAAAAAGATAAGTTATATTCGAAAGAAGAAGCAGTTAAGTTGGTTAAAGAAACCGCAAATAGTAAATTTGATGGAACTATCGAAATTGCAATGTATTTAAACCTTGATACTAAAAAAGCTGATCAACAATTAAGAGGTGCTATTGTCCTACCAAATGGAACTGGAAAAACAAAGAAAGTTTTAGTTATTGCTAGAGGTGAAGCTGCAAATGCTGCCAGAGAGGCTGGAGCTGATTTTGTAGGCGATGTGGATATGATTGAAAAAATCGAAAAAGAAAATTGGTTTGATTTTGATACTTTAATTGCAACGCCTGATACAATGCCACTTCTTGGTAAATTAGGTCGTATTTTAGGACCAAAAGGTTTGATGCCAAATCCAAAAACTGGAACAGTTACAACTGATGTTGTTAAAGCTGTAAATGATGTTAAATCAGGTCGTGTTGAATATCGTACCGATAGTTTTGGAAATATTCATGGTATTATTGGTAAAGCTAGTTTTGAAGAAGATAAGCTTATCGAAAATTTAAATACATTTGTAAATACAATTTTAAAATTAAAACCAGCTACTGTAAAAGGTGATTATGTTAAAAATATTAGCATTTCATCTACTATGGGTCCTGGAATAAAAATTAATCTTAATTCATTTGACAAATAAAAAAATAATGTTATAATAATTTTGTTTATTAAGTGGTGCCAAAGACAGTAGGTAATTTTGTAAATCCTACCGAGGACTATAAATATAGTAATCTATTTAAAGTCCTTTTCGAAGGACTTTTATTTGGCCTTAAATAAATATAAATAATCATAAGGAGGTAATATGGCAAATCCTAAGATATTAGAACAAAAACAATTAATTATTGATGAAATCAAAGAAAAAGTTGAAAATTCTAATGGTGTTGTTTTATTTGATTATCGCGGTTTAACTGATGCGGAAATTAAAGAATTAAGATTAGCACTTAAAGAAGCTAATAGTGAATATAAAGTATATAAAAATACTTTAATGAGCAGAGCTTTTAATGATTTAAATATTGATATTTTAGAATATTTAAATGGACCAAGTGCTCTTGCTTATAGTACTGATCAAATCGCACCTATTAAAGTAATTTCTAATTTTATGAAAAAGCATAAAGCAATTACTTTAAAAGTAGGATTAGTAGATAAAGAAATTACAACTAGTGAAAAATTAGAACAACTTGCAACTATTCCATCAAGAGAAGGATTACTTACAATGCTTGCTGGTGGAATGTTAGCAATACCAAAAGATTTAGCAATTTGTTTAGATTTATATGCTAAAAAATTAGAAGAAAATAATTAAAATAAGGGAGGAATTTAAAATGGCAAAATTAACAAGAGAAGATTTTATTAGTGCATTAAAAGAAATGAATCTTTTAGAAATTAAAGATTTAGTAGATGCAATGAAAGAGGAATTTGGAGTAGATCCAAGTAGTGTTGCAGTTGCAGCACCAGTTCAAGCAGAAGCAGTAGAAGAAGGACCAAAAGTTGTTACTGTAACACTTGTAAATGCAGGAGCAGCTAAGGTTAACGTTATCAAAATAATTAAAGAAATTACTGGTCTTGGATTAAAAGAATCTAAAGACATTGCTGATAACGGTGGAGCTGTTAAAGAAAATATTTCTGTTGATGAAGCTAATGAAATCAAAGCTAAGTTAGAAGAAGCTGGCGCAGAAGTAGAAGTTAAATAAAGAAATAGAAGATTGAAAGATTAAATCTTCTTTTTTTTATACTTTTATGCTATTATTATTTTATAAGGTAGGAAAATATGAAATTTTTAAAAAAGCATTTATTAATCATAATAATATTTACATTTTTAACTTCATTTATTGTCTTTAAAGTTTTAGAAATTAAAAATGATTATGAAAATAATTTAAATATTCTTCATAATTATTATACAAAAGAGTGTGTTGACAAAACAGATATAGATGTTGATATGTGTCAATTACTATTAGAAGAGTATATCAGTGCTAATGAATATATGACACCCACTTTTTTTGGTACTATTTTTAATTTACTTGATTCATCTTTAATCTTAATTGACTTTTTTGCTTTTTTCATTTTGACTATTCCAACTCTTGTTGGTATTTCTTCTTTATTTAAAGATCAAGTTTTAATAACTTATTTAACAAAGCAGAAATATTCAACTTTTTTAAAAGAGTTATTTAAACGTTTTTATCGCTATATTTGGCTATTTCCAATTATTCTTCTTATTTTCTTTTTAATGGTTTATTCATTCACAAAAATGTCGTCATCTTCTTTTCAATTTTTTGATTATAACTTAGTTGCTTTAACAAATAAGCCAATTCTCTTTTTAGCCATATATCTAATAAATAGTTTACTTTTATCAGTTGTTTATTTAAATATTTTAGCGATTGCTCTTCGCTTTAAACATGATTATTTTTCAGCTATTTTAACATCTTTTCTTATTTACTTGGCTGTCTATTTAATTTTTGCAGTAGGAGTTAATTATATTATTTTTCAAAATTTCTTATTTTTAGATACAGTTGGTGAGTTATTTACCTTAAATGGTGTTTTTGCTTTTAATGTTAATAATGCCATTGGTCCTTTGGAGAGATTAGAATTTGCTATTAGTATTCTCTTATTATCAAGTCTTTTTGTTTATCTAGCATATCGTAGTAAAGAAAAATTAATTATAGATTGTGAGAAAAATAATCGGGAGGAATTATGATTATTGATATTAAAAATGTAAGTAAAAAGTTTAATGGAAATTATGTTTTAAATGATGTTTCTATGCACCTAGAAAGTGGCAATATTTATGGTTTTTCTGGACGAAATGGCAGTGGCAAAAGTGTTTTGTTAAAAATTATTACAGGTCTTTATTTAGCTTCTAGTGGGTCAATTTTCCTTAATGACCGAGAAATTGATTATAAAAAAGAATTTATACCAAATATTGGTGTTTTAATCGATGGACCGAAATTTTTCAGTAACTTAACTGGTTTGGAAAATTTGAAAATTTTAGCCAATATTAATTCAAAAATTGGTGAAAAAGAAATTCTTGAAGCCTTAGAAATTGTTAATTTGACTAAGGAAAAAGATAAAAAATATAGTAAATATTCTCTTGGAATGAAACAAAAGCTTGGTATTGCATCTGCCATTATGGAAGATCCCGAACTTTTAATTTTAGACGAACCATTTAATGGAATTGAAGATGCTAGTGTTTTAAAAATTAAGAATTATTTAAAATCAATTAAAGATAAAAAAATAATTTTATTATCAACGCATATAAAAGAAGATCTATATGAATTATCGGATTTTATCTATTATTTTGATGCTTCACATGTTAGGAGTTTAGATAAATGATAAAGGAATTAAAAGATTTACTTACCATTATTAAAAATCGAACTGTTATTTTTACTATATTAATAATTTTTATAGGCTCGCTTCCAGCTATTTTTGATGTTTATTTATTAGATGCTAATTTTTATAATCAATTATTAGCTTGTTTTACTTCTAATTTTCATATTACGATGCTATTTTTATTAGTATTTTTAAATATTATTAGCTTATCTAAACAATATAAAATTAGTGCTTTTATATTAAAATATAAAAATTATCAAGCTTATTTAAAAGGAATTTTAAAAAAATGCCTTTTATATTTAAACTTAACTTTACTTATTAGTTTAATTTTATGTCTTTTTTTTGCTTGGGTTTCAGTTGATTATAAAATTAAGATAATTCCATTTCAACTTTATAATATTTCTAATTTAGAATATTTAATTTTTTATATGATTAGAGTCTTAATTTATTTAAATTTATTAACGATGATCTTCTTTTATTGTAATCAAAGATTTGGAACCAAAATAACTTTTCTTCTTCTTCTTTTTCTTATTTTAGGAGAGTTTATGCCAATTTTTCCTTTTAATTCTTCAACTGGAATAATTCCTAAGGCCTTTTTTATATTTAATTTTTTTAAGATAACTCCCTACTCTACTTTTCTTTTGGAAATAACAGCATCGTTTATTCAATTGTTGTTATTAATTGGAATTTGCTTCTTGATGCGCTATTTAGCAATTTTTAAACGAAAAGATAATTTATAAGTCTTCAAAAATCTGGCTATTTACTATTTTCCTTTTTTTTGCTATAATTATTTAACATAAGGAGATTTTTTATGACTTGGGATAGTATTTTAAATATTATAAAAAATGTTATTGATATTGCTATTGTATGGGTAATGTTTTATTATATTTTAAAGAATTTTAAAAATAATGTGAAAATGTCACTTTTAATAAAAGGTGTTTTAGTTATTATATTGATTAAACTAATAAGTGATTTTGCTGGTTTTACAACGGTTGGCTTATTACTTGAATATGTAATTGAATGGGGACCATTAGCTTTAATTATTATTTTTCAACCAGAAATTCGGGGCGCCTTAGAACAACTTGGTCGAAGTCAATTATTAGGTCGTCATAAGATTTTAACGGTTGACGAACGTGAAAAATTAGTTTATGAAATTATTCAAGCAGTTGATTATTGTAGAAAAACGCGAATTGGAGCTTTGATTGTAATTGAACGTGATGTTAGTTTATCTGATTATATTGATAAAGCTAAACCATTATATGCTGATTTAACTAACGAATTATTAGTTTCTATATTTTTTCCTAATAACCCATTACATGATGGAGCGGTTATTATTCAAGGAAATAGAATTAGTTGTGCCGGAGCCGTTTTTCCAACAAGTAATAACATTAAATTAAACAAACGTCTTGGGACTCGTCATCGTGCAGCTTTGGGAATTGCCGAAGAAACCGATGCTATTAGTATTGTAGTATCCGAAGAAACAGGTCGTATTTCTATTGCTGTAAAGGGAGAACTTTTCTATAATTTATCCTTAGATGATGCTAGAATGATGTTAATTGATGAATTGCGTCCTAAAACCTTAGATAACGAAACAACAAGTCCAGATGAGGAGGAAGTTTATGAAGAAGATAATTAAAAAAATATGTCTTTTTATTGGAAAAATTCTTCGTTTCATTGATCGAATTATTATTACACCAATTATGAAATTATTTTTGAAAATTTCGGAATTATTTTCCAAAAATAATAAAACTTTTGAAAAATTATTTACTAATAAACAATCACTTATTGTTATATCCTTATTACTTGCCTTTTTAGTTTTTTATTTTGTTGATCAAAATTCCAGTGCTTTAGTTGATAATTCAGCGGAAATTTTGTATAGTCAACCAGTAACAGCAATTTATAATGAAGAAGCATATGTTGTTGAAGGATTACCTGAAACAGTTGATGTCGTTTTAATTGGAAGACAAAGCGATATTTATTTAGCTAAACAATATCCCAGTCAAGAAATATCGGTTGATTTAAGGGAATTATCAGCCGGAACTCATAAAGTTAGTTTAAAATATCGTCAAGCTATCTCATCGGTAGATTATAAAATTGATCCTAGTCAAGTAACAGTTATTATCTATGATAAAGTAAGTTCAACTAGAGAAGTAACAGCCGAAGTTTTACATCGCAATAACTTAGATAGTAAATTAGATATTAGTAGTATATCTTTAAGTCAAACGGAAGTAACTATTAAAGGATCAGCTAAAAAATTAGAAACAGTTGCTTACGTAAAAGCTTTAATTGATGTCAATAATTTAGTTGAACCAACAGTTGGAGAAGCTTCTATTAGTAATAATAAATTAGTAGCTTATAATGATGCCGGAGAAATTGTTGATGTGGAAATTTTACCTGAGACAGTTGATGCAACTTTAAACATTACGTCAGTTAGTAAAGTTGTTCCAATTAGAGTTGTTCCAGTTGGTGATATTGCTCTTGGTTATGCAATTGAATCGACAACTACCAATATTTCTAATGTTACTATTTACGGTGATGAAGAAAGTTTAAAAGAAATTGAATATATTCCAGTTAGAATTGATATTACTAATTTATCTGCATATAAAGAATTTACTGTTAATTTAGAAAAACCAAGTGGTGTTCGGGAAATGAGTGAAAAAACAGTTACTGTTAAAGTAAATGTTGGTGCAGAAGAACAAAAAGAAGTATCCGGAATTGGTATTCAAACTATTAATTTAGCTGAAGGCTTAAAAGTTACAGCTTTAAATGAAGAAAATAGTACAGTTTCAGTTATTGTTAGAGGAAGTAAAGAACTATTAGATGATTTAGATACTTCAACAATTACTGCTACTATTGATTTATCAGAATATACAACTCCAGGAACATATGAGGTTGATGTTAAAGTAACGGGAGATGATTTAAGGTTAAGTTATACTTCGAAAACCCAAAAAGTAAGAGTTGAAATTTATGAATAAAAAAGAAATATCTAGTTTAAATTAATTAATCTAGATATTTCTTTCTTTTCATTTGTAATACTTGCAAATTCTTCGAATTCAAAGAATTTTGTAGCAAAACTAGTAGGTCCAGTATTTTTTAAATTATTATAGAAAATAATTTTATTGTTATAGTAATCAATACAAGCTTCTAAATTTACTTGAACATAATATAAATCTTTTTTTAGTTTTAAGAAATCTTTATTTTTTAAAAGTTCATCATATTTATCAACATATTCATTAATTTCGTAAGTTGTTTTATCTAAAATAGTAATTAAATTACTTTGCGTACATTCTTTTTGATTAAAAGCTAAGAATTCTTGAAAAGCCTCTTCTTTAATACTTAAATTATCTTTAATAAATTTAGTTATTTCTTTATATAATTTATATTTTTGTTTTAAATAATCATTTATTTCTTCTTTGGAAATATCCAGAGGTGTTATAACTTCTTGTATTTTCTTTTTACTAATTATTAAAATAATGATTATAAATAAAATGATTAAAATTAGTATACAAATGGCTAGTATTAATATATTATTCATATTATCACCATAAATATTATACTAAAAGTAATCACAATTTACAATATTAAAAAATAACTTCGTCACTAAATTCAAGAAAGTCTATATAAATACTCCAAAGCATATACCATTTATTATTTTGGCGATCAGAAATCAGTAAAAATTCCCTTCCTACAGCTTCTAATGTTCCTTCAAAAATGCGATCTCGCCATTCAATAGAATCAGCAAAAGACATATAAACTTTTATTTTTTTACCTATATTTTGATTTAAAATATATTCAGCATAAAAAATATTTCCTTGAACTACTCCGCCTACTCCTGGTGGTGATGAACTTTGACTTGGAATATAATTTGGTTCCATTTGTCTTGATCCTTGATAACTTTGGTAACTATAATTATTCATTTTCCCTCCTGTAAATTCTATGAAAAAAACTTTAAAAAATACCTATATTTTGCTATAATAAATTCGAAAGAAGGTTATATGAAAATTCAAGTTGGAGTTAGTAATCGTCATGTTCACTTAAGTCATGAAGATTATAAAATATTATTTAAAGATACTAAAATGGACATTCGGAATAATTTAAAGCAACCAGGACAATTTGCTAGCAATTTAACCGTTTCTATTGCTGGACCTAAGGGTGTAATAGAAAATGTTCGGGTTTTAGGACCAGTAAGAGATTATACGCAAGTTGAAGTTAGTAAAACCGATGCTTATAAATTAGGAATTAATCCACCTGTTCGTGATTCTGGAGATTTAGAAGGAGCCTCTTTATTAACAATAATTAGTCCATTGGAGCAAATTGAAAGAGAAGCGGGAATTATTGCTACTCGTCATATTCATATTAATGAAGAGATTCGTCGTCAAAAAAATTTAGTCGGAATTAAAGAAGTTAGTTTAAAAATAGAAGGCGAAAAAGGTGGCATTTTAGAACATGTTCATTTAAAAGATTCAAAAGAAGCTTATTTTGAAGTTCATTTAGATACTGATGATGCTAATGCTTTTTTATTAAAAAATGGCGAAGAAGTAGAAATTATTCTGTAATTTCTTCTTTTTTTTCTTCATATTCATCAAAAACTTCTTGAGTATAACTTGGTTCCGTTCCTTTTATATAATAAAGAATTTTTTTATGTTCAGATTCATCGGTTGCCAAATTACCCGTGATTGGATCAACTACTACCCCTACAACATTTTCGGGAATATCATACCAATTTGTTTCTTTATCTTTTAAGTAATTTTCAACTGCATTAGCAAATATTTTCTTAGAGTATTTAAAATCACTTTCTGCTAAATCTTTGTTATCATCATAGCCTATCCAAACAGATGTTACAATATCTTGGTTAAAGCCAATAATCCAGTTGTCTGTATCAGTTGAACCTGATTTAATTCCATAATCATGAGTTAAAAGAGAAGCAATCGATATATTAGTAGGATATGTATAATCAACCATATTATAATCATAAGTTCCCTTTAATAAATCATTTAAAATAAAGGTTAAACTTTTATTTAAAACTACTTCACTTGTATTTTTATGTTCATATAAAATATTTCCTTCCATATCTTCAATTCTTTCAATAAAATATGGTTCATTTTTAGTTCCCAGATTAGCAAGAGTTGCATAGGCATTAGTAATTTCTAAATTAGTTAATTCAACCGTTCCAAGGGGAAGGGATGCAATGGGCTCTAATTCCGTTTTTATCCCTACTCTTTTAGCTGTGTCAACTAAATTACTTTCTCCTAAGAATAAATGTGTTTTAATAGCATAAATATTGTCGGAAAAAGCGATAGCTGATGCCATGCTAATAGCTTTATTAGGATATAAATTATTATAATTTTGCGGAGAATAGACATTATCTACTCCTAAGGTAAAACTTGTTTGTTGAGATAAAAACGAAGTACTAGCTGTAAACCCATTTTCTAAGGCATTATAGTATAAAAAAGGTTTCATAATTGATCCAACTTGTCTTTTGGAGGTAATTGCTCGATTATATTCTGATTTATTATAATCTCTTCCGCCAACCAAAGCAAGAACTGCCCCAGTTTCAGGTTCCATCATAATGCCACTTACTTGGATTTCTTCATTATCTTTCATGTTTTCTTGAATACTTTCCTCTAAACTAGTTTGCGCCGCAATATCTAAGGTTGTGTAGACTTTAATTCCCCCTTTTTGTAAATAAGTTTCAATGATATTATCCATACTTTCTAATTCATCTAAAACAGCATCTTGATAATACATTAAAGTATTTAAATTTATTTTATCTTTTTTACCATAAAAAGTTAATTCTTCCCCTACTGCTAGATCATACTCTTCTTTTGTAATAACTTCTTCTTTTAACATTGTATTTAAAATGTAAAGTTGTCTTTCCTTGGCCAGTTCTAAATTGACAAGTGGTGAATAGTTACTAGGTGATTTGGGAATACCAACTAACATGCTAGCTTCAGCTAAGGTTAATTCACTAGCTTTTTTATTAAAATAAAATTTACTAGCATTTTCAATGCCATAAATTCCATGACCATAATTAATACAATTTAAGTAACCTTCTAAAATCTCATCTTTTTCATAATGGGTTTCAAGTTGAATTGTATACCAAAGTTCTTTTATTTTTCTCTCCCAGGTTTTATCAAATTCTAAATATAAATTCTTAGCATATTGTTGGGTAATTGTTGAAGCTCCTTGTTTATAACTTCCACTAATAATATTTGTATACATAGCCTTTATAATTCTTAAAACATCAAATCCATGATGTGAATAAAAATCTTTATCTTCAATTGTAATCGTTGCATCTAAAACATACGGACTAATTTCTTCTAATTTAGCCCATTCACTTGTTCCATTACCTTGAAAAAACAATTCTGCATTTTGATCATATAAATAGTAACTTCCTGTTTGATTAATATCTAATTTGGGAATCATTTTAGCATATAAATAAATTCCTGATATAAAAATAACACCAATAAAGGTGATAATAATCATAAATTTAACAATTTTTTTTAAAAACTTCATCGAATCACCTATTTTTATTATCTTCAAAAAAATGTAAAAATATGTGTTCAAATTTAATCATTTATGATATAATGCATGTCGATATGTATTATTGCATATTGGTGAAAAATGGGAAAAGTAAATTTATTAGTAAAATATTGTTTAATAAATACAAAAGATGAATACAATATAAATGGAATTTTAATAGACAATACATTAAAATTTTTAGATAAAGATAGTAAAATGATTTTAGATTTTAAAACTAATACGTTAAAACGAATAACTAAATTCCTAGAAATAGTATTTGCTTTTAATGAAAAAATATGTTTTATTATTGATTCAGAAAATAAGCGAAAATTTCATTTTCATTTTGATTTATTAGAACTTGAAAATAAGAAGAATTATTTTTATGTAAAATATAAAATAGAAAGTGATAATTTTGAAATTGAAATTTTTATTAATTAAATAAATGTTTGTGGAGGATTTAATGAAAGAGATTAAAAAAGAGGATGTTGAAAATTTATCTTATAAAGATATTACTTTTTTACTATTAGAAAATAATAAAAAAGGAATGAATACTTTAGATTTATTTGGAAAAATTGTTTCCCTTTTAGAGTTACCAGCATCAACAATTGAAAATAAAATTGGTGATTATTATACTTCCCTTGCAACTGATAAGAGATTTATTTTAGTAGATGGTCTTTGGGATTTAAGAAAACGTCATACATCAGACAAAGTAATTGTTGATTCAATTGAAGAAGAGGATACTTTTTTAGATGAAATTAAAGATGATGGTGAGATAGTTGAAGATGAGTATGGTGATGAATATACCGATGATGTGGATGTTTCTGATGATTTTGATGATACAGATGAAGAAGATTTATCAAATTTAGTTGTTTTAGATGAAGATGATTTAAGTGAATAAATAGGAGGCTTTATGATTGAACGTTTAGACTTAATTGAAAAACGCTATCACGAAATCCAAGAATTATTAATGCAACCTGACGTTTTAAATGATATAAAAAAATCAAAAGACTTATCAATTGAACTTTCTTCAATAGAAGATACAGTTAATTGTTATAATAAGTATAAAAACGTCTTAACAGATTTAAAAGAAGCTCACGAAATGTTAAAAGAAGAAGATTTAAAAGATTTTGCTTTGGAAGAAATTGAACGATTAAATCAAGAAAAAAGTTCCATAGAACAAGAACTTGAAACTTTATTAATTCCCAAAGACAAAAATGATTTTAAAAACGTTATCATGGAAATTCGGGGAGCAGCTGGTGGTGATGAAGGAAATATCTTTGCTGGAGATTTATTTCGCATGTACGAAAAGTATGCTATAAAACAAGGCTTTCAAGTTGAGGTATTAAATTCGATTGATGGTGCAAGTGGTGGTTATACTTTAATAGAATTTATGGTAAAAGGAAAAAATGTTTATTCGAAATTAAAATATGAAAGTGGATCGCATCGAGTTCAAAGAGTTCCCGTAACCGAAGCTAATGGGAGAATTCAAACTTCAACAGCGACAGTTTTAGTTATGCCTGAAGCTGATGATTTAGAAGTTGATATTAAAGAAAGTGATATTCGCATTGATATTTATCGCAGTAGTGGTGCTGGTGGTCAACATGTTAATACCACAGATAGTGCGGTTCGTATGACCCATATTCCAACGGGAATTGTTGTTACTTGTCAAAATGAACGTAGTCAAATTAAAAACCGGGAAAAGGCTATGCAAATTTTAAAAAGTCGTGTCTATGATGCTATGCTTGCTAAGGAAGAAGCTATAAATGGTGAGATTCGAAAAAATAAAATTGGATCAGGAGATAGAAGTGAAAAAATTAGAACTTATAATTATCCTCAAAACCGGGTAACTGATCATCGAATCGGTTTTACGACCAAGCAATTAGATCGAGTTATGGAAGGCGAATTAGATGAAATTATTGAAGCTTTAATAACAGCTGATCAAAAATTAAAAGTCAGTGGTGAATAGTGAAAGTTGAAGATTTATTATGCTTAGCTAAAAAAAGCATTCATACTGATCAAGCTAAGCTATTACTTGCAACAATTATAAATTTAAATCCTTTGGAATTAAATATTCATTTAAATGATATAGTGGAAATGGAATTAGTAGATAAATACATAAATTGCCTAAATAATTTAGAACAAGGAATACCGCTTCAATATGCCTTAAAAGAAACTAATTTTTATGGATTTAATTTTTATGTCGATGAAAGAGTTTTAATTCCAAGATTTGAAACGGAAGAATTAGTTTTTGAAACTAATAAATTAATTAATAAAGTTTTTTTTAATAAAAAAGAACTTAATGTTTTAGATTTAGGATGTGGATCGGGTTGTATTGGTATTACTTTAAAGAAAATTAATCCTAGTTTAAATATTACTTTAAGTGATATATCTGAATCTGCTCTTGAAGTTGCTAGTTTGAATGCTAAAAGATTAAACGTTGCCGTTAATATTTTGAAATCGGATTTATTTTCTAATTTAAATCAAAAATATGATGTAATTATTTCTAATCCACCTTATATTGGTAAGAATGAGGAAGTTGCGGAAATAGTTTTAAAAAATGAGCCTCATTTGGCTTTATATGCAAACTTAAATGGCTTAGAGTTTTATGATAAGATTTTAAAGTCGTGTGAAAAATATTTAAATGATAAATATATATTAGCTTTTGAAATAGGTTTTCGACAAAAAAAAGCTGTTTTAGAATTAATTGAAAAATATTTAAAAGATGTTTTAGTGTTTACAAAAAAAGATATGGCAGGACGTGATCGTATGGTATTTATTTTAAAAAATATTAATATTACTGAATAAAAAATATTAAATCACCCATTATTTAGATAAAGGGTGATTTTTTTGAAAAAGAAAACAATAATATTAATAATAATTGCTTTTATTATAACTATTTTAGTTTATAATAAAAATGAAGAAATAATAATACCAAAGGAATCAATCAGAATTCGTATTATTGCTAATAGTAATGAAACAATAGATATAAAAGAAAAATTAGAAGTCAAAAAAAATATTGAAAAAGAATTATATTCTTTATTAAAAGATGTATCTAGTATTGAAGAAGCCAGGGATATAATTCAAAATAATTTAGAAAGATTAAATATTGTCATTGATGATACTACTGATGAAGATTATTTAGTTTCGTTTGGTAACAATTATTTTCCAAGAAAAGTTTATAAAGGTGTTGTTTATGAAGAAGGATTATATGAATCTTTAACGATTACTTTGGGATCTGGGGTTGGTAATAATTGGTGGTGTGTTTTGTTTCCGCCTTTGTGTCTTTTAGATGGTAACGAAGATACTGAAGATGTTGAATATCAGTTTTTTGTAAAAGAATTACTTGATGAGTATATAGGGTAGTAATTTGACTTTTCTCTTTATTTATAGTATAATACAGCCAGATTGAAAAAGGAGTTTTTATGGAAAATAAAATTGTAAAGATAAACTTAAATTATGGTACTGATAGTGTAAAATCAATAGTAGTTGTTAGGGAAAATAAAATTGAAACGCGAACCAATCCTAATTATTTTCAGCAAATTCTTGCTAATTTATTTTATGAAATGCGAAATAGCAATAGCGAATATAAAAATTTATCTGAAGAAGAATTAAAAAACAAATTGCAAGAAAAAGGTATTTTAAAAGGATATTCTGGCTTATATATTAAAAATATGCAAGTAGATAATGACGGTATTACTATTTTAAATAGTAATGATGAAGTGGAAAGAATTGATAAAGCTTCAACTGAAGATTATGATAATATTTATGACTCTATAATAGATAGATTAAGATCTTATTATGGCGATGTTGATTTCGAAAAATTAGGACTATTTATAGATAATAGGCAAAAAGAAAAAAATGTTAAAAAAGAAAATAAAGATCTTAAAGGTGTTAAAAATATTAAGATAACTAAAAAAATGGTTGCTCTTGTTACTACTGGTGCGGTTCTTTTAATGGGTGCTAGTGGTTATGTTGGACATTTATTAACAAATAGAAATTCTCAAAAAGGAAATGATAAGCCACAAAATAATATCGAATGGGAATTTACAACCCCTACTCCAAGTCCAGAATTAATTACTGTAACTCCAACAGTAACTGCAACTCCACTTCCAACACCTACTCCAACAGTCCAACCGACATCTACTCCTACGGTTCAGCCAACACCAACAGCTACGCCAATTATTTATAATCAACCAGAAGTTAGTTTTACACAACTTGAAGATGATCCAAATAGTCAAGTTTTAGCAATTGAAATTTATGATGGTTATGTTACTCCTCATGAGTATAGCGATTCAGATTTTGATTGCAGTATTGATAATTTAGTTAATATTCGTCTTCAAAATACTAGTGATTTGGCTTCTCATATAAATAATCCTAATGAAAATCCAGATTTAACAACAACTGGAACCTTTATCTTCTATGAAAAATTCTTTCAAAATGAAGCTGATAGAGCTTATATAAAATATTTTTCAAATATTGGAAATGAAATTATTTATCAAGCTTTTTATAATAATAATATGGATACAGCTCGTGAATATATTCAAGTTGCTAATTATGAAATTGTAAGATGTATAAGAGACTTAGAACCAGTTAGAGTAAATATAAATGGCGAAGAAAGATATGTTACTTATGATGATTTAACTCCAAATGCTAAACAACTAGTTTTAAATATTGCTTATGCAACATCATATGCCTTAACTAGTGATACTTTTGAATATAATGATGAGATTATTGATAAAGAAGATACCCAAATGATTGTTATAGATGCAAATAACATATTAAATAATAGTATAACAAAATAGCACTTCGGTGCTTTTTTTGACTTTTTTAGAAAATTGTAGTATTCTTTCTTTGGGTGATAATATGCTAGTAAATAGCAAAAAAATGTTAAAAAATGCGAAGAAAAGAAATGAAGCTATTTTTCAGTTTAATATCAATAATTTAGAATGGGCTAAATGTATTTTAGAAGAATGTGATAAATTAAAAGTTCCAGTAATTTTAGGTGTTAGTGAAAGTGCTATAAAATATATGGGTGGCTATAATGTAGTTGCATCTCTTTGTTTTAGTTTAGTGTCGGATTTAAATATTAAAACGGATGTATGTTTACATTTAGATCATGGTTCTAGTGTTTCTAGCTGTATAAAAGCCATTGATGCTGGCTTTAATTCCGTTATGATTGATGCATCAAAATTACCAATAGCTGAAAATATTAAATTAACCAAGGAAGTAGTAGCTTATGCTAAGAACAATAATGTTTCGGTTGAAGCTGAAATTGGTTCTATGAATAATTTAAAAAATGATGAAGTTGAAATGGGGAATCTTACTAATTTAGAAGATTGTTTAAGATTTGTAAAAGAAACGAATATTGACTCCTTAGCTCCAGCTGTTGGGACAGTTCATGGACTTTATAAAGGAAAGTTGAATATTGATTATGATTTAATTAAAAAAATAGCATCAGAAATTGAGATACCTTTGGTTTTACATGGAGGAAGTAGTTTAGATTTAGAGATTTTAAAAAAATGTGTAAAAGCAGGAATTACGAAGATTAATATTAATTCAGATCTTCAGGATGCATGGAGTCGAAGTGTTAGAAAATATTTAGAAGAAAATGAAACAGTTATTGATCCAAGAAAAATAATTGGTAGTGGTTTTTCGGCCATTAAACAAGTAATCGATGAAAAAATTAACATAAATAAATTATAAAAATAAAATATAGTGGTGATTATATGAAAGTATTAAAAGTAATAGGCAATCAAAAGTTAACAGGAAGTATTCGAATAAGTGGAGCTAAAAACAGTGCTGTTGCCTTAATTCCAGCTACTTTGCTAGCAAGTGGAACAACAACTTTATGTAATGTTCCCAATATTTCCGATATTGATGTTTTAACGCAAACTTTGAAATATTTAAATGTTTCTGTAAAAAGAGCTAGTGGAAGTATGTTAATCGATACAACTAATTTAAAAAATGTTGATATTCCAATTGAATTATCTAGTCGTCTTCGAGCTTCTTATTATTTTATGTCGGTTTTATTAGCAAGATTTAAGTATGTTAAGATGCATTTTCCTGGTGGTTGTCAAATTGGTAGTAGACCTATTGATCAAACCTTAAAAGCTTTTCGCCTTTTAGGAGCAACTATTGAAGAAAATGATGATTTATTTATAATTCAGGCTAAAAAACTAAAAGGAAATATTATTCCTCTTGATATGCCAAGTGTCGGAGCGACTATAAATGCTATGTTAGTAGCGGTTTTAGCTGAAGGAAAGACAGTTATTAAAAATGCTGCTAGAGAACCTGAAATAGCTGATTTAGCTTGTATGTTAAATAAAATGGGAGCTAATATCGAAGGATATGGAACTAGCGAAATTACCATTATTGGTGTTTCATCTTTACAAGGTTGTAATCATGATATTATTCCTGATCGAATTGAAGCTGGTACTTATACAATTATTGGTGCCTTAATAGGGAATTATTTAAAAATTGATAATATTATTCCTTCACATATTAAAAGTTTAACTGATGTTTTGGAGGAAATGGGAGCTGATATTGAAATTCATTCGGATTATTTAATTATTGATAGTCAAAAGCAATTAAAAGCAACTAATATAAAAACTCTTCATTATCCTGGCTTTCCAACCGATTTACAACAACCTTTTGTTACTCTTTTAACAAGTGCTAAGGGTGTAAGTCATGTTGAAGAAACAATTTATGAAAATCGTTTTATGAATATTCCTTATTTAAATAAAATGGGAGCTAATATTCAAGTTAAAGATACAATTGCAACCATTCTTGGACCAACAAAATTAAAAGGACTAGAAGTAAAAGCAACTGATTTAAGAGCCGGAGCTTCTTTACTAGTAGCTTCTTTAATAGCAGAGGGAGAAACAATTATAACTGATATTAATCATCTTTTAAGAGGATACGAGGAAATAGTAGAAAAATTGACAAATGTGGGTGCTAAAATAGAGATTAAAGAAATATAATAAAATATCTTTAATCTTTTATTTTGGAGGTAAAATGAAAAAAATAATTCTTCCTATTTTAATTATATTTTTAACTTTTATTATTTATAAAGTTAATGATAAGAATTTAATTGATTATATGGTCATTGGTGATTCTCTTAATTTAGGACTGAATTCTTATGGAAATGTTGGATATGGTTATAATGATTATATAAAATCATATCTTGAAAATAATCAATTATTACATCAATACAATGATTTATTTACCAAAGAGAATTATAAAATAGAAGAATTAACAAGTGATATCCAAAATAATAAATCTTTATTATATGATGATAAAACTTATACTTTCAAAAAAGAATTACGAGAAGCCGATTTAGTAACAATTGCTATTGGTATGGATGAATTAGTTGAAATTTTAAATCAAGAAACAGAAATTAACTATTCAAATTTAAAAGCCGATTTAGATAAACTTTGTTTAGAAATGGATAATTTAATTAAAGAAATTACTTCTTTTTCGAAAACAGAAATTATTTTAATTGGCTATTATAATCCTATTAATGAAGAAACAAAAGATATAGAAAGGATATTTGCTTATTTAAATCAACAATATGAAAATATTGCTAAGAAATATTCAATTATTTATTTAGACATCTATGAAACTATAAAAAAAGATAAAAATTATTTACCTAATAAAAATGATTATCATTTAACTAGTAAAGGCTATTTACAAATTGCTAAAGAAATTATCAAAAAAATAGAAAAATAAATTTAAAAAAAAGATTTTTTAATACATTTTTAAGTTTTTAAAATTGCATTATGTAAAAAGATGTTTTTATTATAAATAAAAAATACTTGCTTTTTTAGATAAAAATTGTTATACTACATGAGAAATATGTATTACTATGGTTTTAACCATGGCGAAAGGAGACAAAATGAAAAAAAATATTCATCCTAAAAGTTATGAAGTTACAGTTACTTGTGCTTGTGGAGAAACTTTTAAAGCAATTTCAACTAAACCAGAAATTAACGTTGAAGTTTGTTCTAAATGTCATCCATTTTATACTGGAAAGCAAAGTAGAACTTCAAGAGCAGGACGTGTTGATAAATTTAATAAGAAATATGGTTTTGAAAAAGGCGAATAGTCTTTTTTTTTTGTAATAAATATGATATATTAAGTTTGGTGATAAAATGAAGAAAATAAAACTTGGTTTTGCTTCTGATCATAGAGGATATGAGTTAAAACAAAAATTAATTGATTATTTTAAAAAACAACCAGATATTGTCGATATTACAGATTGTGGAACCAATTCTAGTAGTTCTTGTGATTATCCTGATTATGCTTATTTACTTGGAAAATGTATTCAAAGTAGGGAAGTAGATTTTGGAATTGCTATTTGTGGTAGTGGGATTGGCATTAGTATAGCTTTAAATAAAATGAAAAATGTTTATTGCGCTAAGGTAAATAATGCTATGGAAGCTACTTATACTAGACTTGATAATGATAGTAATGTTGTTGCTTTTAGTGCTAATACTAGTAAAGAAGAGGCTATTTTAATAGTTGATACCTTTATTCATACTGATTTTTCGAATTTAGCAAGACATAAAAAAAGAATTGAAAAATTAAAAAAGATTGAGAGTAATTTATATGACTAAATTTATTTTATATATATTAGTAACTATTTTAACAACTTGGGCTATGGATGCTGTTAATATTAATGTTATTTTTAAAAAAGGTCAAGTTATAAAAGCGCGAGTTGTTTATTTTTTAATTCTATTATCTATTATATACTTAGTAACAAATTTTATTTATGATTTTATTTATTTAAAAATATTTTAAAAAATTGTATAAAAAATAATGAATAGGAAATACTTTAAATGAGGTGAATTTTATGAAATTAAAACCAAATGTATTTCCTATTTTATATATTTGTTTAATATTTACATTAGTAGTTGGATTATATTTTACAAGTCGTGCTATGAATATGGATATGGAGGATACTTCTTCTAACTTAACTTATGTATCATCTGTAATACTAGGAGATGTAGTTCCGGTTGTAAATACTGAAACAACGATTGGAAATCCTTATTTAGGAGAGGGTGTTAATATTGTAAAATATTTTTATAATATTGATGATGATGTAGATAGACAAAAAGAATCTATTATTTATTATGATAATACATATATGCCAAATACAGGTCTTGATTATGCAAGTGATAATTCTTTTGAAGTGGTTGCTATTTTAGATGGAACCGTTATTGATATAAAAGAAGATGAATTATTAGGAAAAATTGTTGAAATTAGACATAATAATGAATTAGTATCTTCTTATGCTGGACTTAGTGAAATAGATGTTCAAAAAGGAGAAAATGTTACAATTGGTATGAAAATAGGGATGAGTGGAACTAATAAGTTAAATGAGTCGCTTGCAAATTATTTACATTTAGAAATATATCAAAACGGTGTAAATATTGATCCAAATAAAGTTATTGGAAAAAAATTAGGTGATTTTTAATCATCTTTTTTCATATTTTTTTTATATCTGTTCATACTATTTTTAGAGGTGAAATATGAAAGATATTGGAATTGATTTAGGGACTGCAAATATCTTGATTTATGTAAAAGGACAAGGAATTATTTTAAATGAACCATCGGTTGTTGCTATTGATACGGAAACAAGAAAACCACTTGCTTTTGGTAATGAAGCTTTTGATATGCTTGGCAAGACTCCATTTAAAGTACGAGCTATAAAACCTATGAAAGATGGAGTTATTGCAGATTTTGAAATAACTGAATTAATGCTTGATTATTTTGTTAATAAAGTAAAAGCTAGAGGTCTCTTTAAAAAGCCAAGGATTGTTATTTGTTGTCCAGCTGATACTACTCCGGTTGAGAAAAATGCTATTCGGGAAGCTGCTGAGAAATTAGGTGCTAAAAAGGTTTATTTGGAAGAAGAACCAAAAGCAGCTGCTATTGGTGTAGGACTTGATATTAGTAAACCAAATGGCAATATGGTTATTGATATTGGTGGTGGAACAACCGATATTGCCGTTTTATCACTTGGTGGAATTGTTGTTAGTCGTTCTTTAAAAGTAGCAGGTAATGTTTTTGATAATGATATTAAAGAATATATTAAAAATAAATATAAATTATTAATAGGAGATAAGACAGCACAATCTATTAAACATCAAATAGGATCAGTTTATGAAAGTTCGGAAGAAGAAGAAATGGAAGTAAGAGGACGTGATTTAGAAACTGGTTTGCCAAGTATTATTATGATTAATAGTCAAGAGATAGAGGAATCTTTAAAAGAAGATGTAAATAAGATTATTTTAGCAACTAAAAGTGTTTTAGAAGATACACCTCCTGAATTGTCAGCTGATATTATTGAAAATGGTGCCGTTTTAACAGGGGGCGGATCTTTAATTAATGGTTTAAAAGAATTATTGGAAGATGAATTAAAAATTCCGATTTATTTGGCAGAAACACCTTTAACAAGTGTTGCTGAAGGAACAGGAATATTACTTGAAAATTTGTATTTATTAGATTAAAAATAACTAGTAAGTCTTTGAAAAATAAAGAAATTACTAGTTTTTTTGCTATATAAGTGTTATAATTTTTTCGGAGGTATCAATATGTTCAATAGTACAGTTTTATATTCTTTAAAAGTAATTATTTTTACTCTAATTGTAGCAGCTGTGTCAATACCGGTGGTAAAAAAAATCGCAGTTCATGTTAATGCTCTTGATGTGCCAAATGAAAGAAAAGTTCATACTAAACCAATGCCAAGACTTGGAGGCTTAGGAATCTTTTTTGCCTTTTTAGTAGGATATATGTTTTTTGGTCAAAATACCATTCAAATGAATTCTATTTTAATTGGTAGTTTTATAATTCTATTAACAGGGATTATAGATGACATTAAACCTTTAAATGCCAAAGATAAGTTAGTGGGGCAAATTTTGTCAGCTTCGGTTATAGCTTTTTATGGGCAAATTCTTTTAAGTGAACTAACTGCTTTTGGTTTAGTAATTAACTTTGGTTATTTTGCTTATCCAATTACTATTATTTTTATTGTGGCTTGTATGAATATTATCAATTTAATTGATGGATTGGATGGATTAGCTGGAGGAATTTCGTCTATTTTTTTCATGACCATTATTGTAATTTGCTTTTTTCAAGGCAGAATAACTGGTTTGGAATTTACTTTAGCCTTAATTATGCTTGGTAGTACACTAGGATTTTTAATTCATAATTTTTATCCAGCCAAGATATTTGCTGGTGATTCAGGGGCTTTGTTTTTAGGCTTTATTATTGCTGTAATTTCTTTACTTGGATTTAAAGGAACTGTCTTAACTTCTGTGTTTGTTCCCCTTTTAATACTTGCTGTTCCTATTTTAGATACTCTTTTTGCAATTTTAAGACGTTTAATTAAACATAAACGTATTTCTGATGCGGATAAACTCCATCTTCATCATCAATTACTTGGAATGAAATTTTCCCATCGAAATACCGTGTTAATTATTTATGGAGTAAATATTTTATTTGCTCTTGCCTCTATTTTTTATACTTTAAATGATCAAGTGGATATTTATATTCGAAGAGGTATATATATTGTATTATTTTTATTAGTCTTTTGGTTTATAAATAAAACCAATATTATAACTGAAAAACAAATTAAATTTAAAAAGAAGAAAAAATAACTAATTTCTTGGAGGATTTATGATTAATTTTGTTATCTATGAAGATGAAGAATATTTTGACAAGTTGTATGAAGATATTATTCATAAATTTATGGGAAAAAGTGATGATCAGTATAAGATATATCATTTTGCAGAATATAACCAAAATTTGGTAGATTTTATTAAAAGTTTAACTGGTCAAAATATATATATTTTTGATATTGAAGTAAAAGGAAAATCTGGTCTTGATTTAGCCAGAGAAATACGAAATTTTAAAAAAACAATGAATGATCAAATAATTATTGCAACAGCACATCAAGATTTAATACAAAATGCCTTTCATAAAAAAATATTTATGGTAGATTTTATTTCTAAATTTGATGAACTTGAAGATAGATTAATGCTTTGCTTTCATGAAATTTATGAAATTTTTAATAGCAATAAGTTTTTATCATTTAAACAAGATAGTGAAATCGTGAGAATACCGTATAATGATATTTTATTTATTGAAAAAGATAAGTATGATGAATGTTTGTATATTGAAACTATAAATGATAGATTTAAATATCGAGGAAATATTGCCAAAATTGAAAAATTATTAAAAAATGATAAAAGATTTTTTCGTGTTCATAGAAGTTGTATTGTGAATACTTTTAAAATTACAAAAATTAATACAAGTATTCCAGCAATTTATTTTAATGATAAATATACAAATTGTTTGTCTAGGGATAAAAAGAAAGAATTAGAAGAACTATGTCTTTTAGGGTTGAAAGAAAGTGAACAAGTTGTGATTGGGGGAGATTTAATATGAATTATGATTTAATGACTTGGGTCGAATATTTTATGGGAGCGTTTGCTTGTTGTTTAGCAATATTCTTTTCTGGTAAAATATTTTTAAATAAAAGATTAAATGAAATTAAGTTTTATAAATATTTTTTGTTAGTAATATTTTCTTTACTTCTTATAGTAAATTCTTTGTTATTTGATAATATAGGTAAAATTATTGGTACTTTGTGTATTTTATTTTTGATTTTTAAATTAATTTTTAATGAAGATTATGTTAATGCCATTTTGTATACCGTTGTGACTTATATATTATTTATATTATCTGAAACATCTGTATCAATATTTGTAATTATTGTTGAAGAAATTTTTGAGATTGATGTAATGTTTAGTTTTATAAAATCAATATTTATAAATTTTGTTATTTCTATTTTATCCTGTATTTATGCTTATTTTTTAAAAAATAAGATTAAAGTTTTTGTTAATATAATTAATAAAAATAATATTTTTTATACATTTATATTGGGTGTTATTACAATTTTTGTTGCAATTTCTTCAATGTATAATTTATATTTGAATAATTGGACAATTGATTATAAATTTGTTTTAAATATTATTGTAATTGCTGGTTGTTTGGTTTTAACATTAGTTTTACTTAAACAATATTTGAAAAATAAAGAAATTATGGATAAATATATTATTTTAGAAGATTATTTAAAAACATCAGCCGATTTAGTTGAAAAACATAGTTCAACAATTCATAAATATAAAAATAACTTAATAGCTATTAAAGGTTATTTAAAATCAGATATTAAAGAAGCAAATAATTATATTGATACTTTAATTGAAAACTATAAAACTAAAAAGTATAGTTGGTTTTCAAAACTTAATTATATTAAAATTGATATTGTTAGGTATTTAGTATATTGTAAATTATCAAAAGCAGAAGCATTAAATTTGAAGATATCTGTTGATGTTAGCTCTGATATTAAAAAAATTAATAATAACAAATTGACAGTTTATAAAATTAATATATTATTGGATATAATTGGAGAATACTTTGACAATGCAATTTATGCAAGTAATGAATCAAAAGAAAAAGAAATTAATTTTGTATTATATTTAGAAAATGATAAATTGATTTTTATTTTAGCAAATACTTATAAAGAAAAAGTAGATTTATCATTAATTACTAAAAATGGTTATACTACCAAAGGAAAAGGTCATGGATTAGGATTATATGATATAGATAAAACTTTAAAATCTATTCCTTGTTTTGAAGTTAAGTATGAATTGTTAGATAATTATTTTGTTGTTTCTTTAACGATTGATACTACTAAAACAAACAAAAGTTAGTAAATTTGTAATGTTTAATGACAATAAAATAAATCCTTTATAATATATTAAAATAAAGGATTTATTTTATTAATTATTTATTTAATATAGATTTTGGCATTTCAGGTTCATCTAAGATAATTAACCAACATCCAGTAGTTGCAATTCCTGCTGCCATCATTCCAACAGCTCCAATTAACATAGCTAAATATTTTTTCATTTTTTCCTCCTTTTATTCTTTTATATATATAACATATAAAATATTTTATAATTTATAATTTAAATAATTTCTATATGGTAGTTTGAATATTTTATATGTTATAGGCAAAATTAAAATAGATTCTAAAATTAGTGCAAATATAAGCATGTTTTTTATTAGAAAATTATCAATTATAAATATTAGTGATATAAATATAGAAGCAGTTATAATAGAAAGTAATTTATATAACATTCTTTTCTTTTTATTAATTAATGGTCTTTTAACAGTATCAGCAGGGGCATATAATAAAAAGATAATCATAGTAATAATTGAAGTAACTATATAAAACGTGGCTGAGAATGTTACATTTTTACAAATAAATGGTATTAGTAGAAAAGAAATGCTAGATGAAATCCAACACCATATACTTTTGGAAGCATGTAAACCAAAAGCAGTTGCTCTGACTAAATTAAATATTAATAAAAATAAAACTGCTTCTTTGAATAATCCTATACAAGCGGAAATAAATAAAATGACAACAACTTTTGTAATGGCTAGATAAATACTTTCTAGACCATATTTTATTTCTTCTAATTCTATACTGTTGTATTTATTAGTTTTATTTACTAAACTAATAGAATTATTTATGATAAAATTTTTAATCATATTTTTTATCACCATTTTAGATTTTATAATATAAATTAACTTTAACCTTAAAAAAAATTTAAAAAGTAAAAAATTGTATTTTTTTGCATTTATTTCACAAAAATGTTAATAATTTAGTAAAAAACAGATTAAATTTTACATTTTATAAAAAAATTAAAAAAAGAGTAAAAAAATTTGATACTATTAATGTGCGCAAGAAAATAGTAGATCTACTGAAAAAATTTATATGATAAGGAGAGATATGAACGTGGTAAGAGGTAGAGTTAAGTGGTTTAACAATGAAAAGGGGTATGGCTTTATTGAATTTACTGATAAGGAGGACATATTTGTTCACTATTCAGCAATTAACCAAGAAGGATACAAAACTTTGCAAGAAGGGCAGTATGTGGAGTTCAATCTTTTAGAAACATCAAAGGGATATCAGGCGTTAAATGTTTCAGTAGTAAAATCAGAAATTATCGTGTAAAAACGATAGTTTTTTTTCTGTTTTTGTGATATTATAATCATATAAAAGGAGATGATATGATGGAAGTTTTAGTTAGAGGTAATAAAATAGATATTACTGATGCAATGAAGGATTATGTAAAAGAAAAATTATCAAAACTAGATAAATATACTTTAGATGATGATATAAGAGCAACTGTATTAGTAAAAGTTCGAAATTATTCTCAAAAAGTAGAAGTTACAATTCCTCTTAAAACTTTAATATTAAGAGCCGAGGAAGAAAGTCAAGATTTTTATTCAGCTGTTGATTTAGTAATCAATAAATTGGAAAGACAAATTAGAAAAAATAAAACGAAATTAAAGAAAAAAGAAAAAGCTGGAATTAAAGAATTTAATATAGACGATATTATTGATTTGTCAGAAGATGAACCAGTTATAAAAAGAAAGAAAATTGAAATTAAGCCTATGAATCTTGAAGAAGCAATTTTACAAATGGAACTTTTAGGACATAATTTCTATATGTATAAAGATAGTGAATTACATAAAATTGCCTTAGTATATAAACGTCATGATGGTGGGTATGGTGTTATTGAAGAAGAATAATAAATAATAATAAGCAAAATATTTCAATTTTGCTTATTTTTTGATAAAATGTTAATTATCGAGGAGGCAATATGAAATTTTTAAAAAAACTATTTGATCATGATTATAAAGAATTAAAAAGATTTAATTTATTAGCTGATAAAATAATAGAACTAGATGAAGAATATCAAAAGTTAAGTGATGAGGATTTAAAAAATAAAACTTTAGAGTTTAAAAATAGACTTAATGATGGTGAAACATTAGATGATCTTTTACCAGAAGCATATGCTACTGTAAGAGAAATGGCATATAGAAAACTTGGAGAAAAAGCTTTTTATGTCCAATTAGTAGGAGCTATTGCTATTCATTATGGAAATATCGCTGAATTAAAAACTGGGGAAGGAAAAACTTTGGTTACTACTTTTCCAGCGTATTTGAATGCTTTAACTGGGGAAGGTGTTCATGTTGTTACAGTTAATGAGTATTTAACAACGCGTAATGCTGAGTGGATGGGACCTATTTATGAAGGATTAGGATTAACAGTTGGAATTAATAAAAGAGAATTATCTCCACGTGAAAAAAGAGAACAGTATAATTGTGATATTTTATATACTACTAATAATGAACTTGGATTTGACTATTTACGCGATAATATGGTTATTCGTAAAGAAAATAGAGTTCAAAGAGGACTTAATTATGCGATTATTGATGAAGTTGATTCGATTTTAATTGATGAAGCAAGGACCCCTTTAATTATTTCTGGTGGAGAACTTAAAAGTGCTAATTTATATATAGATGCTGATCATTTTGCTAAAAGTTTAAAAGCTGAAGATGATTATATTTATGATGAAAAAACGAAAGGAGTTACTTTAACTGATTTAGGAAACTCCAAGGCTGAAAAGTTTTTTCATGTAGAAAATTTATATGATATAAATAATTCTGAACTTGTTCATTATATCAATCAAGCGTTACGTGCTAATTATTCAATGAAAAAAGATTTTGATTATGTTGTGCAAGATGGAGAGGTTCTAATTGTTGATCCATTTACGGGGCGTATTATGAAAGGTCGTCAATGGAGTGATGGGCTTCATCAAGCTGTTGAAGCTAAAGAAAATGTCAAAATTAATCAAGAAACAAAAACGGTTGCAACTATTACTTTTCAAAATTTATTTAGAATGTATAAGAAATTATCTGGTATGACAGGAACAGCTAAAACGGAAGAAGAAGAATTTCGAAATATTTATAATATGTATGTTATACCAGTTCCAACTAATAAGCCAATTGCAAGAATTGATTATCCTGATTTAGTATATCCAACTAGAAATGGTAAATATAAAGCTATTGTTAGAGTTATTGAAGAAAAACATAAAACAGGTCAACCAATACTAGTTGGTACAATTGCAGTTGAAACTAGTGAATTAATTAGTGGTTTATTAAGTAAAAAGGGAATTAAACATGAAGTTTTAAATGCTAAAAATCATGCTAGAGAAGCGGAAATTATTTCCCATGCTGGAGAACGTGGTGCTGTTACAATAGCAACTAATATGGCAGGACGTGGAACAGATATTAAATTAACTGAGGAGACAAAAGCCTTAGGTGGTCTTTGTGTAATTGGTACAGAAAGACATGAGTCACGTCGTATTGATAATCAGTTAAGAGGAAGAGCTGGACGTCAAGGAGATCCAGGAGAAAGTCAATTTTTTGTTTCAATGGAAGATGATTTAATGGTTCGTTTTGGAACGGATCGTATTAAAACACTTTTACAAACTATGGGATTTCAAGAAGATCAAGCTATTCGCAGTAAAACTTTCACTAATGCTTTATCATCTGCCCAAGCTAAAGTTGAAGGTAACAATTTTGATATTCGTAAACAATTGTTACAATACGATGATGTTATGAATAATCAAAGAGAAGATATTTATGAAAGAAGAAATGAAATTTTAGATAATAATTCAATTCATGAAACGGTTTTAGATACTTTTCATTCATATATTGGTTACTTAATAGATACACATTTTACGGATAATCATATTGAAGGCGAGGCTTTAAAAGATTTAGTAGATATTACTAATCATGATTTATTGAATAAACATATTTCAGAGGATGATATTAAAACTAAAAATGCTGATGAAACCGTAGAATTTATATTTCAAAAAGTAAAGGATGAATATGAAGAAAAATTAAGTGTTTTACCAATTGAAGTGTCTAATGAATTTGAAAAAGCCATAAGTTTAAATGTAATTGATAAATATTGGACAGAAAACATTAATACTTTATCGCATTTAAGAGAGGCTGTTATGATGCGTGGCTATGGTGGTCAAGATCCGTTACGTGCCTATACAATGGAAGGATTAGAATTGTATGAAAATATGTTAGATCGTATTGATAAAGATACAACTATCTTTCTAAAAAAAGCAGAGATAAGACAAAATATTGAACGAAAAGAAGTTGTTAAAAAACAAATAACTAATGAAAGTGATACATCAACATCTAAACAACCTAAGAGAAATAAAGAAAAAGTTGGTAGAAATGATCCGTGTCCTTGTGGAAGTGGCAAAAAGTACAAAAACTGTTGTGGTAAAAATGCGTAAAACCCTTATAAAATAAGGATTTA
>CALVOW010000013.1 GCA_944350445.1 uncultured Bacilli bacterium | reverse complement strand
TCACTTCGTTCGCCCTTGATTTTTTTTAAAAGAATAGTTCTTTTTATGATGTCTCCTAAATGGGGTTCACATCATAATTTCAATAGTTTTTTTATCTTTTTCATCCATAGCTTTTAAAACATCAATTATTAAAACTCCATCTTTATATTTAGCATTTATTTTGGTATAATCTACATTTCCAACATAAAACTCTCTTTTATAAACTCCATATCTTCTTTCCCTTTTTATATAATTAATAGTATTATCTTGATTTTCAATTTCTTTTTTGGTTGCTAAAACTGTTAAATAGCCATGATTAAATTCGATTTTTAAATATTCCCTTTTAAAACCTGGTAAATCTATTTCAATATGATATTTATCTCCACTTTCATAAATATCACATCGCATATTAAAATCATCATCTATTATATCATTAAACATATATCCTCCCTTAATAGTATGAATTTAAATAAAAAACTTATACTAATCTTTTTTGTGAATAATAAACTCTCTTAACATCTTTGTTAAAGCTCTTTTTTCAATCCGAGAAACATAACTTCTTGATATATGCAACTTCTTAGCAATCTCTTTTTGGGTTAATTCATCTTCATTATTAAGTCCATATCGATAAGTTATAATTTCTTTTTCTCGTTTCGTTAAAACTTGAAAATATTCGCTAAGTAATTTAATATTTTCTTTTTTATATAAATCAAGGGCAAAATCCGGTTTATCAGATTTTAAAATATCAACAATTGTAATTTCATTGCCATCTTTATCATAACCAATTCCATCATTGATCGAGATATTTTTATTATATTTGTTATTGCTTCTATAATACATTAAAATTTCATTTTGAATACACCTAGCAGCATAAGTTGTAAGACGAACATTTTTATCTCTTGAATAAGTATCAATTCCTTTAATTAAGCCAATTGTTCCAATACTAATTAAATCATCTTGAAACGAGACATCATGTTCAAACTTCTTGACAATATGGGCGACTAATCGTAAATTATGTTCAATTAACTTACTTCTTGCTTCTTTCGATCCTTTTTCCATTTCATCTAAATATTTACTTTCTTCTTCTGGGGTTAGAGGATCGGGAAATAAATTATTCGAATAACTTCCCATTAGAAAGAAAATCTCTTTGAATAAATTTATAATATTAAAAAACATATACCACCAATTAAGTATATGTTTTTAAAAGATAAAAAAAAACAAATAGTTCTGATAAAACTATCTGAATCGAGTTTAGAAAAAGTCGTACAATTTATATTATGTTTTAAATAATATAAATATTTAATAAATATTATCAGTATTTATTACAACTTATTTATCCTTGAGTTTCTCCTCTCAAAACAATTGTCCTACTTAGTGGCGATAATAATTATATAACCAAATATAACTTTTCTTACCGAATAACATTCATAAATAAGTAATTGTCGAAATGTATTAAATCAATAATACATATATTACCAATCTAGGTAATCAAGGATAAAATCAATTATCCCAAATAGCTAAAAAGCTATAATATAAATTAAATAAATTAATTTATAAAGACTAAAATATAAATTCTAAAAGAATAAATATTGAGTCCATCACATATAATAAATATTCAACGAATAAATATTATAGTCAAACAATTACTCGTAAGATGTTATCTTTACTAAGCAATTATAATTTATCATACATTTAGACATATGTCAACAATATTTTTAAATTTTTTTTATTTTTTTTCTAAGCTACTTTCTCCAGTCTTGTAATCTATAGAAATTCCTTCTTGAACATTGTATATATAGACATTAAATTGAATGCCCTCGCCCTTATCTTCAACAGATTCAGCCTCAATTTGGACACCACTTGCTAATAAATTGTCTCCCTCAAAAACAGGTGTCACACGGTATAAAACATGATTGCCAGTTTCTTTTATATAATCAGCTACATCGTTTTCAAATTTTACCATAACACTTGCATTCATATTTCTTGTACAAGTAATTAAATTATTAGGATTAGCATTTTCACCAGTTAATTGATAACCAATTAAATGACAACGATTATATAAATATTTCCCATCAACAATATCATATTTAACGGTTTGCCAACCACTTGGTTTAATATAACCAATCGAACCTCTCTCCTCAGTTGGCATTAAATCTTGACCAATATTTGCAAAAGCAACTCCACAACGCCCTAAACTATCTAATTCACTATATTCTTCAAATGACTCCGTTGTAAAATCACTTTCTGCAAATTCGGGAACATTATCATTTATAATGATATACTCAGATCCAAAATACTCAGGTACCGAATCAACAGCATAGGATGTTTCTATATTATTATTTAAAAACTTAGTAATATCATCTTGAAAATAAAAACTAGCAAGTATTAACAATAAAATAACTATTTTTGCAATTAATTTTTTATTCTTCTTTTTCATAACTACCCTCTATTATTACTTTAAACCAATTTTTAAAAGTTGTCAATTAACATAATTTTACTTATATTTAATTTTCAAAATTAAAAAATAAAATAAGAGGAACAAGAAAAAATAATAGCTATTATTTAAAAATCTGTTAAATTAAAAATTAATAAATTATTTTATTGATAGTCAAATAGTAAAAGCAATATTTTTGATTCTTAAACATTAAAAAAATAGGAAATAAATTCCTATTCCATACTTTCTAACATTTTTATAATACTAATTCCATAACCTTTTGTGTTATCACTTATTACTGTATGGGTAACGGCACCAATTATTTTATTATTTTGAATAATTGGAGAACCACTCATACCTTTAACAATTCCCCCTGTTTTTTCTAAAAGAGTGGAATCGGTGACTTTAAATAAAATATTCTTTGTATCACTTTCTTTGTCTATGCTTAAAATTTCAATATTGAAATTTTCTACTTTATTATTATCTAAAGTAGTTTTTATATACGCTTCGCCAAGTTCAATCTCATCAATACTACCAACTTCAACTAGTTCCTTAGAGTTATAGTCCTCACTATAAGTACCATAGATACCGGTTTCTTCATTTTGTTCAATAGTTCCATAAACAGTGTCAAAATAAAATTTAGCATTTTTCTCGCCAGTTTGTCCATTTTGACTTTTATCAATTGAAGTAACATCAGATTTAAAGATTTTACCATCCTTTATTTCAAAACGAACATTTGTTTTACTATCAGTAATGGAATGACCTAACGCCCCATATTGATTAGTAGTTGGATCAATAAAAGTTAAGGTTCCAATTCCAGTTATACTATCTTTTACATACAACCCAGTTTTAAAAACACCATTTTCATCTTTAACAAGCGATAAATCGGTACTAAAAAGCTGATTATTTCGTTTATAGCCAACTTTCAATGTAACTTCATCTTCGGAAGAATCAACTAATTTTAACATATCATTAATTGAAGATACTTGATTATCATCAATTGAAACGATTATATCACCTATTTGCAAAGAACTTTTAGCATTTGATTCATAAAAACCAACAACTAAAACACCATTACTTTTTATGTTAATACCAATATTTTCACCACCGGGAACTAAATATTTACTAAGGGCAAAGGTATTAAATGGTAGTATCATAAATGTTAAAAAAAGTATTAGTAGTCGTCTTTTAAAATTCATTTTATCACTCCTTTTAAAATTAACTACAATACTATTATGAGTAAACTTATAAAGTTTATAACAATTTTACTTATTTAAAAGCTCCAATATTTTACTTTCTAATTCTTTAACAGTAAAACCAAAATAATCTAAAAGTTCTTCTTTACTACCTGATAAACTAAATTCCGTAATACCAATTACTTCATTAGTAAATGAATATAAATAATCTGGTACTCCAAGCGTAATTCCAATTGTTCTTTTTTCCAAAAGTTTAGCTTTTTCTTTTGGCTTTACATTTTTTAAACAAGGAATACTAATTACTCTAACTCCAATATCTAGTTCCCTTAAATTTTTAGCAACTTCTAAAACCAGTCCCAATTCTTCGCCATTAGTAATTAAATTAATATAATCATCTTTTAAAGAGTCAAGAACAACATACATACCATCAAAAACGCCATTTATTTTTGTTAATTCGGATATTTCTTTGTTGTCTCGAGGTAAAATAAGAGCACTTGGGGAAGTATTATTCATAATATCCATGTAACTTCCTATTAATTCATTTAAATCATATGGACGATAAACTTTTAAATTAGGAATTAAGCTAAGAGATGCTAATTGTTCGATAGGATGATGCGTTGGGCCATCTTCGCCAACCGTTATTGAATCATGAGTAAAAATATAAATAACAGGTAAATTCATCATAGCTGACATACGAATGCCTGGTTTCATATAATCAGAAAAAGTTAAAAAGGTACTACCAAAAGGACGAAGACCACTAAGCGCCATTCCATTTAAAACACCACTCATGGCATGTTCTCGAATCCCAAAATAAATATTTCGACCATCCCTATTTTCACTAGAAAAAATTAAATAATCATTTAAATTAGTTTTACAAGATGATGATAAATCACAACTTCCGCCAATTAAAAAAGGAAATTTTGAAGCCAAAAAATTTAGAATATCACCAGATAATTCTCTTAAAGATTTATTATTATATTCAATATTAATATCCGTTAAAGAAACTGTATTCTCACCCTTTAATAACTTATCAATTATATTTTTATCTTTTACTTTTTGGTATCTTTTTAGCCAAGTTTTATAATATTTCTCCCCACGTTTTAAAACAGTTTGATAAAAATCTTCTAAAACATCTTGATTAACTGTAAATGGAGTTTTATATAATCCTAACTTTTCATGAATATTTAAAATATCATCAGCTGCAAGTGGTTTTCCATGAACAATATTTTTACCTTCTAAAAAAGATCCATAACCAATTATTGTATTAACGAAAATAATACATGGTAAATTAGAATTTTTAGCTTCTATTAAAGCATTATCAATACTTTGAACTGTATCATTTGCTTCAAGAACTAAATAATTAATACTTTCAAACCGCTTCTTTAAATCTTCTTTGCTACTTACATTTAATTCATTATCAAGAGTAACCTTATTATAATCACAAATAACAATAAACTTTTGAAGTTTTAAAGTTCCAGCTAAACTAAGAGCTTCATATGTCACTCCTTCTTCTAATTCACCATCTCCACATAAAACATATGTATAATGATCAATTAACCCATTCGTTATTTTATGTAAATAATTTTCACTTATAGCCATCCCAACACTTGAAGCAATACCTTGACCAAGTGGACCTGTTGACATCTCAACTAGTGGCGTTTTTAAATATTCTGGATGGCCTGGCGTTTTCGAATTTATCTTTCGTAAATTTTTTAAATCATCCATTGTCAGTAACTTCATTAAATAAAGAATAACATAATAAAGAGGTGCACCATGACCAGCTGATAAAACAAACCGATCACGATTTAAAAATTTAGTATCATCTAAATAAATATTCATATGTCTTTTAAAAAGAGTATATAAAATAGTGGCCGCTCCTAAACAAATACCAGGATGTCCTGAGTTAGCATTATCAATCATATCAACAACAAGTCCCCGAACATTTCGAACTCCCTTTTCATCAATTTCATAATTTTCTTTATTTCCTATATTAAACATATTCCCTCCTATTATTATTATAACGAAAAAATCAATCTTTTAAAAGATATTTGACAAAAAATGCGAAAACGCTATAATATAATGAAAAAAGGAAAACTATGAAAAATTATATTAAAAATATTAAATTAGAAAATGATTATATTGTTATAATGTATAAAAATCAAAGAAAAGAAAAAATATTTTATAATAAAAAAAATAAAGAAACTATCATAAATAGTTTAAAAGATGAAAAAAAATATCTTTTAAAAGAAAAAAGAAAAATTATCGAAAAATTATTAAGTATTTCGATTTTAAATATCATTTCTTTAACACTAACTATTTTATCTTACATATTTTATAATACTTTTCTTTTAAAATTTGTTCTTTCGATTTTAACTTTTTATTTATCTTTACTTAGTTTTTTCGTTTCTTTATATTTAAAATTAAATCATGATAATTTAAAAGATATATTAAATATTATTAAAGAAGAAAAATTACCAAATGAAGATATATATTTAGCTAATAAAAAAATTATTAATATTGAATATTTATTAAATAAATATGCTAAATATAAAACTTTATATAGTAATGTTTTAAAACAAGATAATTCTAAAACACCTAAGCAATCTAATAATATTTTAGAATTTAAAAGAAAATAGAAAGAAAAACTCTTTCTATTTAAATCATATTTTCAAAGTCTTCACACATGTCTTCTTCTAAAGACATCATTTTTCGTTTAGTTTTGGGACTAAGAACATAATGGTAAATTAAATATCCTGTTCCAATTAATGTTGCACTAGTTAGCCCTAAAATCATTTGTTTTTTCTTACATTTCATTTTATCACCTACTAAAAATATGATTAGTATCAAAAGATACCATTTATAATATGAACGTATTTTTTGAAAATATACAAATTAATTTTTTAAAAATTTTTCTTTTAAATTAGTTTTTCGAATATCATTTTGATTATTTAAAACAGCCCTATCTAAAGCTTCTTTTTCACCAAGTAAAATTAATTTTTGGCTACTTCTTGTTACTCCAGTATAAATTAATTTTCGATAAAGCATTCTTCCATATTCTTTTAACAAAGGTATAACAACTGTTTTAAATTCACTTCCTTGCGATTTATGAATACTAATAACATAACCAAGCGTAAAATTATTAAAATTAGAACTCGTAAACGTTACAACATTAGAATCATAATCAATTACAACTTCCCGTTTTAGATTATCAATTTCTAAAATTATTCCAATATCACCATTATAAACGTTATCATCTGGCATATTTTGAAGTTGTAAAACTTTATCTCCTGTTCGATACAAAACATCATAAATTACTATTTCGTTTTTAGAACTACTTTTGGGATTTAATAAATCTTGTAAAATTTGATTTAAATTATTAATACCATTTAAAGTTTTATACATTGGAGCCATGACTTGAAAATCATGATAGTCCATATCTTTATAAGTATTTACAATAATTTCTAAATTATTTTTTAAATTCATACTGTTAGCTTGATAAAAAAATAAATCCAAATTTTTATTAAATAAAGAATAATCAACTTCTCCTTCATTAATATCATAAGCTAAATTAATAATATTAGATTCTTCTTTTTGACGATATAATCTTTCTAATCTAATAACTGGAAATAAATTAGAATCAATTAAATCTTTTAACACTTCACCAGGTGAGACACTTGGTAATTGATTAACATCCCCTACTAAAATAATTCTTGTATCATATTTTAAACCCTTTAAAAGTGAGGAAAAAAGAAGTGTATCTAACATACTAACTTCATCAATAATAACTAATTTAGCATTACTTTTATTATACTCATTAATTTGAAATTTATTAGTATCTTTATTCCATTTTAAAAATCTATGAATTGTACTTGCTTTAAATAAAGTTGCTTCCATAATTCTTTTAGCAGCTCTTCCGGTTGGAGCTAATAAAACCAATTCTTCTAAATCTAATTCTTCTTTTTTAAAAATATCTTTATATAAAGCCACAATTGATCTAATAATTGTGGTCTTTCCAGTTCCTGGTCCACCAGTAATAATTAAAAAATTTTTTAAAAAAGCATTTTTTATAGCTTCTTTTTGTTTTTCATCATAAAAAATTTGATTTATTTTTTCAAATTCCAATATTTTTTTATCCAAAAAACCTTTTTTATAAAATAAATCTTCTTTATGATTTAAATAATTAATTCTTTTTACAATATTACTATCAGCTTCAAAAAACTCTAATAATTGATACCCAGAAGAAAGAGAAATAATTTTTAAATCACTTAGTAATTCATTAATAGCTTTTAAAAATAAACTTTCTTCTACTTCATAATTAATAACTATTCTTAGCATTTTATATATTTCGTCTTCAAAGGAATAAGTATCACCTTTTTCACTAGCAAGAAGTCGAAGTGAATAAATAATACCGGCTTTAATTCTTCTTATATCAATTATTGAAATACCATTTTTTTTAGCAATTACATCTATTTTTTGAAAAGATAATTTTTCAATTTGGTAATATACTTCATAGATGTCATTATTAATTATTTCAATAGTTTTTTCACGAAAATGTTTATATATTAAAGTAGCATCTTTTACCAAAAAACCAAGACTTGTTAATTTTAAAATTGTATCAGTACTTTGATCAAGTTCAGATAATTTAGAGGTTATAGTTTGAATATTTTTTGGACTTAAAGTCTTAATATTTTCTAAAATATTCGGATCACGTTTAATTAAATTAATTGCATCGTCTCCCAATTCTTCATAAATTTTTAAAGCTTTAGCTTCCCCTATTCCTTTAAATAATTCACTTGATAAAAAGGATACAATACTATTTTTATCTTCAGGAATGACATTTTGATAACTAGAAACATTAAATTGTTCGCCATATTTAACATGTTTTTGAAACTCTCCAGTTAAAGATAAATCAAAAGTTTCTTCAACATCATAAAAATAACCAGTTACAGTAATTGATTTACCATTATATTTTTTATCTATATCATTTTCTTTTACTTTAAAAAGAAAAACAGCATAGTTATTATCTGATTTAAAGATGGTTCTAGTAATATTTCCTACTATTTTACTCATTATCCACCTTTTGACAATTTTTACAATAATAAGTACTACGGCCACCAATTTTTGCTACTTCAATACTGTTTTTACAAAGAGGACAAACTTTTTTGGTATGAACCAAAAGATAATCTTGATAAGAACCTTCAACTCCAAGACTTGATGTATAACTACGAATTGTTGTTCCTCCTTTTTCTATGGCTTTTTTAAGTATTTCTTTGGATGCATCTATTATATTATTACATTCAAATTCGGTCAATAAATTAGCTCTTTTAAACGGAGAAACTTTACTTTTAAATAATACTTCATCAGCATAAATATTTCCAAGTCCTGATATAATTTCTTGATCTAAAAGAGCTGTTTTAACAGGTACTCTTTTACTTTGAAACTTTTCTTTTAAATAATTAGCATTTAAATTAGCATTAAAAGGCTCTAAGCCAAGTTTGGCAAGTGGTGTATCTATCCATAGTTTATCCTTTTTGACTAAAAACATTACTCCAAATTTTCGAACATCTTTATATATTAACATATAATCATTATCAAAATAAAAAGCAACATGTTCATGTTTAGTTAATTCTCTTGGTTTAGTATAATAATATTTTCCTTCCATTCGCAAGTGACTAACCAAATCATAATGTTCCGTTTCAAAAACTAACCATTTCCCATATCTTTTAATACCAACTATTTTTTCATTAATTAAAGAGTTTAAAAAAGTATCTAAATCCGTTTTTATCATATCTTTATAATTAACTACAACTTTTGTAATTTTTAAATTTATTAAATCTTTTTTTAAAACATTTTTTACTGTTTCTACTTCAGGTAATTCTGGCATACTATCACATCCTCAAAAATATTTTACTAACTTTTTAATAATTTGTAAATTAAAATAAAAGAATATTTGAAAGAATTCAAACATTCTAAAAAATCAATAAGTCTCACTCATGTCATTAAAGTATTGTACACAAGTATCAATTTGATCTGCTCCCATTATATTACTAATAAAAATTATAATAGTAGGTACCAAAAAAATTAAAATAGCAACCACAACTCGTTTTCCAAATCTTTTTCCAGCTTTTTGAATTCCTTCTTTATCATCAACAAAGACAACTTTAGCAAAATCAAATGATGTTAAAAGAATTAAAATAATTGGTACACCAATATAAATAATTTTAAAAATATTATTATTTAAAAATTCTAGAAATTCGGGATTAAATAAATCTTGACAAGTTTCTAAAGTTATTTCAGCACCATTTTCTGTTTTAAATAGTTTAGAAAGTGAGGTATATACTTTGTCAGTTGAAGCATACTTATGATTTGCTAAATTGCTATGAAATTTAATGTTTGCCGTATAATTATAAGCAATTGCATCATCTTGAAGAGTTTTATATTCCGAAAAATAATAAGCATTATCGGAATAAATTAAATATTTTGGATAATATTTCTCATTTTGACTTAAAAATATTTGATTATATTTACTCATATTTTCAACTTCAATAACTATCCGACCATAAGAATAAAGCATAATATTTGAATCAACTATATAAATTAAAATATAATCTTCACTATTTCCATACACAACATACTTATCAAGCAAAGTAATATCCTCACCAGCAATCAAACTACTACCATTACCCTGATTAGCAGCCGTTTTTTTCAAAATCATGTGACCGGCACTACCACAAACACCAGTTGTATCTATTTGCACCACCATTTCTGCTGAATTAAGTTCTGAAATGTCTGAAGGAAGTTGGCCTCTTCGATAACTAAATTCATTATTAGGATCCGTTTCAACATAACATGCTGTTACGCCATTACCTTGAAAATAGCCACCATTTGCATCAGGAACATAATAATATATATCACCATTTATCATAATAAAAGCATCATTAGCTGGATTTTTAGTTATTATGGGATTATCATCTTCAATATTTAAAAGACTAAGTTCATCATCAAAAAGCATATCACCCGGTTCAGGTGAAAAACTACCATATTCTTCTTCTAATATTGATTTTGAATAAATTGTATAATATTGATCATTACCACTATAATAAAACACATAATCTGAACAATTTGGAGTTGTTTTTAAATAAAAACTACTATTATTATAAATCAAATCATCAGGCAGAGGTCTAATACTTTCATCATAAACATTAAAAAGATAATCATCATTATGGTAAACCATTATTTCATATCTATCATTAGTAAGTTTTTTAAAAAATTTAACCGCAACATAGCTATTTTCATTTGGAGTTTTATAAACGCATAAATAATCACCAACATCAAGATTATAATGATTAGTTTCTATATTACTAGAAATTTCATCTTTAGAAACCCCAACAGCAAAAGTATTAATATTTATGATAAAAAATACAAATAAGAATAGAAAAATTTTAATTACTTTTTTCATGGACTTCACCTGTTTCTTTATATTTAAACATTTTATACATTTCCATTACAAACAAAATTGTTAAAGAAATTAAGAATAAAATTATTAAATGAGTAACTGGAATTGATTCTGTTTTAAAGAAATGACTTAAAAAAGGAACTTCCATAATAATAATTTGTAAAATAATGGCTGAAAAAATACTAAAATAAACAAATTTATTTTTCTTTATTTTGTTACTAAAAATTGATTTAGTTTCACTTCGACAGTTTAAGACATGCATATTTTGAATAAATACCATTAAAGCCATAATATAACCACGGGCAACATTAATATCAAAATTTAATATTTCGATCAAATAGTACCAAACTATGAATACTAAAACCCCAATTGTAATTCCCGATAATAAGACTTCTTGAATTAATCTTTTGTCAAATAAATTTTCTTTTGGTGAACGTGGAGGGTATTTCATTATATCATCTTCAGCTGCTTCAAATGATAAAGCAAAATCTTGTAAACCATCAGTAACTACATTTAACCATAGAAGTTGCATAGCAAGAAGTGGCATTGGAAAATTCAAAATAATTGCTAAGATAAAGAATAATACTTCGGCAAACCCACAAGAAATTAACATATAAGTAATTTTGCGAATATTACTATATGCACATCTTCCTTCAATAATTCCTGAGACAATTGAAGAAAATTTATCATCAGTTAAAATCATATTAGCTGTTTCCATACTTACATCCGTTCCGGAACCCATAGCAATACCAATATTAGCAGTTTTTATAGCGGGAGCATCATTAACACCATCACCAGTAACAGCCACAAATTCACCTTGTCTTTTAAAAGAATTTACTATTTCTAATTTTTCAAGAGGAGTTACACGAGCAAAAACTTTTTTATCTTTTATAAACTCATCAAATTTAATAACCCCGCTTTTTAAAGCTTTTTCGACTTCTTCAGAAGTAGCTACTTCTTTTCTATCTCTTACAATACCTAAATCATTGGCTATTTTATAAGCCGTTAATGGATGATCTCCAGTTATCATAATTACTTTGACACTTGCATCTAGACACTGTTTAATAGATTCCTTGCAATCATCACGTATTGGATCAATAAAACCTACTAATCCTTTAAAAACTAAATTTTTAATATCAGACTCTTCATATTTATCTTTTTCCAAAGGTAAAATACCACTAGCAAGGGCAATAACACGATATCCTTCACTTGCTAAAGTTTCATTTTGCTTCTTAATAAAAGCATTATCAAGTTCTTTTTCTTTAGTATCAACTAACATTTTTTTCGAAAACTCTAATATTTTTTCAGGTGATCCCTTAACAGTAACATAAATACGATTATCACCTTTTATTTTATAAAAAACAGCTGAATATTTATTGATAGATTCATAAGGAATAGAATCAATTATTTTTATATTCTTATCATCAACATCCATTTTTTTAGCAAGAGCTAAAAAAGCAACATCAATCGAATCACCTTGATACTCAACATTATCTGAATTAATTGTTAAACTTGCTTCATTATTAATTAAACCTAATTTAATAATATCTAAAATATCAGGCAAATCTTTTTTATCATTAATTATAACTTTTCCATTATTATTGTAACCACTTCCTGTCACTTCAAATGATTTAGAACTTGGCAAAGTAATTATTTTAGCTGTTTGTTCATTAACAGTTAAAGTACCTGTTTTATCACTAGCAATTAAAGTACAACTACCAAGAGATTCAACCGAATTTAATTTTTTAACAATAACATTTTTCTTTAACATACGGTTACTTGCAATTGTCAAAGCCATTGTAAGAGCAAGTGGTAATCCTTCTGGTAAAGCTGATAAAGTAAGAGCAACAACTAACATAAAAACTTCATTTACTTCATTACCTTTGCCAATTAATATAATCGTTAAAATTACAGCAAGAATTAAAACAACAATACTAATTTGTTTAGAAAATTTTTCAACTCTAATCGTTAAAGGTGATTTTTCTTCACGTGATTCCGTAACAGTTTTAGCAATTTGACCAATTTCTGTATGAATTCCCGTTTTAACAACAACACAAGTAGCTCGACCTGTTAAAATAACACACCCAGCATAAACCATATTTAAACGATCACCAATAGCTCTTTTCTCTTTAATCACATCACTATTCTTATAAACTCCTAAACTCTCGCCGGTTAAAACAGATTCATTTACAGTTAAATTATAAGAATCTATTATTCTTAAATCAGCTGAAACTTTATTTCCTGATTCTAAAAAAACAATATCCCCAACAACTAAATCACTTGAATCAATTATAACTTCTTTATCATCACGTAAAACTTTACATTTAACTTTAATAATATTTTCTAAACTACGAGCTTTTTTAGCAGCATTATATTCTTGAATTGTTCCCATTAAAAGATCAACTAAAACAATAAAAATAACAACTATTGCATCATAAATTTCCCCAATTATGAAGGAAAATATAATTGTTACAATTAAAAGTAGAACAATGGGATCTAAAATTTGGGTGAAAAATATTTTAAATATGCTATCGGCTTTTTTCTTAGGTAATTCATTTTTTCCATATCTTAAAAGCCTTTCCTTAGCTTCTTTCTCTGTTAAACCGTTTTCTGTTGTTTTTAAATTTTCAAAAATTTTCTCTATATCTTCTTGATAAAAATTCATCTTATCACCACATATACAATATAAACTATATATAAACCTATCATAAGTATCCCTTCCATTTTACTAATATCTTTTTTATGTTGAATAAATATATAAACAATTATACTTGTAATAGCTAAAATAATAATATCCATAAAAGATGCCGGACTAATTGCAATTGGATTAATTGTAGCGGCAATTCCTAAAATCAAAAAGATATTATAAATATTCGTGCCAACTAAATTACCAATTGCCATGTCAATTTCGCCTTTTCGAACAGCAACTACTGAAGTTACTAATTCCGGTAAATTAGTTCCAACGGCTATTACAGTAAGACCAATTAAATTTTCGGAAATTCCAAACCATTTGCTAATATTAACACTACTATTTACTATTACTTCGGCCGAGATAGCAACCATTAAAATACCTATTAGAATACAAACAGCATCTTTGGCTGTAAATTTACCTTTTTCAACTTTTAATCTCCTCTCATCCATAACTCCAAGAATAGTTGAGTATAAAAAGATTCCAGCAAAGCAAAGAAGTAAAATTCCTTCACTTCTTGTAATAACATTATAAAACTCATCACCAAAGTAAACATCATAAGAAATAACAAATAAAACAAAACACGATAAAAGGGCAAATAAGTAATTTTTGATAATAATTTCTCTTTTAACAAGAAGAGGTTTAATAAGAGCAATCAAACCTAAAATAAAGAGAATATTAAACATATTTGAGCCCAATAAATTACCAAGCAATAGGCCATTAGATCCTTTTATAGAGGAAGTAATACTAATAGCAATTTCCGGAACACCTGTTGCAATTGCAACAACTGTAAGGCCAATAACAAGTGTTGGAACTCGCAAAAATTTAGCAAGATTTACACATCCATCCACTAACATATCTGAACCTTTAACAATGACAACAATGCTTAATAACAAGAAAAAAACATCCATGTACATGTAACGCACCACCAACCTATTATATTAGTAGTATACCATAGTTACATAAAAAATAATATATTTTTTAAAAAAATGTTAACATTAATTTTTATAAAAAAAAGAATATCATAATTTAATATAATATTCTCAAAATAATTTTTTAATTTACAGTAACTAAACAAGTCGAAGAGGTTCCCCCACCATTTGGAGTTACAGTTATAGTAGCTGTTCCACTTGCAACTCCAGTAATAATACCGTTAGAATCAATGGTTGCAATATTTGGATTATCACTTTTAAAAGTTACAGATTGATTAGTAGCGTTCGTTGGATTAACTGTAGCAACTAATGAGAAAGTACCACCTCTATTAATTGACACTCTAGTGCTATTTAAAGAAACCGACGTTGAAGAAATTGTTTTTACAGTTACAGTTACACTAGCTTTAATACCATTTCGTTTCGTTGTTGCTGTAATAGTTGCTTGCCCCGGAGCAATACCTCTTACAACCCCATTTGCATCAACTGTAGCAATACTTGTGTTACTACTTTGAAATTCAACGGCCTTAAAAGTTGCATTACTTGGAGTAATAATAGGATTTAAAGTTACCGTTTGATTTACCCCAATTGAATAACTACTACTAGCAAAAGAAAGAGTCTTTTCTTCAATTAGATTATCATAATTAACTACTTCAATAATTGCCGTATCAGTATAACCACCATCACTAGCTTTAGCTGTAATAACCGCACTTCCAGGACTGATAGCCTTTACATTTCCACTACTATCAACCGTGGCAACACTTGTATTACTACTAGACCAAGTAACTGTTTTATTAGTAGCATTACTTGGATTAAAAGCTACTACCAACTGCTTTTTACTACCAATTGGTAAAACACTATAATCAGTTGTAATTAAAATACTTCTTAAATTTAAAGAATAATTTCCAACGGTTACTTGACAAGTATCAGTTATATTATTAATAGTCTTAGCAACAATAGTAGCTGTTCCTACTCCTTTAGCTGTTAAAAGTCCATTACTATCAACTGTCACAACATTGGAATTACTACTAGACCAAGAAATATTTTGATTAGCATCACTAGGTAAAACCTCAGCAATCAATTGACTAGTAGTTCCAACTGATAAATTAACACTTTCATTTAAAATATTAATTGATTCAGGATAAGTTTCCGTTATTACACTTTCCCCATCAGAAATAGTTGAAGCACCTCTCTTATAAACTGTTACATAAGCCGTATCTCTTGCTAAACCATTAGCAGATGAAACCGTAATAATAGCACTTCCTTCTTTAACACCCGTTATTACACCATTAGCACTTACCGTAGCAACCGATGGATCACTACTTGAAAATTTTAAACTTAATTCTGTTGCATTACTTGGTGACGTTCGATAAGTTAAACTATGTGTATAACCAACCGCTAAACTAATATATTTTTCATTAAGATTTATACTATTTACTAAAATATTTCTATCAGTTACATTAACAACACATTCACTAGTTTTGTCATTAATTAAAGTTTTAACTGTAATAACTGCTGTCCCTACTTCTAAACCTTCAATATAGCCAGATACTTCATTAACACTTACAATATCTGGATTACTACTTGTCCAAACTACTTGTTTATTAGTAGCATTATCTGGTAAAACTGTCGAAACTAACTGATAAGTATTCCCTTTTTTAATTCCTACTTCATTAGTATTTAAAAGAATAGCCTCCGGAGCAATACTAGATGTTAAACTAATTACTCCTAATTTAATTAAAAGTAAAAACAATAAAATCAAAACAATGATAACTAAAAGTATCTTCCAAAGAACAGAAAAAAAACGGTTTGGTTTTTCTGGCTTTTCATAGTTATCAGGTTTTTCATAAATATTTTGACTATTATATTCCGTATACATATATCCTCCATCTTATTTTCCTAAAATGATTATACCATACAAAAAAAAAAATTAAAATACCTTAAATGCTTTATAATCATGAATTGTTAATTTTTTATAAATAGCTATTTCCTGTTGATTAGAATCGACAAATAAAATAACTGGTTCAAGATTTTTTTTCAAAGATACCAAATTACCATTTTTAACTTTTTTTAATAAATCTAAATCATTTACTTGATAAATAGGAAAATCAAGGGCTTCTCTTATAGGAATTACCTTAAATTTATCATTTATCTTTACACTATCTTGAATATTAAATTTACCACTTTTAGTTCGAACTAACTTTTTCATTGTACAAGGAATACCTAAACAATTGCCAATATCAGAAATTAAACTGCGAATATAAGTTCCTTTACTCACCAAAGCTTTAAACGTAAACTCCTGTTTTTTCATATCATACTCTAATAAAGAAAGACTATAAATCGTAACATTTCGCTTTGGCAAAACTACTTCTTTTTCACTCCGTGCATATTCATATAATTTTTTCCCTTTAATTTTTACAGCTGAATATTTAGGAACTGTTTGCAAATAAGTGCCTAAAAATTTCTTAAAAACTTTTTCAATTTTCTCTTTATTAACTGTAAAATCTTCTTTTTTTTGAATTACTTTTCCAGTAATATCCAAAGTATCGGTTGCTAGTCCCATTTTAACGGTTGCTATATATTCTTTGGTATCAAGCGTCAATAAATCCAAAATCTTCGTAGCTTTACCAACTCCAATAACTAATAGACCAGTTGCCAAAGGATCAAGGGTTCCTGCATGACCAACTTTCTTTATTTGTAATTTTTTTGATACCATATTAACAACATCACGACTAGTATATCCTTCTTCTTTATTAATTAATAAAACTCCATTCATATTTAACCACTAAACAGCAAACTTTGTATAATCATTGTTATAAGTTGTAAAATCCGTATCTTTATCAAAATTAATTGTTTTACAGTTAATATCATCAAACTCCGTTTTAATTGAACAGCTTTCTGATAAAGTATACGAATTACATTGCCTAAATGTCTTACATCTTTCTTCTTCTTCACCATCATAACCATCACAATTCAAATAATTTTCAACTTTCTCAATACATGCTAAATTTGCATTCATATAACAACGACTTGCTTTATAATCAGTATTACTATCACTTGCTAATTCAATATAACTAATTAAATAAACAACCAAATTGATGAATGTTGGAACTAGAAAAACAACAATAGCTGCAACTACGCGATTAATAATTTTTTTCATTCCTTCTTTATCATTAGGATTAATAACATTTCTAACTAAATCAAGAACAATCATAAAAATAACAATAATTGGTACAACAAATCTTATAATATTTAAAAATAGCTTAATAAAATACATAATTCTTAAAAAACCGACCGTATCACATAAATAAAAAGACATATTTAAACCAAACATCTCATCACCTAAACGTATTATATAATATTTTTTTTAGATAGTAAACAAAATTTAAAAAAATCATATAATGTTAAGAGGTGAAACTATGTTTAACAATCCATATAATTTTTATCCTTACATGAATCAAGGTATGATGAATGGTATGCAAAGTGGTTTGATGCGAAATGCAGCGGGAATGGGCGTTAGAAATGCTGCAAGAGGTGGATTATTTCGATCTCTTTCAAATATAAAATGGGGAAACGTTTTAAACAATACTCAAAAAACTTTAAATGTTATTAATCAAGCAATCCCTGTTTATTATCAAATTAAACCTATTTGGGGCAATTTAAAAAGTTTCGGAAAAATAATGTCAGCCTTTAATGAACCTGATAATAATTCTCATAATTATCAAACTGTAAACAATCAAAATAGACAAAATAGAGAAGATAAACAAACAGAAAAAAAAGAAGATGATGGACTACCTACCTTCTTTATAAATTAATTATTATTTTTAACATAATTATAACTATCCAAACACATATCTTCTAATGTATAACGACATTTAAAGCCAAGTTCTCGTTCAGCCAAAGAACATGATGCATAACAAGCATCAATATCACCTTCTCTTCTTCCGACTATTTTTTTATTTATTTTAACCTTATTAACAGTTTCAAACATGGTAACAAGTTCTAAAACACTTGTTCCTTTTCCTGTGCCTAAATTATAAATTTTTAATCCTGTTTTTTTGTTTTTCAAAGCTAACATATGACCATAAGATAAATCTAAAACATGAATATAATCTCTTACTCCAGTTCCATCTACAGTTTTATAATCAGCACCAAAAATATTTAAAACAGGAAGTTTACCAGTTGCCACTTTAACAATATATGGCATTAAATTATTAGGAATTCCATTTGGATCTTCTCCAAGTAAGCCTGATTTATGAGCGCCAATTGGATTAAAATATCTTAAGATTGCAATATCAAAACTATTATCTGATTGATATAAATCTTTTAAAATTGTTTCAATCATTAATTTCGTTGTTCCATAAGGATTAGTTGTAGAAAGTGGGAAGTCTTCTTTAATTGGTAAAGTTTTAGGATTACCATAAACAGTTGCACTTGATGAAAAAATTATTTTTTTAACATTATATTTTTGCATACATAAAAGAAGATTTATAGTACCTGTTAAGTTATTTTGATAATATTTTAAAGGAATTGAAACTGATTCCCCAACCGCTTTTAAACCAGCAAAATGAATTACCGCACTAATACTTTCCTTTTTAAAAATACTGTCTAACTTTTCCATATCACATAGATCATACTCATAAAAAGTAACACACTTACCTGTTATTTTTTTTATTTTCTCTAAAACATCTCGTTTCGAATTTACTAAATTATCAACAATTACGACTTCCAATCCATCATTTAATAAATCAACAACCGTATGGGAACCAATATACCCACATCCCCCTGTTACTAATATTTTCATTTTTCCTCCTCATAAGTAATTACATTTAAATCTGTTTCTTTAAGTTTACTTTCCAAATTTCTTGGCACAACAATTGTATCTATATCACCATCAGAAATATATCGATCTTTGTCAAGTAATTTAAAATTCATTTCAATATCAAAATCTTTACCATTGTTATCATAAGCACGACACCTTTTTAAAAATGTAGGATCAAACGAAGAGTCAAATGGGGATAACTCACTTTCCCAACCAACACGAAGAGCAGCTTTCGTTTCATAAGCCTTACCATCATATTCACCATTTAGAATATAAGGATAATTAGTATGAGTCTTTTTATAAGGTGAACCAAATGGCAAAGCTACAATATTAACATACTTTCCTGGTATAATACTTTCCAAAGTATTATACATTTTTCCAACTACTTCCTGAGTTTTGGTAGTATCAATATTTGAAAAATTAGCATGATTAGTTGTATGATTTCCAACATCATAGCCATTACTAACTAACCACTTAATAATTTCTTCATCATATTCTGGTTGATTACATAAAGAACTATTTAAAAAGAAAGTTGCCGTTACATTAAAATCTTTATATTTTTCCTTAATACTTTCTAAAATTCCAATAGCTGACTTTGGATCAAATTTAAGAGATCCATCTTCATTTCGACCAATTACTTTAAAATTATTAGCATTTCCATCATCAAATGTTAAGATAATTGGACTGAAACCTAGTTCTACATCAATTTTTCCATTTACATAATCACTAAGTCTTATCATGCGATAACCTTTTTCATAATAAAACTCTAAGTCTTCTAAAAAAGCATTACTAGTTCTATTATATCCATCCTTATCAACGTTACCACCAGTATATTCATTTTCAGTTGTATCAACAATTCCATGATACATCATAATTGGAACTTCCCCTAGCTCATTTACGTTTTTATCTTTATATTCCTGATAAGGAATTGCTCCTTTGGAAACGACAATTTCTATTTTTTGATCTAAAGTCTTACTACTAATAACTTTATTCTTTTCAATATCACTATATTGATAAGTAACCTCAAGTTCGAAATTTTTTTTATTAGCATACTCCTCTACTTCACTTAAAGCCATATCTTTAAAATCCGTAATTGTCTCTTCTTGATCATTATTGTTTTTGTTAGTCTCTTTTTTATCTTTTAAAGAAAAGACCAAAACTCCTATAATTAATACTACAATAAATAATAAAATTATTACATTTTTAACTTTAATTTTTCTTTTCATATTATCACAGAATTATTGTATCAAATTTGCCTAAAAAAAACTATACCAATTTAAAAAAATTTCATAAACTATATTGGTGATACTATGTTTAAGAAAAAAAATCACGGGATGTTTTGCTATTGCAATAGTTGCAGAGCTAGAAGAAAATCAAGTATTTTATATAATTTAGTAATAAGTATTTTTTTAATCATTTGTCTTTATCAATTATTTATCATTTTATTTTGTTTTACAAGAATAAACTGTTTTATTTTACTTTTTCAAATTTTAATTTTATGTTTTTTAATTACAAGAAGTCTATTTTAAAAGAGAATCATTTTTTCAGATTCTCTTTTTCATTACTTTTTGACTTATTGGTTTCTTTTTTATTATCTTTTTTCTTGATAGAATTTCCCGTATAAAAATATTTAACTATATAACATAGAACAAATGGTATAAGTCCCCATACATAAGAAATAACTTTAAAAAGAGCAAGAGATTCTAAAATTATTGTTAGAAGACTTAAAGTAATAATTAAATATTTATAAATTTTTTTCTTTTTATATTCTTTAATTTTCAAATCATTTTTATTCATGACTTGTAATCACCGTACCAATTTTTTCACCACTTAAAACTTTTAATAAGTTTTCTTTATTATTAAAATTAATAACTAAAATATCTTTTTCGTGTTCTAAGCAATCTTTTATACATTTAAGATCCATTACTTTAATTTCTGGATTAGCAAGCACTTGTTCGTGAGTTAATTTTTCATACATTATGGCATCAGGAAATTTATTAGGATCTTTATCATAAACACCATCAACATTAGTTAATTTAATAATAACATCAGCTCCAATTAAAATGGCTTTCATACTAGCAGCTGTATCAGTTGAACACCCAATATGCCCAGTTCCGCCACTAAAAATAACAACCGTTCCTTTTTTATATAATTCTTTTAGTTCATCTTCACTTTTAGCTTCAATTAATTCATGAAAATCAAAAGGAGAAAAAATAACGTTAGGAAGATTAACTTTATTGAAAGCATCCCGAAGAGCTAAAGCATTCATCGTAGTTCCAAGCATTCCCATTGAATCAGCATTAATTGGTTCCATATCTTGATGACTTCTACCTCGAAAGAAATTACCGCCACCAACCACAATACCAACATTAATTCCCATATCATGAACTTTTTTGATTAATTTAGCAATTTCCAAGGTTTTATCTTTATCAATATTTTCCTTCTCACTCATTAAAGATTCACCACTTAATTTTAATAAAATATTTTTATACATAATCCCTCCTATAAATACTCTTTTAGACATTCTAATATTTCTTTGTTTATGTCTTCAATATCCCGAATTTTCTCATCTTTAATACAATTTATATGTTTCCAATTATAAAGCTCTGATAATTCAATATAAGCAATTTCCGAGTTTTTTAAATGTTCTTCACTCATTTCATGTTCATCTAAAGAACTTCTATTTTTCTTTAACTTAGCAGCATATGTATAGGGAACATGCAAGAATATGGTTTTATCTGGTTTAGGAAGTCCTAATAACCAAAATTCTAATTTATCAATCCATTCATACATATGAAATCTTTCTTCATCATTTTTAATTTTACTACCTTGATGAGCCATATTACTACTGACATAACGATCACATATAATAAAATAATCTTCTTCTAAATATTTTTTTATAGTACTTTCATTATATTTTCTGTCAGCTGCATAATATAAAGAAGCTACTTTCGGATCTAAATTAACAGCTCCCTCACTAAACCAACATTCACATATTTCTTTTTTACCTAGATATGGACCACCAACTATTTTTCCGGTTGGCGTATCATAATTTGGAAAAGTAAGACGAACAGCTTTATATCCCATATCAGTTAATTTTTCAACCAATAAATTACTTTGCGTTTCCTTTCCAGAACAATCAGTTCCTTCAATAACAATAAATTTCCCCATTATTTCCTCCTATAAATTACATGATGATAAATAATACCATTATCACTATTTTCGAAAACTACTTCTTTTTCATATAAAGTTTTATCAAAACTTGGGAAATATACATCAGCTGAACTTTCTAAATCAACTTCCGTCAAATACAAAGTATCAGCATATTCTAAAAATTGTTTATAAAGACTAGCTCCACCTATTATAAATATTTCCTCCGGAAAATCTTTATAAGCCTCCAAAAATTCCGGTATTGAATGATATACTTCAACTTCATCTGGAAATTTTTCGGAATCATCGGGGAACGTTAAAACAATATTTTTTCGATTTGGTAATATTTTGGGTAGCGATTTAAACGTATTTTTTCCCATGACAACAACATGACCACTCGTTACTTTTTTAAAATATTTTAAATCATTTGGTAAATGCCAAATTAAATCATTATTTTTACCAAGTTCTAAATTCTTGCCAACGCAAGCTATCATTGATATTTTCATTTCATCACCTACTGAGTTATAGTAAATTCAATTTTTCCGTGATGTTTATAATTTACTATTTTAATATCTTTTAAAGCCCTGGAATTATCAAATTTATAAAAATCTTTAATTTCTGGATTAATCCATAAAGTTGGAGCTTCTAAATCTTCAAGTTCTTTTCCTCTTCGAATTTGTTCTTTGATACCATCGATTTGATTAACATAAATATGGGCATCTTTTATACTCCAAAAGATTTTTCCCGGTTTTAAATTTGTTACATGAGCAATTAAACTAAGTAAAACAGCATATTGGGTAACATTAAAGGGAAGTCCAAGTGGAACATCACAAGATCTTTGATGAACCCACATATTAATTTTTCCATCCGTTACATCCCATTCACTAGACCAAACACAAGAAGGTAAAACAGCTGTATCTAAATATTTATTTTGCCATAAAGACATAACCATACGTCTATCAGTTTGATTATTCTTTAAAGTATTAATTAAATTATCAATTAAATTATATTTTTTAACAATAAAACCATAGGCTGTCCCAATCGTATGCGCATACTTTTTAGGAAATTTTTTTACAACTTCTTTCTTAACTAATTTCCCATCTTCAAGAACATTTTGGTTTGCCTTCCATAATCCTTCAGAATCAATTTCCCATTCATCCCAAATATGATTGCCACGTTTTTGCAACCAACGAACATCATTACTCTGAGCTTGATAAATCCAAAGCATCTCCGTAATAGCATTTTTAAAAAATAATTGTTTAGTTGTTAAAATCGGAAATTCTTTTTCTAAATCAAATTCAAAAAAATAACCAGGAATCTTAATGGTATTAACACCAGTCCTATTTTCTACTTCTACCCCTTCTTCTAATATCTTTTCACATAACTTTAAATAATCTTTATCAAACTTAGACATAACCTCTCCAATCTTTATTTATTATAGCAAATCAAATTTAGTTAATCAATAAGTTGACAAAAAAGTCTAAAGATTTCCTAAAAAAAGCCATACTAATTTAATTAATACGACTAATATGACTTTTTAATTATTCAAAATAATTTATTTTCATAGCTTTTTTAAATTCTTTCATATTTTCTTTGGCTACTTCCTGAGCCTCTTTAGTTCCTTTTTTCAAAACTTCATAAACATAATCCATATTATTTTCTAATTCTTGACGTTTAATACGAATTGGGGTTAATAATTCTTCTAAAATATTATATAAGAATTTTTTAATTTTAACATCCCCAACACCACCTTTTTGATAGGCTTGTTTTAATTCTTCTAAATTTTTTAATTCCGGTAAATATTTTTTAAAATCTTCATCCTTAGCAAATACTTCTAAATAAGTAAAAACAACATTCCCTTCAATTTTACCCGGATCAGATATATTAATATGATTAGGATCAGTATACATTTTCATTACTTTTTCATAAACTGTTTTTGAATCATCGGACAAATAAATACAATTTCCAAGTGATTTACTCATTTTACTCTTGCCATCAATTCCTGGAAGACGAAAAGAATTTTCATTGTCTGGTAAAACTCCCTCACATTCAACTAAAGTTTTTCCATATAAACTATTAAATTTACGAACTATTTCATTGGTTTGTTCTAGCATTGGTAATTGATCAACTCCAACAGGTACTAAATTAGCCTTAAAAAGCGTAATATCAGCTGCTTGACTAACTGGATAACATAAAAAACCAACTGGAATCGTATTATTAAAATCTTTCTGAGCTAATTCAGATTTGACCGTTGGATTCCTTTCAAGTCTTGATAAAGTAACTAAATTTAAAAAATAAAAAGTATATTCTGTTAACTCTGGTATCATTGATTGAATAAAAATAGTTACCTTTTCAGGATTAATTCCGCAAGCTAAATAATCGAGAATAATTTCTTTAATACTATCGCGAATTTTTTCCGGATTAGAAAAATTATCCGTTAAAGCTTGACTATCAGCAATCATAACATACATTTTTTTAAACTCTTTATCTTGCATTTCTAATCTTTTTTTAATAGAACCAACATAATGACCTAAATGAAGTTTTCCTGTTGGTCTATCTCCGGTTAATATAATTTTTTCTTTCATAAACACTCCTTTAAATATTAAATTAATTATACAAATCAAGGTATAAAATGTCAAGAAACTACCAAGTTAATAATAGAAAATAAGAATATCATAATACATGGACAAATGAAAAATTTACTAGTATTTAATGAGAAAATTTATATGGTGGTAGTAAATATGTTTTATAATTTAAAAAGAATAAGGGAGTCTTATGACTTAACACAAAGGGAAATGGCAAAACTTTTAAAAATTAGTAAATCAAGTTATAACTACTTTGAAACAGGAGAACATATTATCCCATTAAAACACTTAAACACCTTTTGTAATTTGTTTCATGTTTCTATGGACTATGTTTGTGGATTAACTGATGTAAACATTCATAGTAATAAAAAATATAAACTAAATAATAAAGTAATTGGTCAAAAACTTAAAAAAATTCGGTTAAAAAATAAACTAACCCAAATAGAACTTGCTAAACTTTTAAATACTTCTCAGTCAAATATTAGTTCTTATGAAAGTGGAAAAACCTTGATTTTAACAGCTTTTATTTTTAATTTTGCCAAGATTTTTGATGTTAGTTTGGATTACTTAACTGGAAGAAGTCCAAACATAAAAATTATAAAGAAGAATTAATTGTAATTTTTCTTTTTTTTATTTGGCTTAAATAAGAAAAAATAGTAATTATTTGTAAAATAATTGTTAGAATAATAAAAATAAACAAATAAATATTACTAATATTAATTACTTTACTTAAATATAAAATTCCTAATAAAACAAATAGAAAAACCGTTTTAATTTTTCCAATCTTAGTTGAAGCCGGGCGTAAATTTTTCGAAAATGCATACAAGTTAAGAAGACCAATTACAACTTCTAAGATAATATTAATAATTACTAAACGAAAATTAGTATTATTTAAAGAAGTTTGAATTAAAATAGGAATTAATAAACTAATAGCAAATACTTTATCAACAACAGCATCTAAATAAGCTCCAAATTTTGATACTGATTTATATTTTCTAGCAAAATAGCCATCAAAAGTGTCAGTTAAAAAGAAAAATACGACCATAATAACAAAAATATTTAATTTATCAAAACAAATAAGGGGAATTAAAACAAATGGTGCTAAAATTCGAAGAGAAGTTAAAATATTTGCGATTTGTCTTTGCCAATTCCCACTTTTAAAATCCGCTTTAAAATCTCTTATTCCTTCTTCTAAAATACTTTTCATATTGCCTCCTACTAAGGATATTATATCGTATTTATTTATATTTTCAAAGATTAATTTCCAAGAAGTAAGCGAACTGTTGAACCAGCAGCTAAATAAGTTCCTGGACTTGGGCTTTGATCAAGAACAGTATTTCCAGAACCAGAATATTCAACATTGTAATAAAATAAATCTTTAACAGCTTCTTTTTTCGTTTTTCCTATAACATCTGGAAGCGTGTAATATATTTCATCATCCCAATATCTTACTTTTTCAATTCCACCTTCTTGCCTTTCTATGTCTAAGGCATCAATAATATCTAAAAGAATTCTTCTAGCAACGGGTGCTGTTGTATAACTTGATAAAAGAGCTGTATTTTTGGGATTATCAATGGCAACATATAAAATGGCTTCTGGATCATTACTTGGGACAACGGCCATAAAACTCATAATATAATTATTATCTAAATAAACACCATCTTGAACTTTTTGGGCTGTTCCGGTTTTTCCACCGACCCGATAACCTTCAATATAGGCGTATCTTCCTCCTCCTCTTGCAACAACACTTTCCAAAGCATATTTCATGGTTTCACTTGTTTCTTTACTTATAGTTTTTCGAACAAAAGTTGGCTCATTACTAACAATTACACTATTAGTTAAAGGTTCATTAATACTTTTTACAACATATGGTTTATATAAAGAGCCACCATTAACAACACTACTAACTGCGACAACTTGTTGTATAGTTGTCTATTAAATGAAACTTTCTGCCTAAATTATCGGAGAATGTATTTATACTTTCTCCTGTTTTAATATAAATATCTAGTTTTATCTTTTTATTCTCTTCTTTATAAACATAAATTCTATCAATTAGTTCATTAAAAACATCACTGAAACACTCATCATCAGTCAAACAATTATCTAACATCTTTTTTAATTCATTAATTTTATTTTCTATATAATTTTTATCTTGCTTGTTATTTTGTAATTCATTTAATCTGTTTTGATTAGTAATTATTTCTTCATTAATTAAATCTACCTGTTTTTTATAGTCCTCTTTAGATAAATACTCCTCCATAACAAGTTCTAGTAATTTATCTTTTTTATTATTAAACATTAAAATTTTGGATTCTATATTTTTTATTTCAGACTCATTATTATTTGTTTCTAAATAATTTTTACAGTCATTTAATATATCATCAAAAATATGCTTTCTTCGTTTCAATAATTTATGAAACATATCCTTAAAAACTATATCTAGTTCTTGTTCAAACACTCTAGGATTAGAGCAACCCTTTAAACTTTCTTTCCGGTATACTTGGCATTCCCATACTGGATTATTTTTTCGTTTACCAGCAGATGATCTGTGATAAGTTAAGCCGTGTCTACCACAATAAATTTTGCCGGAATAAGTATATCTATTTTGAAACACTTTTTTATTAATGGCTCTATTAGTAAAACTATCTTGCCTTTCCTTTAATTTTTTGTTAGCTCTTTCCCACAACTCTTCTGAAACAATTGGAGGAACATTTTCAGTATCCTTATAAATAATCCAATCAGATTCACTTAATTTTTTCTTTTTCTTAGTACGATAATCTAATACTTTTGTTTTATGACCACAATAATATCCTTTGTATTTAGGATTTTCGATAATTCTTGTAAGTATCGTAGTATCAAGTCTTTTACCAGTTTTACTTTTATAACCTAAACTATAAAGATATCTTGATACTTTGGACAGACCGTCTGTAGTATTGGCATATCTATCATAGATTATTTTAATCATTTCCGCTTGTTTTTCATCAATAACAAGTTTGCCTTTATCTTTTACATAACCATAAATATTGGAGCACCCTAAAACAACCCCACTATCAATACTTCTTCTCATACCAAATGATACTCTTTCGGATAATCTTCTTACTTCATCTTGAGCAATTGATGACATCATGGTAAGTCTAAGCTCTGAATCAGGTAAAATGGTATTAATATTATCATTTAAAAAATATACACCTACTCCATTTTGCAATAATTCTTGGGTATATTTGATGCTGTCTAGAGTACTCCTTGAAAACCTTGATATTTCTTTCGTTAATATTAAATCAAATTTATGCTTTTTAGCATCTTCGATCATTCTTAAAAATTCTTCACGTTTTTTAACTGATGTTCCACTGATTCCTTCATCAATATATGAACCTATAAAATGCCAGTTAGGAACTTTATTTATATAATCATTAAAGAAAGATACTTGAGCAGATAAAGAATGTAATTGTTCATCTTTATCAGTTGATACTCTTGCATAAAAACATACTTTTAATTTTAATTCTTGCAGTGGAATTCCTTTCATAATATTATTTCTAACTGTATATAAGTCCATATAGTACCTCCTAAGTTAATATTTTATAATTACTTGTATTATTTATATAATCATTATCAATTTTATTTTTTTCTAAATTAATTTTACATATTAATTTATTAATACAAAAGTTATACATACCATCATCAATCTTTGATGTGTTTTTTAAGTATTCAAGCAGTTTAATACTAATTTCAGTTTCAATGATTTTAGATGGTATCTTATTTATATTTTCCATATCTTTTGTCCTTTCTCTTTAGTTTATTTTTTTAAAAACTAAAAAAGAACTTAAGGTAATAAGTTCTACAAAAAAAGCGAAAACTTAATACCTTTATAAGGACAAAATTATTCTAAATTATTATCCGAAAATATTAAGTTTTCAAATAACAATTTAGTTTTTAAATATTCAAAATTTTATAATTAAGTTAGCTATTTCATAGCCATCAACATTATCAGGTAATAATTCATCATGTTCTAAATGTAAAAATATTTCTGATAGTATATCTTTCTTTTCTTTAAATGATAGCTTTTCAAACAAAGTTATCAACTCTTTATATTCTTTGAGATAAAAACGATAAATCTGATAAAAATGATTCCAGTATTCTTTTAACATTTTTACTAAATCGGGATATCCAATACTACTTGGATTAAATATATTTATATCAATACTGTCATCCAATAAATCTGGATTAGTTTCATTTAAACTATTAATTTGATTATTATTCCATAAATTTAAAATGTAAGTAATAAATTTAAGTTTATTAATTTTGTCTAACTCCCCTATTTTCTCCATAATTTTTTTAACATCGTTGCTTGTATTTTTTAAATACATATCTAACACTTCCCTTCCATTATCAATTTAAGCCATTTTAAGAGCCTTTTGCATTTTCTTTAATAACTGTTCAAGACTAGCCTTTAAATCTCTTATAAGTTAAATTAAGTGCAAATAAGCCAATATTTTGTTTTAATATTTATCACTTAAAAAAATAAATTTTTCAAGAGTTTTTTATAAAAAAAATTAAATTTAGTTTTATCATCTTTATCTATTTATTTTTAGTAATTAATATATTAGTTATTAATTAGATATGCTTATCCATAGACGGTAAATCTATATTACCTAATCAGGTACGTGGATTTTCATATACTTCATAATCATAATAAAATTTACCTAAAGAATTTTGTCTTCTTACAAGTTTTAAATATCCCCTATTTTTTAATTCTTTAATAGCATTATCTACTGCTGTTTTGCTTTCTTTACATAAGGAACATAATCCTTCATTGCTAAATTTCCAATTATCAGGTAAACTCAAGATAATAGAAAATAAACCTTTAGCTTTTAAAGATAAGTTTTTATCTTTTAAATGATAATTACTCATCTTAGTATAATTAAATACTTTTTCTTCTCTATAAAACATAATTAAATCTCCTTTCTTTTTTTGATAATTAATTTAAGGCATAAAAAAAGCAACTATTTAAAGTTGCTCAATAAGTTTAAAACACTCTTCAATTTTTTCTACTATTTTCTTTTGCTGTTCTAATGGTGGAACTGGTATTAAATAATTTCTAAGAATTTTTAACGAAACAAATTTCTGAACACCGCCTTTTGTTTTATTGGACATATCTCCTTGACTTTTTAAATAATATAATAAATATTTATTAAAGACATTTTTAGAGCATTTAAATAACGCAACATTTTTTATGGCAAAATTTCTAGTTTTATTTACCAATACAGGATTTCCTATACTTCCTATCATTGCAAATAATATATCACCATCATCTACAAACGATCTAACATTTATTGAATCATAATCTTCTTTTGATAAATAATTTGCATTTTCAAAATTAAGACCATTCTTTGTAAGATTTTTACTTGTAATAAGTGGATAATCTGAATATTCTATATATTTAGGAGATTCATGCGTACCATCTCTTACATCAATTATTTGGTCAAAAATTGTCCATTTCCAATTATTTGGAATATCAAAAGGGATATCTTCTTTTACTTCTTCAACGTCTATTGCTGGTAATGACAAATCATTTTTTATTAGTTCCCCATGAATAGCACTATCTAATATCTTTTCTTTTAATAATGTTTTTAATTTTTCTTTTTCTTTATCATTTTTTTCTTTTTTATCGATTAGTTCAAATAATTCTTCTATTTTATTTGCAATTTTATATTGTTCTTCAAGAGGTGGTACCGGAAACAAAGTATCTAACAATTTTTTCTTACTAACAAATTTCATGGCAGAGCCGCTTGTCATGTTTTTAAAAATATCAGTATAATATTCTAAGCACCATTTTAAAAATACTACATCAGAATATTTTTCGTTATATTTTATATCAAAAATGTTCCAATGAAATAACATCTTGTAATTTTCTCTATAAATCAAAGGATAACCAATTGTTCCAATATTACAATAAAATATATCATTATATTTAGGTTGATACTTATCTTTATAATAATCGTAGTCTTCATAACTCATTAATTTAGTATTATTAATATTAATAATACCAGAAGTCATATCACCAACTTGAATTATTGGAACACCATCCTCTTCAACAAATTCAACCTTATCACCTGCAGTATTTATACCTTGATAACAATCTTTTACTAAATCACCAAAGCGTATCCACTTCCAATTATTCGGTATTTCAAATGGGATATCATCATTTATTGATCGAACATCTATTGGTTTTAATGATGGATCATTTTCTACAAGTCTTCCATGAATTGCTTCATCTAATATTTTTTTCTTTAATAACTCATTACTTATCATCTTAACAATCCTTCTAACTTAGAAAGTATTTCTTCATTATCTTTTGTAATAGTTTTCATTTTATCAATGATTTCTTCAATAGTATATGATTCAGTTTCATCTATTTTATTTGGATTTTTAATATCTAAATTATAATTTTTTATATCTTCTACTTTAACTAACCAGGCTTGTTCATTTTCTACACGATTATTCCACCACTGTCTTACTTTATCAAAATGATGTCTTTTAATTGGATTTGTTTTAGTAAATCTTGCTAGTCCCTCTGGTAATTCTAATTCATAATACCATATTTCTTTTGTTCCTTTTGGATCTTTATTAAAGAATAGAAGATTTGTTGTTATTGATGTATAAGGAGCAAATACTCCTTCTGGAAGTCTTACTATTGTGTGTAGATTAAATTCTTTTAATAGTCTTGATTTAATATTATTTTTAACTCCATCGCCGAACAAAATACTATCTGGTAATACTATTCCTGCTCTTCCATTATCAGATAATTTTTCCATAAGTAATGCCATAAATAAATCAGCAGTTTCTTTTGTTTGATATTCTTTTGCAAAATTAGATGATACTCCATCTTCTTCTATTCCACCATAAGGAGGATTAGTTACAATAACATCTACTTGATTTTTATCACTAAAACCTGATACTTCGCCAGTAAGTGAATTTCTATGTTCTATATTTGGAATATCTACTCCATGTAATAATAAATTAGTCATACATAAAGCATAAGGTAGTTGCTTTTTTTCAATTCCTTGAATGTTTTTTTCAATACTTTCAACATCATCAGCAGTATTTATTTGTCCAGTTTTCTCATAATGTTCAATGGTACAAGTTAAAAATCCTCCGGTTCCACAAGCAAAGTCAAGTACTCTTTCATTTACTTTTGGATCAACCATTTCAACTACAAATTCTGTAACTGGTCTTGGTGTATAAAATTCACCAGCTGATCCTGCACTTTGTAATTCAGATAACATACTTTCATAAATGTCATTAAATTCATGTCTTTCAGTATTTATATTGAAATCTGTTTTATTTATTTCATTTATAACTTGTCTTAATAGTGTTCCATTTTTCATATAATTGTGAGTATCTGCAAATACATCATGAACTATTTTATCTCTAACATTATTAACTGGTAATTGTTTTAAGTCTTTAAACATCTGCTCTACAAAATCAATTAGTTCATCACCGGTCATTCCTCTTTCATCTAATGCCCAGTTTTTCCATCTATATTTTTCTGGTATTGCACTTTCATAAGGTTTATTTTGTAAACCAGCTTTTATCTCCCATTCATCTTCTTTAGAATCAAACAATTTCATGAATATCATCCAAATGGTTTGCTCTAGTCTTTGAGCATCACCATTTACGCCATCATCTTTTCTCATTGTTTGTCTAATATTTTTCATATTAATTGCCATTATTAAGCCTCCAAACTATATAAACTATCTTTCATATCTTCTAATGCTTTTTGGAAGTTTTGTAATCCCATAAATATTACCATAATAATTTGATATACTGTTCCAAATGATTCTAGTTCTGGAATATTTAAAATATTAGGATTTTCTAATTCTTCTATTCCACCATCTACATATTTATCAAGAATAATTGATAATACTTCTCTAGCTTTTTCTCCATATTTTTCAAAATAATCACTTTGTTTAACATGTCTTGCTCTTTGACTTCTAGTAAGTGCCTTTTTACCGTAAGCGACATGAACTAACAAATCAAATGGGTCATATTCTTCCCCAACTTCTTCTTCTAAAATATTAAGATAAATATCTTTTTCTTCTAAAGCTTTTATAATTTTTTCTTTCATATCTTCTTTATTCCAATATTCTTTAAATATTGAATAAGTTGCATATTCTTCTGTAATTTTATTTTTTACAAACTGAGTAAAGTTTTCTGTAATTAATTCTCCATGTTCATTAATTAATTTTTGTTGTCTATATAACTCTCTAACTTGTTCATTAGGTAAAACTATTTTAGGTTTTACTTTTCTTTTTTCAGCCGGCATTACATCTTTAGGTTCTACTGGTATTTTTTTGTTTTCCGTACTATATGGATTACTATCATTATCCGTTGTTAATATAACAGGAGTTATTTCTACTTCACCATCAAATGCAGGATCTTTAAATAATTCCGTAGCACCAGTGAAATCAATAATAGTAAAGGCATATTTATCAAATTCTTCTGATATACGTGTTCCACGACCTATTATTTGTTTAAACTCAACCATACTATTAATGTTAGTATCAATAACTATTACTTTACATGTTTTAGCATCTACTCCAGTTGTAAGAAGTTTAGAAGTAGTTACAATTGTTGGATATTTTTTTCTTGGGTTAATAAAGTTATCAAGTTGCATTTTACCTATCACATCTGAGCCAGTAATTCTCATGATATATCTATCATCATGTTCTACCATATCAAGGTTTTGATTAATTAATTCTCTTCTCATTCTATCAGCATGTTCTTCATCAACACAGAAGAAAATTGTTTTATCCATTCTTCTATTTGTATCTTTTAAATAGTCAGTTACTATTTTAGCTACTAATTTATCTCTATTTGGTAAAACTAATTTTTTATTAATATCAGCTCCACCATAAACTCCTTCTTCTACTTCTTCTCCATCAGTATTACGAGTTCCTTTTTTTACAATAATATCTTCTATATCTTTATCAAGTCCTATTCTTAATACTCTGTAAGGAGCTAAGAATCCATCTTCTATTCCTTGTTTTAAAGAATAAGTATAAACTGGCTCTCCAAAATATTCATAATTATGTATTGTCTTTTCATTTTTTGGTGTTGCTGTTAAACCTATTTGAGTAGCTGTTCCAAAGTAAGATAGTATTTCTCTCCATGATGAATCCTCAGCAGCACTACCTCTATGACACTCATCGATAACAATTAAGTCGAAGAAATCTTGAGGAAATTTTTTATATAAATCTTCTCTTCCTTCTGATCCTTTTAATTGTTGATATAATCCTAAATATATTTCATATGATGGATCATATTTACCTTTTATTTTTGTCATTGCTCCTTTAAACGGTGCAAAATCATTAACCATTGTTTGGTCAATTAATATATTTCTATCAGCAAGGAATAAAATTCTTTTTTTAAGTTTAGATTTCCATAACCTATAAATTATTTGGAAAGCAGTAAAAGTTTTTCCTGTCCCAGTTGCCATAACAAGTAATACTCTATTTTGTCCTTTAGCAACTGCTTTAAGAGTTCTTTCAATAGCAATTTGTTGGTAATATCTAGGAGGATATTTTGAAGGATATAATGGTTCTTTTATAATTTTTTCTTGTTCTTCATTAATATTTGAGCAAGTCATATATTGTTTCCATAATTCTTCAGGTGTAGGGAAATTGTCCAATCCTAGTTCTGTTTCCTTTCCAGTCAACATATTTTTTTGAATAAAACCATCACCATTTGAAGAAAAAGCAAATGGAACATCTAACATTTTTGCATAATCAATTGATTGTTGCATACCAAAACCAATTGCATGATTATTATCTTTTGCTTCAATAACAGCAATATAACTTGAATTATAAGTTAGAAGATAATCCGTTCTCTTTCTAACACCTCTTGAGTATTTACCTTTACCTTCATCAATTACACGACCATCAGTAAAAGATTTTTCTTCATGAATATTATTATAACTCCACCCTGCTTTCACAAGTGCAGGTGTAATATATCTTGTTCTGATTTCTGTTTCACTTAAACTTTTCTTATCCTCAAACATAACTAACAAATCCTTCCAAACAAACTTACTAACATATATAATTATTTTACCATAAATTACTAATTTTTGTTAGAGTTTGGTGATTTTTGAAATGATAAAATCAATATTAATCATGTTATTAACTTTTTTCACCTTGTTTTTTATTTCTTGATATTTTGTTTTTAATTGTGGATCAACTTTACCATTTCTATATTTTAATTGAGATATATAAGCTTTTTTTATAGCTTTATAATAATCATCTTTTGATATTTCTTTTGATTTATCTTCTTCTTCAAATTTAATAAATCCTTCTTTTTCTATATCACTTATTAGCATTAAATTACCCCCTCTACTAATTCTTTATATAACTTTGTATTTAGCAAAGCATTTTTTAATGATGTCTTATTTAAATTTAAACCATTACTATCACATGCTCTTAAAACATTTGGAAATTCAGAAGCATTATTTTCTAAATAAGAAATTATACTATTACTTCCATCTATACCACTTCCCATATGAGGTGTTGCTCCAAATATCACATCTGAATATCTATTACTAAACCTTAAATTATCAAAAGGATAATTAGTTGCCTCATCATAAGAAACATAAACTAATCTATCAGGCTCAATGCCAAGATTTTTACAAATTCCATTTATATCTTTTATCTTAATATTTAATTGACCAACAATTAATATCTGTGCATTCTTCATATCACAATATGAATAACTTTCATTGTCATTTTTTAAAACAATATTATGCTTAGTTAGGAAGTTTTCCAGCTCTTCTTTGCTTGTTCTATTTGCTAATGTTAGTTCTTCTCTAAATTTGTCAATTATCTTTTCTAATTCAGTATAATCCAACATGTACTTCCCTCCTATTAAAACTCCTCGTTCGCAATATCTGTAAGACTTTCTTCCAATTTTCTTAATTTATCTTTAACTATCTTTATTTCATCTGTCTTTGCCAAATATCTATTTACTACTTTAATTTGTTCTTCAAGAGGTGGAACTGGGATATTTATTGTTTTAAGCTGGCTTAAATTAATAGCAGGCAATACTCCACCACTTTTAATTGAGTTAATGATACTTTTTCCTTTATTACTTTCAAAAAATATTTTTAAATAATACGGATTTATTATATTTTTATCTAATCTTAATATTGTAAAATTACCACTTGGAACTAATTTTTCATCTTTCTTTAATTCCACTACTGCAAATTTTGATATTGTTCCCTTTGATGTAACTAATAAATCTTTATCATGTAAAACATATTTATTAAGTTTATCAGTATCAAGATAAATTTTAGTTAAATTAGAATCAATAACACCATCATTAATATTTGTAATATTAACGATTTGATATTCTTCACTACCATCAAAATTGATTGAGTATTGATTAATCTCATTTGAAGAAACTTGGTAACCTCTATAAATTTCCTTACATACATCATTTAATTTTTTAGGATTTTTAACTTCAATATTTTCTATTTCCATATAGTTTTGAACATATAAACTGTAATTATTATTTGCCACTTGATCATTACTAACGATTTTTGAATTTTTGGTATTGTTTAAAGAATTATATTCACTCATAATTTCTTCAACATTTAATTCATTAACGTGACTATGAAAAATTTGATTAGAGAGCATTTTTTCTGCATTAATAAATTTGATACTTTCATTATTTTTGCTTAATATAAGTAAAGTTATTGGAATACATGTATTGGCAAATAATCTTTCTGGTAATGAAATTACAGCTTCAACATAACCATTTTCTACAAGTAATTTTCTATATTCTTGATCTGGTAGTTTAAATAAGCTTCCATTTGTCATAACAATTGCTGCTCTACCATCTTTTGATAAAGAATTAATTACTGAATTAACAAAAGCCCAACATGAAGAAATCCTACTGTTAAATTCATATTTTATTTCACTATTAAGATTATTGATCAAATTATAATCAGATTCATTTAATTTTAATCCAAAAGGAAAATTACAAAAAACTTTATCGAATTTCTTTTTGAAATTTTGTTTAAACACATTATCATTAATTAAATTATTATTTACTCTTAAAGCATTCATTTTTTCTTGGGCAATAATATTACTTCTAGCATTAATTTCTATACCAGTAAAATTATAATTTTTCTTCTTTCTAGCATAGTAAGTCAAGAAATTACCTGTAAACGAGCATATATCAAGTATTTCCTTATTATCATTACTTTCTAATATTTGATATGCTAAATCATTTATTGAATTAGGAGTTGAAATATTATATCTTGAATATATACTATAGTCTTCACAAATAATATCTATAATTTTTTCTTCTGATAAATTATTCAAATAGTTAAAAATGTTATGTAAATTTGATTCAACCATGCATGGTCTAATGCTATTATAAATGTTCCATAAAAAATCATTACTGTCTTTTTCTCCTTGTAATAGATAAGATTCAATACTATCTATGTTTGCCAAATCTAATTTAGATTTTTCTAAATACTTTTTGTTCCAAAATAAATATGTAATGCTTGTTATTGCTTCTTGAATATCATTGATTGCAATATATCCTTTAATATTGTTTTTAAATAAATTAATTACTTCTTGTCTTTCTTTGTCTGACATACAATTACCTTCTTTCTTTATTTGGGGTGGTATCACCTTTTTTGATGAACATAATATATCATTATTTTGAAGAGCTGTCAACCCACTTTTTTAAATTTTGTTAAAAAACAAAATTTTACTTTTCATTTGAGCATTAAACATGATAGTTTTCTTTTAAAACCTTTTAATAAATAAAATTATGAGTAGTCACTTTCTCTATTTTTAATACATTTTTCATAGTAAAAATACTGCATTTTTTTAATGGGCATAAGGAAAACGACACCATAAATTTATTTATCCCTTATAAAATAAAGAGCTTATAGTGGTGTCTT
>CALVOW010000012.1 GCA_944350445.1 uncultured Bacilli bacterium | reverse complement strand
AAAAAAACTTTATAATTATTTTTAACTTCAAATATTATAAAGCTTTTCTTTTTAATTTATTTTACTCTTTTTTACTGACAAAGAGTTAATATACTTTGTAAATCTTTCTTGAATTTTCTCTTTACCTAAAAGTTTCATGATTTCATATAAATCAGGGGTATTCGTTTTACTTGTTAAAGCAACGCGAATTACTCCAGTTATATCTGAGACATTTCCTTTATAATTTTTAGGATTTTTCTTATATTCTTTTATATTAGAAGCATAACCAAGTTCATCCGTCATTTCTTTTACTTTTAAAAACCAAGTATCTTTATTAGACAAATCCAGATATTTAGCAAAATAAGTGTTTAAAATAATTTTTATTTCTTCTTTATCGCTTATTTTAGTTGATTCGTAGATAGGATTTTCAAAGTATTCATCAAACATATAAAAAACAAAATTTTTAATACTTGAATAACTAACATAATCTTTTCTTGGCTTTTCAACTTCTCGTTCAATATTAAAGATTTTAATTGCATAATCTTGATTATTTTTTAAAATAGAAGCAAATTCTGGTTCAAATTCTTCAGCCCAAATAACTAAATTATCATAGATAGTTCTTGCACTTTGACGACTTAAATAATTTTTGGAAATATTGAAAAGTTTTTCAACATCAAATAAAGTCCCACTAGCACTTATTTTTTTAAAATCAAATTTAAATTCATCAAGACTAGAATTTGGATTATTATCCAACCATTCTTCAAAATTAGAATTAGCAATTGTCATTAAATAAAGTTTAACAGCTTCTTTTGGTATTCCTTCTTTATGATAAAATTCAACACTGGCTTCTTTATCTTTTCTTTTTGATAATTTTCTTCTCGTTCCATTCTCATCTATTTTCATTACTAAACCTAAATGAGCATAAGCTGGTAATTTAAAATTAAAAATTTGAAATAACTGATAATGAATTGGAAAAGAAGCAATCCATTCTTCACCACGACAAACATGAGTAGTTCGCATTAGATGATCGTCAACAACATGGGCAAAATGATAAGTTGGTAATTTATCAGTTGATTTTAATAAAACAATATCTAAATCATTTTCCGGGAACTCAATATCACCTCTTACTTCATCATGAAGCATTATTTTTTTATTAAAATTTCCAGGTGATTTTAGACGAACAACATATTCTTCGCCAGATTTTATTTTTTTTATTGCTTCGTCGATACTTAAACTACGACATTTAGCAAAAGATCCATAATAACCAATTCGCTCTTTATTAAGCTCTTGAATTTCTCTAATTTCTTCTAATTCTTCTGGTTTACAAAAGCAAGGATAAGCAAAGCCTTTTAAAACTAATTCTTTACAAAAAGTATGATATATTTCTTGTCTTTCACTTTGAATATAAGGTCCATATGCCCCAACACTATGTTCTTCATCAATCATTCCTTCATCGGGAATAATATCAAAGTTTTTTAAATCATTCAAAATTCCTACAATACCATTTTCAACACTTCTTTTTTGATCAGTATTTTCAATTCTTAAATAAAATATTCCATCAGTATCTTTCGCTATTTTATAGTCTTCAAAAGCTGATAATAAACTTCCCATATGAACAAAACCAGTCGGACTTGGAGCAAATCTTGTTACTCTGGCTCCTTCTTTTAAAGATCTTTCGGGATATATTTTTTCATAATCAGCAATTGTTTTCTTAACATTTGGAAACATTAAATCAGCTAATTCTTGTAATTTATTCATAAACTCCTCCTAATACTTGTGATATAGTAACGTATTTAAGATAATTTGTCAATTTTCATTATTATCTTTTATAAAATCCATAATTTTATTACGAGCTGTTGTAGTTACAACTTTATCTAACCATTCCTCTTTTGGTACATAAGCTGTTTCATCAGTAATAATTCTTACCCGGTCTTGATTTTCTAAAACATAGTCAAGGGAAACAGCTTCATCATTAACAATAGCTGCAACCATACTATTTCCAACATCCGTATGTATTTTATAAGCAAAATCAATAACCGTTGCTCCGTTTGGAAGCTCAATTATTTCTCCACTGGTTGTATAAACATAAATATTACTTGAAAATAACTCTTTTTTGATTCTTGATACAAATTCAATATTATCTAAAATCGTACTATCTAACTCTTTAATAGATTTAAAAAATTGAAAATTATTTTCTAAATCTTTTTGCATTTCTAATCTAGCATTATTTTTATATTTAAACCAATAAGAAGTAAGACCATAAATAGCAACTCTTTCCATATCAAAGGTTCTAATTTGAAATTGAATTAAACGATTTTCTGGTCCAAAAACAGTCGTATGAATAGATCTGTACATATTAGTTTTAGGTTTAGCTATATAATCTTTAAAGCGATTATTTATTGGTGTAAATTCTTTATGAATTAACATTAAAGCCAGATAACAATCTCGAATATTTTTAACAAGGACTTTAATTGACATCATATCATGAATCATTTCAAAGCGAATATGCGTTAATAATTTTTTATAGATACTATAATTATCTTTATAACGAATTTCAAATTTAGCTTTAATATTATTTTTTTTAAGTAATGCATCTATTTGCTTTTTAGTAGCTTCTAAAATATCTTTCGTTTCTCTTTTTAATTCTTCTCTTTGTTTATTAATATCTCCATATAAACTTGGTTTTAAATAACGAAAAGCAATATTTTCTAGTTCATCTTTTATTTTACTAGCTCCAATATAATATGCTAATGGTACATAAATTTCTAAGGTTTCTAAAGCTTTTTTTTGTTGTTTTTTCGGACTTTTATATTCAAGAGTGCGCATATTGTGAAGTCTATCAACTAATTTTATAATAATAATTCTTGGATCCCTTGCTAAACTTACAATAATTCTTCGAATATTTAAAGCTGATAATTCTTTTTTACTGCTTAAATCTAGTTTTGTCATCTTGGTAACTCCATCTACTAGATCACGAATTGTTTTGTTAAATTTTTTTTCTATTTCGTCTAAGGTTGATTCTGTATCTTCGACGACATCATGTAAAATGGCAGCACAAATTGTATCCATATCGGCACGCATATTGGCTAATATATAAGCAATATTTAAAGGATGAATAATGTATGGTTCGCCACTAGCTCTTTTTTGATCTTTGTGATAATTTTTGGCATACTCATAAGCCCTTCGTAATTTTGGAATATCAAAGGGAGCATAAGTTAATATCTTTTTTTCCAAACTAGAATAAGTAACATTTTCCATAACACTTCACCTACCATAATATTATATAGAAAAAACAATTTAAAATCAACGAATTTAAATAATTTAAAAAGTATTTTTGATATTAAAAAGACGTATTTAATTTTAGTATTTGTTTTACTAAATATTATACGTCTTACTTTGTCTTTTTATTTAATCTTTTTAAAATATCACGACTTGCTACTAAACCAGTTGCAGCTGCTATTACAATATTACCCGCTTTCCCAGCTCCATCTCCTATAAAATATATATTCATATTATGAGCTTTAAAATGATTATCAGTTTCTATTTCATTACTAAAAAATTTAATTTCTGGTCCATAAAGAAGTGTCTCGTCATTGTTAACACCCGGAATAATTTTATCTAAAGCTTCCAATCCATCTAAAATATTTGTAATAATTCGATGTGGCATAACAAGAGCTAAATCCCCAGGTACACAATCTTTTAAAGTTGGGGTAATAAATTGTTTTTCTAAACGACTTTCTCTTGTTCTTCGAAATTTTTTCAAATCCCCAAGCGTTTGAATAATCGGTTTAGAGTCTCCCAAAACATTGGCAATTCTTGCAATTGATTCTCCATATTCTCTGGTATTAGTTACAGGTTCAGTTAAATTTACTTTGCTAATAAAAGCAAAGTTACTATTATTAGATTTAATGTCTTTTAAAGAGTGACCATTCACACATATATATCCATAATAATTTTCTTTAGTTACATATCCACCAGGATTAGTACAAAAAGTTCTAATTTCATCGCCATAAGTTTTTGTCTTTATAAATATTGATGGATCATAAATAACACTGCATAAATCTTCTAAAAGTTCTCGTCTAACTTCAACTCTAACTCCAATTTCAATACTTTGGGATAAATATGGTATTTTATATTTATCAGCTAATTCTTGAATCCATTTAGCTCCCGTTCGGCCAGGAGCAACTATTACATACTTACCTTCATATTGAAACATTTTTTTATTTTTTTGGCATTTTACAATATTTTTAGCTTCTTCATGAACTATATCTAAAACTTCAGTTGATTCTAATAATGTTATACCTTTTTCTTTTAAATAGTTGGTAAAAGATGTTATATAACCAGGTAACTTATCACTACCTAAATGCTTTTGTTTAATTATTAAGAGTTTGGCTCCTTGTTTAGCTACTTCTTTTTTTATTTTTAAAGCTTCTTCCATATTAGTTGGATAAATATCACTATCCATTTTAAACTTATTAAAAATATTTTCCGTATCTTCTAATAATTTATCAGCTTCATCACTAGTCATATATTTATATAAATCGCTTTTGCCAAGTTTGGGAACAAAATTCAATTTACCATCAGAAAAAGTTCCAGCTCCCCCATAACCTGATAAAATTTGACAAGGATTACAATTTAAACACTTCGTTCCATATTTATTCATTGAACAAACACGATGCTCAGCTAATTTACCTTGGTCAATTAATAAAACTTTTAAACCTTTTTTTTCAATTAATTCATAAGCTGCAAACAATCCTGCTGGTCCTGCTCCTACTATAATAACATCATACATATAATACCTCCAACTATTTAATTATAACATGAATTTAAATTATAATTTGCAAAAATAGTTATTCAATTATAAATTGTTTGCAAATAATTTTCATATTTTTCTTTGTTGGACATTAATTTTTGATAATTTTTAGTTGATAAAGTTATTGTTACATCAAAAGGCAATTGCTCATTTTGGGGTAGCATTTCTTTATTTTTTACTGTATTTAATACAAAATGATAAGTTTTAAAAAAGTTACCTCGTAAATATAAATTAGTAATTAAGTAATCCCACGAAAGATATTTATTTAAAGAAACCTCTGTAATTGTTGGATGCACTACTTTTATTTCAATATTTTCTTTGTCATCATCAATTTCATAAGTTGGATTAAAATAATAAGTATCATTCATTAAAATGAGATTCTCATTCATTTCTAATTTGATAATATCAGTTTTAGTATCTATTTTAACTACGGAATCAAAATTTAAATATGTAACAATTGCACTACCAGTTCCAAAGCCAAGAAGTAAAAGAGCTAGAATTGCAAGAATAAAAATTCGTTTAAAGTGTTGTTTATGAGAAATTAAAAAATTATAAAATAATTCTAAGAAAATATAAGTTAATATTAAAACCCCAAAAACAGCAATTGATATATATAAGAAAATTATTCCATAGTTTATGTGCCATAGTAAAAATACTAAGAAAATAATAGCAAATAAAAAGAAAATAACAACTAAAATAGTAAAAAAGGAAACAAATATTTTAGTAATAAATAGGAATATTTTAACTAGAAATTCAAAAAAGGAAAAACTAGAATGTTTAGGATCACGAATAATAATTTTTTCTTTTTTTGGAATATTTATATATTCGTGATTAGTTGTCTTTTCAAGGGTATTTGCATTTTCAATTGGAGTTTCAATCTTTTGTTCAGTTGTATTTTTATCTTCGATTGTCACATAATAGTCTAAATATCTAATTTTAAAGATATGAAAGAATATAATAAGCCCTAAGATAATTAAAGCAAGAATTAGGATATTAGATAAAAGAAAACTGATTAAATTACCGGCAACAGGAATTAAATTAAGATTATCAAGTAAAAAATCATCTATTAAGGAAAATATTAGTAGAAAAAATATTAGTAATATAGAAAAAACAAGAAGCATTTCAAATAAACATTTTATTTTTTCTTTAAATTTCATAGCACAAAACATATTGTAAATATTAGTAATGTATTTTAAGAAATCATGAAAATAATCTTGAAAATTATTTTTTTTAGTTTGATTTTTGTTGTCTTCAATTACTCCATCATCTAGTAAATCTTCTAAGGTACAATTTAAAATATTGCATAATTGTATCATTTTATCCATGTCGGGTATTGATATGCCTTGTTCCCATTTGGAAACAGCTTGTCTAGAAACCCCCATTTTATCAGCTAATTGCTCTTGTGTTATATTATTTTGTTTTCTAAGTTTTGGCAACTTGTCACAAAATTTCATTTTTTCACCTCCACCAAGATTATACGTTAAAAACTATTGGTTGCACTACCTACAATTGGTGTCTTTTTGTAAACTTTTGGTAGCATTTTTTGAAATATTGTTAAATAATTATTTTTTTGAAATATATTATAGCATATTTTTTATAAAAAAATTATTTTATATTTAACTGGTTTATTATAATTATTAAAATAATAGAAGTTTTATAGAATATTATAGGAGGTATAAATGAATATGGAAAATAATTTTGAAGGTTGTAATAATCATGATAATAAATTTAAGCATGATAAGTGTTGTCCAAAAGTAGTGTTTGCTTTCTTACCTACTGGACCTACGGGAATTGTTGGTCCTACTGGTCCTACCGGCCCTACTGGTCTTACCGGTCCTACCGGTCCTACTGGTCCTGCTGGTGACACTGGAACAGCTGAAACTCTTTCAGTAGGAAATACAACTACTGGTGATGCCGGAACTAATGCAATGGTAACAGACACAACTGTGGGTCCAAATCACATATTAGATTTTGTTATTCCAAGAGGATTTGATGGTCAAGATGGTACTGACGGACAAGATGGAGAAATCGGTCCTACCGGTCCTACTGGTCCTACCGGTCCTACTGGCCCTACAGGAAGATGCGAATGCCAATGTCGTTCTACTGGTGAACTACTTATAAATGGTGGTATGGAAAATGTTTCAAATAATAAACCAACTAACTGGATCTTTGTTAATCCTAATGGCGTATCATCAATAAACGCTCAGGGAAGAGTCCACTCAGGAAATCATTCAGTAAGCATAAACGATAAATCAACAATTCAACAAACGGTTGCAATTACAAATAGCAATTGCTACTACATTCTATCTTTCTTTGCACGTGGTGAGGGAAGCCAAGTTGGACTTAATGCTAAAGTAATATTTGAAACACCTACTGGTTCAGTTAATGGGGGAAGTATTACAGTTAGACAACAAGATATATCAGCATCAAATAGAAATTTTACTTTCTATCAATTAATAACTTCACAAGCTCCATTAAATGCAACAGGAATTACAGTAAAATTTGAAGTAACAGCAAATGGCGAACAATCATTAGATTTAGATGATGTGTCTCTAAGAATCGCTTGAAAATAAATAAAATATTAACTTTATAATTAATAATAAAAAGCACTTTTAGATATTTATTTTATCTAATTAAGTGCTTTTTAATTAAATGTATATAAATTTAATTATTTATTTTTTTCAATAATCTAATATACGAGTTGGAATTAGTAAAGTTTGACCAACTGATAATAATGTTGAAGTTAAATTATTTAAATTCATTATTTCAGCAACACTTACTCCAAAATTATTAGCAATTTGATATAAACTATCACCTTTTTTTACTGTATAAATAACATTTTCAGTAGATACCCCTTCAACTGGAATTTGTAAGACTTGATTAATTGTTAAAAGATTACTAGTTAAATTGTTATAATTTTTAATAGCTTCTGGGGTTGTATTATACTTTTTGGCAATGCTATATAAAGTATCACCTGGCTTCACTTCATAAACAACAAAATCAGTTTCTTCTACAACTGAGTCCTTAGGAATATATAGTTGTTGACCAATTGATAAAGTGTTGCTAGTTAAATTATTTAATTTTTTTATGGCATCAACGCTTACTCCATAATTATTGGCAATTGAATATAGGGTATCGCCTTTTTTTACCGTATAGACAATATTTGTTGAAGTTACCTTAGGAATTTTTAAAACTTGGCCCGGCTGTATAATTGTTGTTGCTAATTGATTGTATTCAATTAAGTCATTAACGGTTGTATTAAATTTTTGAGCTATTGAATATAAACTATCTCCTGATTGAACAGTATATTCATCAGTACTTTCCTCTGGAAGATTATTATCCGTGGTCGGGATTTTTAAGATTTGACCGATTGTTAAGGTATTGCTTGTCAAATTGTTTAAGGTTTTTAAAGCTTGGACAGTAGTATTAAAACGATTAGCAATTGAATATAGAGTATCACCGGATTTAACATTATAAGTTGTTTGGGTATTTTCTTCACCGGTTGGAATTTTTAAAGTTTGACCGATTGTTAAGGTATCACTTGTTAAATTATTTAAGCTTTTTAAGACTTGGACAGTAGTATTAAAACGATTAGCAATTGAATATAAAGTATCACCTTTTTTTACTGTATAAAGATTATTACCTGGTTGAGTTTGCCCAGGTTCTGTATATTCAACTCCTATATAATTAGCGACGGCTTCGACTACGCCTTCTACATAATCTAATAAATTATTTTGAAGTTTTTTTCGATCATTGGCATTATCAATAAATCCATATTCGATTAAAAGTGATGTTGTATCTGGTGTTTCTCGCATGATATAATAGTAATCCTTAGTAGGATCTTCTGGAAGTACTCTTTGGTAGTATTTTCTTTTTATTTGCCCTTTTTCACCAATTGCATCTAAAATCATGGACGGAAGTGTTGATGATGATCTAAGTGGATAAATTATTTCCGCACCTTCACCACCTCGTGATGGTCAAAGTGTAATTTATTTTATTTTTATAATTTTTCTGTAACATATTCATATTCATGAATAAACTTTTTTTTCTTTTTAGAATAAATCCTCATTTCTGGCATTATATCTAAAATTTTATAACCAACTTTTGCATATTTAAATCCTTGTTTATAAAAATATGGTTGAGATTCAACAAATTCTTCAACTATAACTTCATAAATGGTGTGAATACAATACTGATATCTAATTCTATTAAACATATCGCTATAGGAAATTAATATATCTGTTCTTAATTCATACCATAAAACGTCTTCCATATTTTCTGGCATGAACAAATAATTTGGCAAATTTACATCTATGCCTATATATTCATCTTTTAAAACTTCACCTATATATTGATTTCCTCCTATATTAGAATGTATATTAGTTTCCTTATCCCAGTTGGCAGCAACTACTTTAAAATCATCTATAACAGCATTGAATGTTTCTCCTCGACCTTTATTTTTTATATATAAACGATATTTTAGATTATGACTTTTTTGCTGTTCAAAAAATTCTTCGCATTTTCTTTCACTATCAGGATCAGAATTTAAAGAACTATACCCAATTCCTAATCCCACTTCTCTTGTCATACAATTAATATTTTTATTTATACCATCTACGGCTAATATTGGTTTATAAGTTATTGTTTCATCTGCCTTTTTTTGATTGCTTTCATATTTTATTGTTAAAGCAACACCAACTAAAGTAAATAGTCCAGATAAAATAGTTGCATAAAAATCTAGATAACCAGATTCAATATTATCAGTCATAATTTTATTTTCAATTAAAATAGTTATAATTTTTTCAAATAACATTGGTAATATTAGAAAAATTATTAAAAATAAACTTGGTAATGCAACATACTTCATTGAAAACGCTATAATTCTTTTTATTATTTTCCATATTTTAAATAAAACATTTTTTACTTTTTCAATACATTTAATAGAAAACATTTTAATTGCACTTACAATATTTAATACTTTGATTTTTATTTTTTCTTTCATTTAATTACCTACAACAATTCTAAATATTTCTTCAGCATCTCTACTTCTAACTTAGTAACCAATTTAACAAAATCAGTATAATCTCCAGTAGTATGTGCCTTATCTAATGCTTCATAATATTTTAATCTTGATTCTTTCTTTATAATTACAGGATTATATCCACTATTCATTAAATCTAAATTCATAAGTAATCTTGATGTTCTTCCATTACCATCAACAAATGGATGTATTTTAACCAATTCTCCATGCAATAATGCAGCTTTAATTATTGGATGATATTCGTTCCAAGTATTGTAATTAAGTATTAATTTTTCCATTAATTCAGGCAGTTTTAAATAATCTGGTGGAATATGAGTTGCTCCTTTTATAGTTACATTTTCTTTTCTATATCTTCCAGCATTTTCATTATCTATATCTTTTAAAATTAACTGATGAATATTTTTTATATTCCATTCAGTTATTGGATTTTTATCTTTTACTAAATCATCCAAATATAAAATAGCTTTCTCATGATTAATTGCTTCTAAATGTTCCTTAATAGACTTGCCACCTACAGTAATACCTTCTAAAACAACTTGTGTCTCTCTTAATGTTAAAGTATTTCCTTCAATTCCATTACTATTATAAGTCCACTCTAAATTAATAGACTCTTTTAAAGATTTCAAAGTTTCTTTTGGTATTGGTCTTTTACTATCTAATTCTTTTTTTAAGCTATCTACTTCATCAAAATAATTATCATCTAAATCAAATTTAAATTTATTATCATCTGGTTTAATTATTCTTTTATCAACAGGTTTATCAGCATCGATTGGAATATTCCAACTATTACCTACTTTAACAGCACCTTCAATTCTACCATCTTGTAATAATTGTCTAATTCTTCTTTCGCTAATATTCCATTTTTCAACAGCTTCTTTTGTAGTCATAAACTCCATAATTTTCACCTCTGTTATAATTATACCGAAAACGGTAGTTTATGTCAACTAACTTACTTAATTATTTAAACTATTATATAAAACTAACCCATAATAAATTTATTTTAAAAATTCTAATAACTCTTTTATAAAACTATCTCTATTTTCTTCTATAGCTATTTTTAGTTCATTTAATTCAAAACTAAGTTTTTCCATACTTTTTTTATCATTTTCGAAATATTTAGTATTTTTATCAAAATATAATAATTCATTATACTTTGATAAATCTAACTTATAATCTTTTATTTTATTATTAATAATAAACATTAAAAATAAATAAGTAAAGCCGACATTTCTTAATTCTAAATAATGTTTATTATCATTCGTAAAATATTTCAAACATAGAAATAAAAGCATTTTTAAAAAATAATAATTTTGATACATTAGTAATTGAAATATTTCTTTTTCTTTTTTACTGTTAATTTCTATCATAGTACTTACTATTAAAGTACTATGTGTAAAATTACATAATTTATCATATAATTCTGTTAACATAGATAGTTTTTCTTTCCGATTTATATCTTTAAAAGCTGTTTCAGAAATTTCATTCATGTGTGTTCTAAATTTATCAATTATTTCACAAACTCTAGTTTTATCACGTTCAATCCCAAGTGTTGTGAATTCATTATAAACATTCTCATCAAATTGAATCATCATTGCCATCATTATATATTCAAATGAAGATCTCAACAAAGTATTAGCATCAACTAAATTATATATATTTAGATTATATTCAACATTTATTAATGTTTCGTGAGCTTGTTTTAATAAGCTGATTGTTTCGTTATGTTTTGCTCTTTTTTCATTATCTAATTTTGAAATATTATAAATACAACCATCTTTCAATGGCCTATGAAATTTTCGATTAATAGCTCTATTAATAGTTTTAATATTTATTTGCATATTATCACCACCTAAAATTGATAATTACTATTATATCACTGATTTTTAATTTAATTATTTATAATAGAACTAATTATTACTTCAACTTGGTACATGTCATTAAATCAACTACTTCTCGACAGCCTGTCGGGAAGTTAATATTTTTACTTATGCACATTGTGTGCATAAGTTTTATAATAGATACATCAAAAAATTTAATTTTATATTTTCGTATCAAATTAGATTTAAGTTATTATTTTTTTAAAATATTACTTGTACCCGACATGGTCACAAGTTAATATTTACTATAAACTTTCCACCAAGTCGGTGGAAACTTTTTAAAATTTACTAAAAATATTTAATTGAATTTTTATATCACTAACTTTGTGCCATTCTACCACAAAGCTAATAAGCAACTAAACTTTATTATTTTTATTATCTTGCCTTTAAATGTATGAAGTTAGTATAGAACTAACTTCTATGAATCAAATATTATTTAACAAACTGAATTTATAAAAGATTTCAATATTTCTATCTTTATCTATAATTATTTTATCAATGATGGATTGTAATAATTCTCTACTTAGTTTATCAAGATTAATTAATTCTTTAATTTTTTCTTCATATTTTTTAATTTCTTTAGCAGAATCAATTTTCTTTTTATCTATACTTTGTAATTCTTCCAATCTTGCTTTAGATTGATTTAATAATATTTCTGTTTCTCTAGATAATCTTTTATAGGTATCTTCTGAAATATTACCTTTAAATTTATCATCATATAACATATCAATTTTAGAATTACATTCTTTAATCCTTTTATTTAGATAATTAATTTCCTCCCCATTACTTTCTTTTTTATTATTTTTATCATTAACTAATTTTGCTAATGACTTAACATCTAACTTATCTAAATATTTTTTACAAGTATTTTTTATTGTATCTAGTAATGCTTCTTCTAACTTATCATATGGTATAAAATGTGGATAACATAAATGTCTTCTTGGATCTCTCGAATACCTATTACAATTAACAGTCCAATAATCTTGTTTCTTTCGGTAAGTAACTGTTAAAGTGTTTCCACATTCTTTGCAGTAAATAAGATTTTCAAATAATCTTTTTTCTCTATTAGATTGTGTCTTAGGTTTTCTTTTAACATTATTTTGTACTTTAAAAAACACTTCTTTACTAACTAAAGGTTCATGAGTATTAGGTACAATTATCCATGCTTCTTTATTAAGCGTTACTTTTTTAGGTGATTTGTATGATAATTTAGTTTGAACATTTTGGACCATATCTCCAGTATACATCTGATTTTTTAATATTTTTTTTACTGATGAAATAGTCCATATCGGATTAACCTTTTGTTTAGAACCTTCTTTTTTCTTATATAGGCTTGGTGTAGGATATTTACAATCATTAAGATAACTTGCTATATCACTTACACTTGTTCCATCATTTGCCATTTCAAATATTTTTTTCACAATATATGCAGTTTCTGAATTAGGTAATAAATGTCCTTTATCTTCTGGATCTCTCATATATCCAAAACTAGGTTCGCTTCCAATAAATTTTCCAATTTCTTTTTTATTTCTTAAAATAGAACGAATTTTTTTAGAATTATCTCTACTAGTCATATCATTAAATACTGATTTAAAAGGTATCATTTCATTACCAACATTATTTAAAAAAGTATCAACCTGATCTAATACAGCGATATATCTAACTTTCTTTAAAAGAAAGTATTCATCTACATAATATCCACATGTTACATAATTTCTACCTAATCTAGATAAATCTTTAGTTATAACACAATTAATTCTACCTTTTTCTATATCATCAATTAATCTTTTAAATCCAGGTCTATCAAAATTAGTACCGGTAAATCCATCATCAATATATTCATCAACAAAAGTAAATTCATTTTGTTTTACAAAGCTCATTAATAAATTTCTTTGATTAATAATACTTTCACTTTCTGATTCATAACTTTTATCAGAATCTGATTCAGATAATCTTATATATAATCCTACTCTATAATAACTAGGGTGTTGTAACACAGTGTTATACACGGCTTTTTCTCCTTTCTTTTGTATAACATTTAAAGCCTAGATTCAGTCTATCATTAATATAGACGTATAACAAATCTACGATTTTACTAAAACGCACATTATATATCCAATTATCAAATCATTAATAGTAGAATTATCATCTTTTTTAAAGGTTTCTTTAATATTAAACATATCTCACCTCTTAAAAAATCTTATGATAAATTCTCGCATATTATTTTAAAACCTCCTTATATTATTTAGTTAAATTCTTTAAGTAAATTTTCTAATTCTTCAATTTCTTGTTTAGTTGCTTCTTGTTTTTCAATTAACTTTCCATTCCAATATTCATTACCTAATTTATCTTTATAATATATTTCATTTATCTTATTTTTATTATAATGATTAAACTTAGATTGAACACTGGTATTCAAATTATCTTTAATCTCTTGTATTTCTTTTTTTAATACTTGGTCAAGCGTAATTGTACGTTTTGAATTATTAGTACTTTCTTTTTCATATTTCAACTTTATATAACCTAAAGAGGCAAGATCGTTAATACATTTAGATATTGTTTGTTTGCTATAGCCATGAACCTTCATAAAATAGCTATTAGTTGCCCAACAATATCCTTTATTATTACACAAAGAAATTATGTGTATTAATAATAACTTTTCTAAAGATGATATTCTATTATCGCAAAGAACTGATAATGGTATAATTGGTTTTATATATCCTTCCATAGTAACCTTATATAGAATTATAAATAAAATATATCTTTATAAAAGTGCACTTTTACATACTATTTTCCCTAGGTACCTATATCTTACAACAAGTAAAAACAAAGTTGAATTATACGAAACATGAAAAAAGAGTACCTAAACGTACTCCCATAAAACTTTATATTTCTATTAAATTATTATTTTTAATCCCATTTAAGTTTAGTAAACAACTTTTTTTACAAGGCTTTACACCATACTTTTGCAGTTGATTTTGACTATATGTTAAATATAAATCTTTTTTGGCCCTGGTTATAGCTACATAGAAAACATTCAATTCTTCCAAAAATTGCTTTTGTGAAGAACCACATACTGTACAATTATTATTTGTTTGATTGCACTTCGAGCATGTATAATAACCAGGGAAATTATATGACTCTAAATCAACAACAATAACACAATCCGCTTCCAATCCTTTATATGCATGAATTGTTGCAACAATCAATTTTTCGTCAATTTTATTCATATATTGCTTAAGACCTTTGTTTTCTAATACTTCAAAAATAAAGTTAATCAAATCTTCCATTCTATATTTGGAATATATTTCATATACTCCATCAATAAATTTTCTGAGTAAAATTAGTAAAGATTTATATATTGGATTATTGTTTTCTTGGAAATGCAAAAATATATTATTATAAAACTTCTCTAAAATTTTTTTATTTACAACTTTTTTATCTTTAATTACTCTTAAAATTTCTTTATATGCATACTCATGAAATGAAATATATTCTTCACTTTCATCTGTAAAAAGAGCATAAAAGAAAGGCACATTATTATCGGTTAATTTTTTTAGTAAATATTCTGTATTGTAATTATTATTTAAACTTTTTACTAAAATTGTGGTATTTACATTTAAAGTGATATTTTCTGAAACTTTCGTAATAATCCAATTATATTCTGTTTCATAATCTCTACTACATATTATTTTAGGATTTGATATTTCTTGTATATCTCTCACACCCATAGAATTTAATCTCACAACTTTATCTAATTTTAAAAGTTCATAATTATCTTTAAATCTATAATTATGTTCTAATACAATTTTTTTCATTTTAAATTCTTCTTTTGTAATATTCATAATATTAGGAATGGCACCAATAAATCCATATATACGTTGTAAAGGATCACCCAAAAACAATAATCTTGTTTTATCATTAATTAATCTATTTAATAATACATATCCTAAAATATTTGTATCTTGATATTCATCAACTATTATTATTTCAAATAAATTTTGATATTGTTTTAACAAAATTGGATATCGATTAAACAATTCAATTACCAAAGTAATTATTGAGTTATACGTGATATATTTATTTGATATTATTTTTTCTATTATTATTTTATTATATATACTAATATTGTCGTTCATTTGTCCTATATTAGCGGTTGAAATAGAATTTATTATATTATTTATTGTGTTTTTTTCCTCATCTGTTAATGTTATTTCTGTAGGAATTTTTTTGTCATCTATAACTGAAAATTCATTCAACGAATTTAATATACTTGATAACTTAAAACCATATAATCCTAATATTTTTCTGCAAAAGCCATGGTAATTTGAAACCCAAATATTTTTTGAAACTAATTGCTCAAAACTCTTATCTTCATCAAATAATATAGGCAATTGTTCGATAACTTCTTTTTTTATTTTATATGCAGCATTTACACTGAATGTTAGTGCAAGAATTTTTTTTGTATTTGGAATTAATCCAGAAGCAATATTATAAGCAATTGTACTAATTAAAGTTTTTGTTTTTCCACTACCAGCCGGTGCTTCAATTAACATTCTGCGATTTTCAGATTTTATAATTAATAACTGATTTTCATCTTCACTATGTATCTTTGATATTTTATTAAGCATTTGATCATTTTTTTGCATAAATTACCGCCTTAATAATTATTTCTTTATAAATATCAGGAATATCTTCTACAGCACAATTCTTTGCCAAAATAGTACTTTCTAAAGTTGATTTTTTATTATATAGCCATGTTACTAAAACTAAAAGTTTTTGAAAATAGTTAGAAGATTTTAACGTATCACATAATTTAAAATTATCATAAATCACATCGTTAATTTCTATTCTTTTATTTACTTTTTCAATAGCTCCTTTTTGTATAAATAAATCCATTTTGTCGCCACAATCACGAGCTATTTGATATAAAATATGAGTTCTCTTATTAAAAAGAATTTTTCTAATAAAATCTTCTTCAAAAAAAGTATACTTTGTATGTTTTATATTTGGATAAATCAATGAATAATCTTCTTTATATTTATCTTTATCGATAATACAAATATTTTTTATACCAAAGTGATTGAGTAACGTTGTTACTATTGGTATAGAATCAGCTCCATCAGCTTCAATTATTCCTATATTTAATCCATCTAAACTCAAACCCATTTTTTCAGCAAATATAGGTAAAACAATTCTTTCGGTCTGTCCCTCTACAACAATACAAGTCTTAGCAAAAAAAGCCTCTTTTATTTTAAAGTTATGTAATAAAAATTGTTTTTCCTCTTTATCAGTAATTTCACAATTAAATCCACTATATGCTTTTACTTTTTTTATATTATCATAATCTAATCGAATAATTTCTCTAAAATTATTCGATATAATATTTGGAGAATGAGTTACCACAATTAACTGTCCAAAAATACCATCTATATTAAAAATTTTTTTTAATAATGATAAAAATAATGTATCTTTATTATTAATTATATTCTTTATATCACTAATAACACTTCGTTGCATATAAGGATGCAAATGAATTTCCGGTTCGTCTAAAAATATAAACATGCTAATATATTTTTTTCCATTATCATTTTCGATTATGCTATCTTTCTTTTTTTCTACAGTTTGCATAATTTTATTCAATAATTCAAAATATATATATGAACTATATCTCACGCCACTTCCCATCCTATTTATAGACATATTATCCTTATTTTTTAATTCCATTAATCTAGGTAATAAATCTACAATATTTTTTTCTATTACAACAGATAAATCATTATTTTGTACAAAGCTAATTAAATTTAATATTTCATTTAAATGATTTGATATATTGTTAATTTCTCCTGTATTTAACAAGCCATCAACTTTTACTTCATTGATATTTATATAATTTTCTATTAATGAATTTAAAAATTGTCCACTTGTTTTAGTTTTCATAAAGGTTAGTTCTTCAGGCGCGTTTACTGAATTATAATATACACAAGGTAAATTCCTTATTTTTTGATAACTAATGGCCGATCCGGTATCAATATGATAATATTCTATTCTATCGATAGGAGTTTCTTGAACAGCTTTAATATTAATGATATTTTCATTATCTAAATCAAAAAAATCATCAAAATAACCTAATTCAAACTCATTTAATAATAAACTCATTTGAATTTCAATTGATTTATCTTCATTATAAAAATCTTCTAAGCTAAAACTAGATTTATTAAAAAAATAATTAATAGCTTCCAATAAATTACTTTTACCAACGCCATTATTGCCAATTACATATTTCATATTGCTTTCATTTTCTATAACAACATTTTCCAAATTTCTAAAATTTTTTATAACAATTTTTTTAATAATCACTTTTACCACCTACCACTAAAAAAAGCGCAATACAAAAACTTAAACAAATGTAAGCCTGTACAAGCGCTCTTTTATTATTTATTTCCTTTTGCTCTATTATGTGTTTGACATAACATTTGACAATTATCTATATCTGTAGATCCACCTTTACTCCAAGCAGTAACATGATCTGCATCCATCTCTTCAAATTTCCAAATTTTAGCTTTATTATTATCATTACCAATTGCACAATATGGACAATTTGAAATTCCTTTAATTTTAGCTTGTTCAGTCTGCTGAGTATATTTTGTTCTCTTTACATTATCATCAAAATAACGCACATCAAGTAATTCTGTCCTATTAGATCCAGATAATAAATATTCAAATATATTCTTTTTATCATGAACGTATGGATCTCCCATTAGCTTTAATACATCATTATTTAATTTAACTCTATCATATGCATTATTATGATATTTTCTGTAATAATCTCCCCAAGGCAATCCTTTTACTTCTTTATCAGTATAATCAAAAAGTGAATTAATCCAATCTATTACAGAATCAAAATGATTTTTTAAATCCGTAATATTATTATCATTTCTGTGCTCACTCATGTATCCAGCAATATCGTGATTCGAAACCCAGTCCAATGCACAATGTAATATTTCTTGACGCTTTGGATCACCTTTGATGTATGTTCTCCATTTTTCCATATTTGCATTGTTAGTGTTTGAATATTCTTTTCTAGCCAGTGTCGTAAATGGTCCATAATATGAAGCATTAAGTCTTTCTTGTTCGTTTAATTCTACTCCAGCTATATTTATTATTTTAAACCATTCATCTATTTCCTGAGCAGTTCCTTCGCAAACATAAATCGTTAATTCAGTATTTAAAATTTTTTCTTGTTCTTCTTCATGCAAACTGTCAAAATATCTAGGATTACCATCAATATCAGGAACACTAAAAGGATATGTAGTTTTAACAAATCTGCCAATACTAGTAATTCTCTGTTGACCGTCTAAAACCTCATACTTATCTTCTCCAGTTTTTACAAAGTAGATTAGTCCTAATGGATATCCTTTTAATAAAGATTCTATAACCTTAACATCTTTACCATTAGAATCATATATATAGTTACGTTGATATTCTGGTTGAATAGTCAATTTCCCATTTAATCCGTATAATCCTTTGTCTAATGCACGATCATACATGAAACCTTCACAAATATCTCGAACAGTCCAATCTGTCTTTAAATCAGCTTTCATTTTTTTCCTCCCCTTTATTTATAATAAAAATTCTTGGATAAGTTGCCTGAACTCTAATACCGTCCTTTTCATAATAAGGATGCTTTCCGTCATCCATTATTATGACAGGACATTTACCAAAAGTTGATCCAGTTCTTCCATTTGGAGTTCCATCCTGCTTGTAACCAATATATTTATTATATTTTTTACCACTGTTCAATGAACCTTCATTTTGACTAGCGCTAACCGTTCCAACAATAGTAAATTGCTCTGGATTATAATTTCCTAAAAAACTCATTGGGACTCCCATAATTTCTTTATAATCTGATGGTATTGCACTAACAACAGGAACTTCTATAGCATCATAGTTATCATATTTTTTATATTCAACTTTTCCATATTTTTCTATACATTTTTTTATAAAGGCTTTATTATACTTGATATTATCAGCCATAGTCATTAAGTTAATATATTCATGTCTTTTTCTTAATTCAATATTAGTGTACCAACAAATCGCTGGAACCTTTCCTAATTTTCTCCCAAGTTTATCACGCTCTTTAATTGAAGTTTCATACGATTCATCCATAGCGAAAGTCATAGTGACATTAAAAGCTTCTCCCATCCATATTTCATTAGACATTATATGTGGAAACACATGCAAATCCGAAACTGCATTCATGTCTCCAATTATAATAAATTGCTTTTTCGCTTCCATAATCCATTCAAAAAATTCTAAAAATAAACTAAATGGTGGGTTAGTTATTACAATATCACATTCATCTCTTAATTTTCTAACCTCATCAGATCTAAAGTCACCATCACCTTCAAGATAATCCCATTTTAAGTCATCTATATCGATTTTTCCAGAACCATTAATATCATCATCTAAAATAAATATTTTGCCATGACTTTTTGTCTTTTTTATATCAAATTTAGGAGACTCTGATTCAAACAATGATAATTGATAAGAACCTTTATCAACCTTACTATCAAATGCATAACTTGTACTTATAAGTTTTTTTAATCCAAATCTTTTAAAATTTGCTGCAAAATATTTTGTAAAATTAGACCACTCTGGATCATCGCATGGCAAAAGTATTATCTTATCTCTAAAAACATCAGGATTGTATTCAACATAGGCATTCATTTCTTTTTCAATATCTTCATACCTAGTATAAAATTCATTTTTTTTACTTTTTTTAGCTTTTACCATTCTATCATTATCTGCCACGTTATCACTTCCTACTATTTAATAATTTATCTAACTTATATTCTACCTGATACAAGGTAGTCCTATTAGATACAGCTCTACCTAAATCTTCAAGGTGTGAATATAATAAACAGTTTTAATTTATTTTGAACTTCCTTGCATGTGTGTTTTTCGCATATACTTAAAGTACCATATTCTCTTTTTAATAATAGTATTCTTTAATTAAACCTAAATGAAAACTTATATTTTTAAAATAATTCCTATTTTAGATAATGTAATCTTTTCTAAGCTTTCTCCTTTTGTTTCACTCCAGAAGACAAAATATTAAATATATTATATCATAATTTTGTCAATTTTTGGATTTTATGATTGATTTACTTATAGATTTTTAATTTTTGTAATAGTAATGATAGGGTTTGGGACATTTCCCACAAAAGAATTTCGTACGGGAGTACAAATTCAGTGCTGGCTAGACAATAAATATAATCCCATAAAAAGAAAACACTACCATATTTCTGATAGTGTTAATTTCTTTAATAATACCTTTTTAATCTTAATGGATTATTATTTACTATTTTTAGATTATATTTTATTCTTAATGTTTCTTCGATTTTAGGTATTAATTTTTTTGTATCACAGTTTATATTAAATACATCTTTTGCAGAATTAATATGATTATAAAGTGGTGAATCACATAAACATTTTCTACTATAACTATTAGCTATATAAAAGGCTACTACATCAGGAATAATATAATTAATCATATACTTACTGAAATTATTATAAAAAGGTAGATATTTTTGATTCCATTCTTTTTCTGTTATATCACACATATATACTCCTTTAATATAATTTCTTCAGCTCTATTTTTTATATTATTCATACTTTTTATCCACAGTAATTGTTGATTATATTTCATTTCTTCATTTATATTTTCTTTTTCAGCAAGTAACTTTACTAATCCATTTACTTTATGTTCTACTAATTCATCTATTTCATGTAAATATTTATTTAATCCATCATTCATAAGCAATTTAATATATAAACTTTTCCTATTATTTTTAATATACTCTAATCTTAATAATCCATATTTTCTTATATTATATTGTTCTTTATTTTCTAATATCAAATTAGGTAATAAATAATCCCCTTGTTTAATGTAACTAATATTCATAACATTTCCTCATTTTTTTTATATTTAGGCTTTAATTGTTATACATTTATTTGTTACACTTTGACCTTCGCCACCTCCTGCATTTATGTGATTAGACAATATTATTACCTTAGAATCATTTCCAAAGGTATCAGTCATTGTCGATAATCGCTCTTGTCTCGTTAAAGTCCTATCATCATCTCTGGTAATAGCAACTGGTACTCCTAACTCTTTAAATCTATCATACATATAATTAGCTGCTTGCAAAGTAAAATCTTTTTCTTTTAAATTTCCAGACACTGCACCGGGATCCGATCCACCATGTCCAGCATCCACAACTATTCGATATCCATTCATAAATTCACCCTAACATATTTTATGTTACCTAAAACTAATCGTTACTAACAACTAAAAAGATATAAAAAAAGATAAAATTTATTTCATCATCCACCATCCCAAGTAGATATAAATTTTATCATTTAATTTTTAATCACTATTTTTACTTTCAATATCAACTCTTAAAACAATAGCAATACTTGCAATTAAACACATTAAATAAGAGCCTCCATAAGACAAAAATGGAAGAGGTACACCAGTTAATGGCATAAGACCTAAAAGACCACCTAAATTAATTACAATATGTAAAAGAATATACCAAAATATACCATAACAAAGTAAAGAACCCCGAGTTGTTTTACTCCTTTTGGCAATTATAAAAATTCTCCATAACACCAAAAATAAAAGCAATAATATTAAGACAGATACTAAAAGTCCTAATTCTTCAACAATAATTGCAAAAATAAAGTCAGTATATGCCTCTGGCAAATATAAATATTTTTGCGTACTATTTCCAAGACCTTTTCCAAATAAACCACCATTATTAATTGCAATATAACCATTACAAACTTGATTACCAGTTGAATAAATCCTCTCACAAGGATTCAAAAAATTAAAACGCTCTAATTGTCTTTCAAAAAGAATTTTTACACCATTATTTAAAAGCAATAATAAGGCAACAACAATAATTCCTAAAATACCAAGAAAACTATTTCTCTTAATTTTTTTACTAATTGGTAAAACTAAAAACATCAAAAAAACAATTCCAGTATATATAACAGCCGTTCCAAGATCAGGCTGAATAGCAATCAATAAAGCATTTCCAAGTGCAAAGATTAAAGGAATAATAACTCTTTGTAATTTAACACAATTTTCCTTAATACTATAAAAACAACTAAACCAAACAATAGTAATAACTTTTGCAAATTCACTTGGTTGAATCGTAGCAATACCAAACAAATTAAACCAACTACGAGCTTGATTAGTCATTTTTCCATAAATTAAGACGACAATCAATAAACCCATTATAACAAGCATTAAAATAAAACTAAAATAATGATAAACTTTTGTATTAATTTTTAAAATAAAAAAAGAAATGATTAAACTAATAATCAAAAAGATAAACTGTCTAATAAAAAAGTTATAAGGACTTTTAGCATATGTCATATAACTAGTAACATTACTAGCTGAAAAAATCATAACTAGTCCAATAACTAATAAAATAGCAGAACAAAAAACTAAACATTTATCAAGTTTTTTTAGCATAAAATCATTTCCTTATATAATATCAATTAATTCATCATCATTACTAATTTCTTCGGTATTAATTGTCTTACTTTCATCATCCTGTTCTATTTTTACCTCTTCACCATTATCTTTAGTATCTTTTTTATTATTGTTTTTATCGTTTTTCTTGTTGTTTTGCTTATTTTTTTTCTTTTTTTGGATTATTAATAAAACAACAGCAGCTATAACTATTAAAACAATTACAATAATAATAACAATTTTTAAAGTCGTATTACTTTCATTTACATTTAAATCTTTACTAATATTTATTTTATAAACATTGGATACTTCATCATCATAACTTACTTTAATTTTTATAATACTTCCATCAACTAAATCTAAATTACCAGTTATTTCAACTTGTGCTGTATCAACTTTCGGAATTGCATCAATAACTAAAAAATTTACATCACCAATCTTTAAATTATATTCATATACATCTTCTTTAAAATCAATAGTATATCCTTCAATTGTTAAAGATTTTAAATTAGCCAATGTTATATCTTCTTCATCTAATTTAGTTACTTTAATAGTATAAGTTTTTATATTTCCATCATTATCAACTTCAATTGTAACAGTATTTTCCCCGATTTCTAAATTTTCGGGATTATCAATTGTAACACTAGCCTCACTATCTGTTGGAACGGCATCTATTTCTAAAGAAGTAACATTTCTTAAAACAGTAACTTCATAATCAAATATTTCACTTTCAAAATTTAAATCAACATCTTCAATAGTCAAAGATTTTAAAGTAGCATCAGCTTCATCACGTCTTGAAACGTTAATTACATAGGTTGTAATATCACCTGCTTCAGCTTGAACTTTGATCCGAAGTTCTTTTTCAGTTTCAAAAAAATCGTAAGAAAGTTTATTGGTATTAGAATCAACTAAACTAGCATTACTATCAGTTGTTTCTACTTCTACATCTAATTTATTAGTAGCATAACTAACTGTCGTTTGATACTTAGTAGTTCCTTTGCTTAAAGTAATTTCTTCACCATTAATTAATAATTTTTTTAAAGAACTGTCAGTTGACAAAACTTTTTTTGTAACTTTAAAAGTATAGATTTGCTCTGTACCATCCTCAGCCGTTACCGTAACTGTATATGTATTTTCACCACTTTTTAAAGTATCTTCAATTTTTTCCGTAGAAACTGTTGCTTTTGCATCATTAGTTTTATAAGTAATAACAACATTAGCTACATCATTATCTTCTATAATTAATTCACAAACATAATCACTACAAACAACTTTTTGCTCATTAATATAGACATCGGTTAAGGTAGCATCACTACTTGCACCAGTTACTTCTGATGTTCCTTCCTCTTGACCATTTTCAGCTAAAACATTTATATTAAAACTAAAAATCATTAAAAATAAACAAATTTTTACTAACTTTTTCATTTGCACCTCTATAATATATATTCATTATAGCAAAAAATAACTTCTATTTCAACAAAAAATTATTCATCAAAGAAATCATCAAAGAATTCGTCATCACTTACTTCTTTATATTTATTCTCTTCTTTTAAATCCATATTTGGTTTAATATTTTCTTCAATAGCTTCTAAACCTTTAATTTTATTAATTAATTCATCTATATTTTCCGGACTTGTATTCTCTTCTTCAAAATTAGAATTTGGATTTTCAAATTTATCTTCATCTTGATCAAGTGAATCAACAATATCTTTAAAAGACAATTCTTCATGAGAATCTAAACTATTGGTGGAAATAGTTGAAGCAATTGGTTGGGTTTCAATCTCTGAAATTTCTTTATTATTTGGAAGTTCAATTTGACTTTTTTCTTTTTCAACTTCATCAGATATTTGCTTTGTCATCTTTTCTTCATCAGCTAGACGTTTTTCCTCAGCTTCTATTTCGGCTATTTTGGCATCTAAATTTTTCAAAATTCGATCAACATCAATTTTTGCATCACTTGTTGAATTAGAATTAGTATCAAAAAGTGCAGGCATTGCTGGGGGTTGATTCATAAAAGGATTATTGTTAGCTGATGCAAAAGGATTAAAACCGCCTGGAAAACCACCGCCCATACTAGCAAATGGATTAGGATTATCTTGTTTTTTCTTTTCTTTGACAAAATCACGAACATCAAAAACTTTAACTTCTCTTCTAGGGCGAGGCTTAATAGCTGTAATATCGGCTTTTTTATATTCGACTCCCCAATTCATTTTATAATCAGGAGTTAATTTTGTTTTAAAAGGAGCCATACGAAGACGTCTAATAATTACTTCATTCATCTTTAATTTTTGTAAATCACTAATCGTAATTAATGGTCTTGTTTCTTCTTTTTCTTTATCATCTTTTCCTGTTTTTACTTTAATTTCTCCACACATTTTACTAATTTCTTCTAAAGCTCTTAACTCAGTTGAAATTAAATAAACCATATTACCACAGTTTCCTTTAATAGTTTCGGCATTTTGCTCTCCATAAACTTCATTTAACTGGGCAAAATTTTGAATTATCATCGTAAAACGCATTAAACGACTACGCGCTGCTGTTATCATCGTTGTTACATCTTTTAAAGGTGGCATATTTGCAAACTCATCTAATAAGAAATTAGTTCGAATTGGTAAAGATCCACCACAACTTTGAGCCACATCAATTAAAGTTTCATAAATTTGTTTAATTAAAATTGTTACTAAAGAATGATAGGTTTTTTTCTCATCTTGAATAACTATAAATAAAGCGGTCTTTTTTCTCCCAATATCTTCAATATTAAAATCACTATAAGATAACATTTCCGACAAATTAGCCCGTGATGCAAATAATTTAATTTTTTGTTTGAAAACTGCTAAAATACTCATTTTTGTATCACTTGGAGCAAGAATAGTACTTGAAGCACTTACATACTCTGGACTATTAGGATCTTTCATATTGAAATATTCTTTTACATAAGTACTTCCTCCAATTTTTTCTTCGCCTACAGTTGTCATTAAGCTAATACTATTTAAATTTATTTCATCTTCTTTAGCATCAGAAAATAAGCCCAATGTAATTCCCGAAAAATAATCAGCACTAGTTTTTTCCCAAAAGGGATCAGCATTTTTATTACCTTCATCATATAAGATATTAGCAGCTAAATCTTCTAATAATTCAATAGCTTTATCTTGATTACCATTTTGCCACAATTTATAAGGAAGTGTTAAAGGATTCCAAGCATTTCCTCGACCAGGATCACGGAAATTCAAAAGGATAATATTATAACCTTTAGCTCTTAACATATTACTTTTCTTTTCATATAACTCGCCCTTAGGATCAGTTATAATCATTGATTCTCCGTGTTTTGATAATAATTCTATCATGGGATAGATGATAGCTGTTGTTTTTCCACTACCCGTTGATCCAATTACTAAGTTATGATACTCACTATCATCAACATAAATTTTTTTTCCATTATTAATTAAAGCAATACCAGCATATGGAGCTTTTTGATCCGTGGGATAAACCAGTTTTAATTGCTTTTTCATTTCTTTTTCATCGCACCATTTACTATAACCATCTGTACTTTTTTTCTCAGTTGTAAAACCTATTCCCTTATCAAATTCAAAGAAATAACTTTTACAACTAATTAAAAGAGCAGCTAGAGAAACAATATAAAAAACAATGGTTGAGACAATTAAATCTTTAGAAAAAGCAGGTAAAGGATTAAGACCTGTAAATTCCCCAGTTGATGTGACACTAGATAAATTAGCAATTGCAATTGCAATTACATAAAGAAGTACTAAGCATACTATTAAAAACTTCTTCATATCATCGGAATCAAAACGTAATTTTAATTTCATCTCTCTCTCCTATCCTCTAATTTTATTATTTACTTTATTTTTCTTTACCATTTTAACCCCAACAAAGATTAAAATAGCAACCAATAAGCATAATATAAAAATAGAAATATACATAGCTAAATTATACACGTAAGTTCTGGTTTTATCAAATGTTAAAGTTATTTGCTTTTCTTTGGTATCCTCATTTATTGTCCAGGTATAAGTATTTGTTTTGGGATCATAACTATCAGCATTATTAGAAGTTACTACAAAGGGTACTTTAATTGTAAAATCAACGTTAGAAATAGAATATCTCGCATCATCTTCATCTTCTAAATATGGTAGGAAATTAACAGTTTGAATTGTTACTAAATCACCATCAACACTAGTAACAATATTTTCAAAGGATTGCCCCTTAAAAATCGTATTATTAGTATATTCACTTAAAGAAGTATATTTTTTTCTAGCAACAAGCGTTGGATAATTTACATTTTCGGTTACTAATTCATAACTATAATTATTATCTTTTAAAGGTTTCATTCTTTCTTCATCTTCATAAAATTCTCTTACAATTGTAATAGGTAAGTTTTTATAAAAATTATTAAAATATTCCGTAGTCCCCGTAATGGAAACAATTTCTTCAACTTCTAAATCAGAATTAATTTCTAAATCATAGTTTACGGCCGCACACCCAGTTAACAAAAATGGAACTATTAAAACTAATAATTTTTTTTTCATTTTCATCTCCCTATTAAAATAAATGAATACTCTGGTTGAAGATATTTTAATAAATCATCATTTAAATCAGCCCAATAGTTATCACGGGAACTACTACGACTTCCTGGATCCCAAACTAAGACTTTATCACGACCATTTTCGGATTTAACACCAACAATAGCAATATAATGACCACTACTAGTTTTATAACGACCACTATTGGCAGCAAGTCTTGCAATGGCAACATAATTTCCTGTTGCAAGCTTACTTAACATATCTTCGACCGCCGCATCATTACCTTTACGAACCTCTGTTGGAGTTAAACCATAAAGTCTTGCAAAATCCATAATCATTTGGGGACGTGAGGAAGAACGACAAGTTGATATTTCATTTTGCCGATTATTTAAAGTAGTTGGAGTAATTCTTTGATTAGTAAGAAGGGAAATGGCAATAGCAGCCGAAGTTATATTACAGCCATTAGAACTAATAGGTCCTGAGCCACAAAGTCTTTGACTTCCCCATGGAGAATCTCCTTGATGATAATGATAATCTTCATTTAATTGAATCGTTCCATTATAATTTCCGCTTGATGTATGATATAAACCTTCTTTAATATTAACAACATCGTATGTAGTGTCATCATAATATTTATCAAGAATTTCTAAATAAGTCATTCCATTTCGAGAATCTTCTAAGGCTTCTTCTTGACCTAAACAACGATTACCACAGCCAGAATTTTGCTTATTGTCACGATAACTTGCAGCAGTGAAATCATCACTACTAGTGACATCATTAGCTGTAAGACCTTCTTTAACCATAACTTCTCCAAATACTTCCGCAAGTACTCCGTCCATATAGGCCTGTTGTTCATCAGTTAGTGGTTGCTTCCACCCAGGAGTTTGCACATTTCGATCGACTCCGGAATAAGTAATACTATAACCTTCTTTAACATCATATGAGCAACCATAATTTGGATCACAAGTTAATTGACGACAATCACCGGATGGAAAACCAATTGTTTGAACACCTGGATAAAAATCAACACCAAAACTACCAAGTAAAAACGTAGTAGCCGTTACAACAAAAGCTTTGACACCTTCTCTGTTAGCCTCAGTCATTGAATCAGCTCCAAGCTCTGCTAAAACTACACCTTTTAAATAATCTGTCATATTTAAATATTCTGGATAATTTGTCCCCTCATTTACATTTGGATTATCAAAAACGCTATTTCCACGTTCATTAGTAATATAATTGTATGGTTGAGGAAGACAATTTTGCATATAAACTAAGATTTCGCCTGATAAAATAGATGACTGTTGATCTGGAAACATTAATTCCTTAGCAAATTCAACATAATAAAAAATATCATCAACTAATTCTTTTCTTGTTTCTTCTTCATCATTTGCCAAAAAATCTTTATAATAGTTTTTTAAAAAATCACTATTGACTAAATTAGTATAAAAAATTCCTTCTGGCTCAGTATCAGTAGAATAACTACCATCTGCATTCTTTTGAATCATTAAAGACGCAACTACGCCAATTTTTTTGGTAGCCTCAGTATAATCAATTGGATCTTCCGTTGAAGATGAATCTAAATTGCCAATTGCATCTTCCAATTCCGAATCGGTAACTCCCGAATCAGATGAAAATAAATCATCAAGTGAGGTCGTAAAATATCGATAAGAAACCGCACCATGCAAATAATATTTATCAATTGTAACTCCATATTTTTCTTGAAAATCACTAATAGTTTCTAAAATCTTATCATAATATTCTTTTTCGGCAGCCGACATTTCTGGATCAGTTTCTTCATTATATATATAACTAGTATTATCCGAATTATGATTTTCAAGACCTAAAAACATTTGCAAAGCTCCAATTGGATCTGTAAGTATTGATACAAGGATTATAACTACAAAAAAGGCAACGGCAACTGGAATTAAAACAGGAGCTAACTTTATTAAAAGTAAGACAATTCTTGATGCTTTATTAATTGTTTCAGCAACATCAGCACCATCATCTTGAACTTCACTTGAACTATCATTATCATTAGATTCCGAATTTTCATCTTGATTTCCACCAGTTAAGCCACCAAGTAAACCGCCACCAAGTCCCATACCACGTTTTCTTTTAAATAATGATGGTTCTGTATTATCATCGCTTCCAGATTTCCCTTTTAATTTATTCAAAGCCATTGATGCTAGTTTACCTTTGGTACCCATTTTATTCAAGGCTTTATTGGCTAAATCATTACCGGACTTTTTAACAACTGATTTATTATTGGCCAAATTACTAGAACTATTACTGGTATTATTAGAAGGTAAATTATTGCTTGGCGCTGATGGTTTTGCTAAATCATTATTAGGAACTCTTGTTGGATTGTTATGTGGCCTATTACCAGGAAAATTAGCTTGATTATTAAGAGGACGATTTAATTGATTTCTATTTAAAGAATTATTTTGTTGATTTAAATTTGGAGCCGTATTCATATTTTGATTACTACTCGAATTATTTAGATTATTGTTTTGATTAATATTTTGATTATTATTATTAACATCATTTTTTAAGTTATTATTATTCATACGACTCACCTACCTTTACTACTTTTTTAAAAACCTCCACCAGAACCAAATGATTCTAATTCTTCTTGGGTTACAACCACATCAATTTGCATTCTTCTTGAACCACAAACAAACAATGCTTGTCCCTGTGAATAACGTTTAATATTTTCAATTTCATTTTCATTTAAGTCTACTAAATGTGATAAATCTTCAACCGCTTGTTTTCGAAGTTGCATAATCATATAATAAGAAGCATTATCAAAGATAGCTTTACCTTGAACAATAACATCAGGATCTGAAAAATCACTAGGTTGTTGCGTAATAATAATTGTTCCGGTATTATACTTACGACTTCTTCTTTGAACTTGGGCTAAAAAGTCAGCACCTAAAACATTCTTACCGCCTAATAGAACATGCGCTTCATCAACCATTAAAATAGTATCTCGATTTCTATCAAGACATAAACTCCAAGCAAACTTTAAAATATTAAAGAACAAAGCATTTTTAATATTAGTATCTTGATTCATTAATTCTTTAATATTAAAAACAATATAATTACTATCACGACGAATTGTTGTATGTCCATTAAAATAATAACTTAATTCTCGAACAAAAGGACGAACTTTAAGCTCTAATCGCTCCATAATATCTCTTTCATGTGTTTTTTCAGTCATTGATGTAAGTCTTCCCCGAATTGTTGCATAAACATCACTGAAAGTTGGAAAATCTGCACTTGTTTTTGTCATAAAATTTGTTTCAAAATTAATATCAAAACGATGATATGTATCTTGAACAATTTCACTAAACAACGTTTGAACATCGTCTTCAATATCTGGATAATAATAACGCATAAAAGCTTTTAAAAATTGCAAGGTTCTTGTTAATACTGTATGTCCTAATCCTTGAGCAATTTCTTCTTCATCAACATCTAATACTATTTCTAAGGGATTAATCATACCAAATGATCCACCTTTACCAAGGTCAACACTATCTCCCCCATATAACCTCGTCATATCTTCTAGTTCATTTTCAGGGTCAATTGCAACAATTTGACAGCCATTACGAATATGTCCACGAAGTAAAAGTTTAGCAAGTGTTGATTTACCGGAACCAGATCCACCAAGCACAATCATATTAGCATTATTTCGATTAGATTCTTTGCGAAATTTATATAAAAATTGATTAAATAGAATAACTCCTCCAGAAAAATCAACACCAATTAAATTTGATAAACCAGGATCTTTAATTGAATCAAAGACAAACGGATACATTCCCGCTACAGTAACTGAAGGAATAGGCGTTCCAATTCTTTGTTCAATTTTTTGCTTAGGAAAAATTGGTAACATTGATTTCAATAAAGTTTCTTGCTCAAAACGAAGAGTCACCGCACGAAGTTCCAAAGAATCTAAATAGTTTTTAACATTAGTTTTTTTAAGCTCTAATTCTTCTCTTGAATTAGCAGTTACCATAATATGCATTTGAAAATCAAAAACCATTGATTGACTAGCAGCAAGCATTGAAACAAAATATTCCAAAGATTCAAATTCTTGACGAATTCTCTCTTGCATAGTCCTATCTTTTTCTTCTTGATAACGTTGTTTATAATCAGCAATTTGTTTATTAATCATCTTTTGTAAAGTTGAAAAAGGAACTGGTATATGTTTAATAACAACTTTAATACCCGAAATATTTGTTAAATCAGCAAGATAACCAGCCGGAATTGATCGAGGATAAGAAACAACTGTCAAAATAGTTGCATACTTATCACTAATATTAAAATCACTAGGATTAAAATGTAATCCCTTAGGAGCAATTTCACTTTTAAATATACTCATCTTTCTAACACCACCGTTCCAAACTCGGTTTTAACACCACCATTTAAGAAATTATCAAGTATAGTTCTTAAATCATCATTAGAAGTTTGACTAGCGTTTATTCCAGCATTTCCAAGGCCATTAATTAATAAACGAATTCTTTTAGCAATTTCATCAGGATTTTTTTCTTTAAATAAAATATAATACTCAGTATCTACAACTTGATTATTAATAAACATATTACCTTTATCAATATCCTGAGCAATAATTTTAACTTGTGCAGGAGTAGTAGCATTTTGAAGCATAATTTGTAGTTGTGACATATAAACAGAAATATCAACCGGTCTATCAGCAGCAATCATCCAAAATTCAAAATTTAAAAGATTATAAAAATTTCGCATTGCCCCTAAAACTCCTTCTTGTTGTAAAGGATCTAATATAAAGATATTTTTAGGTTGAATCTTAACACCTGTAACTTTTTCATTGTTTGGTAATACTATCATACCATTCGTAATACTTTTAATATTAATCCAATCTTCGGTATAAGGAGAATTAGAACTTTTTTTAACATTTTGATTATTTACTTGTTGAGGCTTACCAGGATTTGCTATTGGAACTTTATTTATCTTTGAATTCATAACTAGAACACCATCCTCTCCAAATATATTTTTGTCTATTAGTATAGAAGGTTATAACCTCTCCTATTGCAGTTCTAACATTATGATAATTAGGAAAAGGGAATACCAAGAAGACTGCAATAAGTGCAGGTAGGATTCCCAAAATTGATGTAAAATTATCCATAACATTAGTTGTTGACATTATTATAAGTGCCAACAATGTAATACCTACACCTGTTAAAAATATAACCAAATCAACAGGCATAAATATTCCAAATATCAAACTCCCCTTTTTCGTATTTGCTGGTATTAAAAATTGATTATTCATCTATATATCACACTCCATTTTCTATTTCCCACTATTTTTCCATCTTTGATTAGAAGCACGACCAGCTGCTGTAGCATTAGTACTAACTTCCTTATTAAGGCCAGAAGCTTTTCTCGATAATGCATCATCAAATTCAGCTTGATGTTGATCAATAGCATCCATCATTTGTTTAGCATTTTCTATTTTAAATGTCATTTTTTTACCAGTTGCATCTGTATAATCGAAACTCATTGGTCCAATTTCAGCAAAAAGTTTTGCAACATCCTGATGAGAGTTTTCTTTGGCAAAAACAATATCTGGATGCTCCATAAATTTCATATATTTATCTCCAGCAGAGTTAGTTGCGTTACCTTTTGTTGTATTATCATGGATTTCCTTTTGAGCCCCTAGTTTTAAATATCCATTTTCACCCAATGCTGAAGCCAAGGAACCAACACCAGATTGTTCAGCATTTCTAGCTATTGCTGTTAAATCATGATAACTAAATTTTTCACCATCTTTAATTTTCCATTGTTTTTTTCCATCTTTTGTCATTTGATAATCAAATTTACTAAATATGTTTTTAAGTTCATTATTCCAAGTATTAAAATCCCAATTATCATACATTAGTTCTCCTAAATCTTGGATTGTTTTAGATTGTCCAAAATTATGAAGACCATGAAAAGAAATATCTCCTGTTTTATCTATTCTACCAAAAGTTGCTTTTTTAGAACTTGCAATATCGCCACGAAGTGTTGATATTGCTTTTTGTTGACCCTCTGCAAGACTTATATCATCATTTATTTGAGCCCAATCCAAAGTTGCAGCTCTCATTCTATCTCTTAACTTAACGTTATTGAATCTATCAGCTGCTCGTAAATTTCTTCTTTTCCAAGGAGTTTGGGTTGAAGAAGTAAATGAATCTTTTATGCCTTTTCCGCTTAATGCCGCTTTATTACCATGATACATTCCAGAAGCCCAACCTGCAACACCAGAAGCAAGGGCTTTTGACCAACTTTGACCAGAACGTCTAGCATTAACAATGTTGCCAAGACCTGCTATACCAGCTCCACCAACTGCTGCTGCCATAGCTCCTGCTCCCTTAAACATTCCTCCAATATCTCCCAAACCTTCTTTAACACCAAGCATATCAGAAATAAACTTAGGAGCTTGCTTAGCAAATTGTAAAAGTCCAATAATAATTGCAATAACTACTAAGGCTTGTCTTGTTGTATCTCCTCCTACATTAGCTAAAATAACAGATAAATTCTCGCTATCAACAATTATCATAAAAACGAACACAACAAAATAAACAACAATTAATCTTGTAAATAAATCTAAATAGGTTTTAATAGATGTACTAACCCAATTATCAAAGGCTTGTTTAGATGTTTTCGGATCAATATAACTAGCAATGGGAATAGGTGCAATAAACTCACAAATACCAAGTTTAATAGCACGAATTGCAACCGCAATAGCTATTTGCACTAACATAAAGACTAAATAAATACCAACAATCATTGACATTGGCCAATCATATTTATATCTATAACCATCGGAAGACTCCGCACATTTATCAGTTATATGTTCAACTGCAGTTCCAACATCATATACAGTCACCACCGTTGGATCATTATTCCCTGTCCCATAAATAGAACCATCAACACATCCAGTATTATAAGTAAAAAAAGCTGTATAAGAGTAAAAAGCCATAGCTCTTCCACTAGTATTCATCATATCACCATCTGTTGAACCTGCTTCTGTCCCTAAAACAACTTTAGGAATAATTGGAATAATATATGATTGAAGTTGTCTAGCTAAACTAAAAATAGATGGTACCAATACAATTAATAAAAGTGATATTACAACCCGCATTAAAATATTTCCAACACCTTGTTCTTTATCGTCCATTTTATCTGGGTTTATTAGTATTTGAATAAAAGATATTATTATTTTGAATAACATCACAAGTCCTAGAATAATATAAATTCGATTTGCAAATTCGGTAATTACTGATTGCGAAAATATTTGTGTATCTGCTAAATCTAAAATTAATTGTAAAAGTAGTTCAACAAACCAATATATAGCTTTATCAATAAAACCGCCAATCTCCCTTAAAGCATCTACTATCATAAAAACCTCCAAATAAATAAACCCTATAATATATTTAAGTATATCATTATTAGAAAATAAAGTAAATAATTTTTGTTTTCAAAACGTTTATATTATACAGTCCGAAATTTAATTTGTAAAGAAAAAAAGAAAGAACGCAATTAGATCTTTCTTGATTTATTTTCAACTTGGGCAAATTTCTCAGACATATAACTAAGTAATTCAATGTCGCCATCACTTAAAGATTTTTCATCTGTTGTTGGAGTAATTATTTTTGATATAAATCTTAAAATGGTTTCACATTCCTTAAGTGCACGTTCACATTTATTTTTTTGTAAATAACGTTTATGATATAATGGAACTGTTTTATATAATTCTCCATGAGATAAACCATTATTTTGATAAGTAATCATAAGTAAATCACTTTTGAAAAAATTTAAAGAACGTGTTAATGAATCATTTAAATCTTTTACTTTTGTCACTAACTTACGATATTTTTCTAATTCACTTTTACTTTCTTCTAGATTTTGAACAGATTTTTCTGTAGTTTTTTCTGAATCCGTTAAATTAGTATTTTCTTCTTTACCTTTAGAAGTTAATAATGAATCATATACTTTTTCTTCTTCTTTTTTTACTTCTGGATTCTTTAAAGTTAATAATGATTCATAAACTTTTTTTGATTCGTCTGTTATTGGTATATCATTTTGACAAGATTCTATATTTTGATCTAGAAAAACAGATTCTGTATTTTCAAATATTGGTTGATTTTCTAAAAATATATCTTCTTGTTCTAAATTTTGATTTATGCTTTTTTCTTTTTTAATTCTTCTAGTCTTAGCAATTTTAAATGGCTTACCTTTTACAGTAATAGTTTTTTGTGCATTTGTATTTTCTTTACCTTTAATTAAATTTACTAGTTTTAGTCCATTATTCAAAACAACGAAACCACCAATTGAACCAAATAACCAATATACTTGACTAGGTACCGTTACTAAAGACCCAAAAAAGCTTGAAATACCATTAGGAACTAACATAATTAAAGCTCCTGATGTCATACCCAAAATTTTTCTAAAACCCTTATAACCTAGCGAAATTCCATTATTTACTTTATTTAAACCACTATATAATTTCTTCGGTAATTTTTTCATACTTTTTAGTTTTTTCTTACCTTCGTTTTTTATATTATTTGTATTGTTATCTATTATTTTAGCAACTTCTAATAAGTCATCAATATTCCTAATCGAACTATTATTTTCTTCTTTTAAAATACTTAATGATCTATTAAAATCAAAATCTCTATAATTTCTTATTAAAACATTTAACTCTTTAGAAACAATTTCTTGTAATTCCTTTGGAAGACGTAAATACATATCATAATTTAAATTTTCTAAGATGGATATGTATTTTTCATTAATTTTTCTATTTCCCTTATTAAGATTTGCAAGTACCCTACTTCCAGCAATTTTAAATAATTTATCAAATTCTTTTTTTGATTTTGTATTCGATATTAAATCTCTTATCATAACCAATCCCCCTTAAATTTGCACATATTATATCATAAAGTTAATTAAATGTCAAATATTTATTTTATCTGATTGATTATTACTAAAAATTTTAACTTGACCATTAGCTTCAACTGTCTTAGTTGCTAACTCTTTCATCTCCACATAAGCCTTATCCATCTTATCTTGCATTGAAACATTTAAAGCACTAATTTTTTCAAGTTCACCTTCTAAGGATTTAATTTTATCCGCTTGTCTATCAATAGTATTTTGAAAATCTTTTTTCAATAATTCTGTTTGATATTCTTGTTCTTTTTTTAGTTCAGTTGTTGCTTCTTTTCGACCTCGTTCATATTCTTTTAGCATCATTTCCGGAATACTTGCGACTTTTTCCTCTAATTCTTTTAAATATGCCTCTTTTTCTGTAACTTCTTTTAATTTCTTTTTAGCTTCATCTTCTAAATTCTTTAAATTACCTTCGCGAACTTTCTTTTCATCTTCCCATTTATTATTAACTATTTCTCTATCTCTTTTTAATTTATAATCATATTCTTCAATCTCACGATCTCGTTCTAATTTTAAAGTTTTAGCTTTGGTAGCATATTCTTCTTCTAATTCCTTATTTTTCTTTTTATATTCAGCCTCTAATTCACGAATACTCGTTTCTAACTTTTCAGTTTCAACTTTCTTTTTTATTTCTAAATCAGCTAAAAAATCTTTTTCAGCATTGACAACCAAAGTAAAATTATTTAATTCACCTTCAAGACCATATAAATTTTTTAATTTTTCTTCTAAGGCTTCAATAGCCGTTTCTAAATTTTTAAATTTATTAATTAACTCATCCGAAAATATATTTTGCTTAATATTTTCTTTTGACTCCGAAATACTTTCCTTTTTCTTGCGTTCTACTTCCTCTTTTTGGGGATCAGATTTTGTCTTATTAATATTTTTCTCTCTTTCAAGTGCTTGATTTAAAGCTTCTAATATTTCAGCTTTGGTGTTTTTTAATGTTATTTCTTCTTTTTTCATAATTACCTCCAAAACTAAATTACCATAAAAATATTAAAAAGACAAACTATTTTACATGATAACAAAAATTAAATCATATTATTATAACGAGGAGGATTTAAATGAATGATCAAGAATATATTAAAAATTCATTAGAACTACATTTATTTTTCGATCGTATTTTAAAAGAACATAGCCTATTTTTAGCAGCATCATTCACTGAAAAAGATACATCTTTTAAAAAAACAGCTAGCAATTTTCAAAGAATATTTGCAAATATTTTAAATAATGTTGTTAATATGGCTAATAATAACATTTCTGATAATTTTCTTTTAGCTAAAGAGATTGTAACCAACAATACTTTAAAAGCTGAAAATAAAACTAGTTTTTTTACTAATATTCCAATTAGAACCGATATTACTATAAAAGAAATGAATTTACAAAGTGGACCTATAAATTCTACAAAAGATTTTGTCCAAAGAATCTCTATTTTAAATAAAGATACTTTACCAGTAATTAAAAAGTTAATTGATTTTAAAAATAATATTTTGAATAATGTTTTAACTTGTAAAATGTTTACAGCTAACTATCCCTTATTAATTAAACATATAAAAAATGAAGCTATTATGTATTATAATTTATTAGAGCGTGTTGAAAGAAGAGAAATGTTTACTAATCAATATATAGAAGAACAAGAGATATTTTGGGACAATATCATGATGGAACATGCCCAGTTTATTAGAGGATTATTAGATCCTAGTGAAAAAAATTTAATCCAAACAGCCAATCAATATGCTAACGAATATGAAATGATATTAAAAAATCAAAACAATTTTCCAAGTAATATTCAAAATTCTTTACAAGAAACACTTAAATTTCAAAACTTTAAAACAAGTGGTTTAAACGGTATTTTAAATTGTCAAATAAAAAGTACTATTCTTCCCCTTCTAGCTGATCACATCTTACGAGAAGCAAATCATTTTATTAGAATCTTAAGAAGTTTTATTGTCAGATAAAAAAACTATTTAATGAAATGCACCCCTTAGGGTAGACATACAAAAAAAGTCTAATTTATGATAGAATACACCTCCGAAAGGAGGTGTAT
>CALVOW010000011.1 GCA_944350445.1 uncultured Bacilli bacterium | reverse complement strand
ATGAATATGAGAGAATATAGAATTAAGAATCCTGACAAAAGTAAGCCAAAATGTAAGAAAAAATGTAAGCCAAATAGTAAGGTATATATAGATAATAAAAATAATAAACATAATCTAGAAATTATAACTAATAAAAAAGAAATAGAAATAAATAAAAAAGAGTATCAAGACATAATAGACTATTTAAACTATAAAACTAATTCTAATTTTATATTAATAGATGAGTATAAGAAATTAATAGCTAATATATTAAAAAAATATACAATTAATGATATTAAAATAGTTATAGATAAGAAAACAAGCGAGTGGATTAATAATCCTAAAATGAAACCATACCTTACACCTGAAACATTATTTGGCCCTAAATTTGAAAGATGCTTACATCAACAAGCTAAAGCTAAAACTATTCAAGATATATCTTTAGAAGAAATTAGAAGAGCTAAGGAAATGAGAGATAAACAAAATGGATAAAATAGATTTTGTAGAAGGAATCAAAATACTATCATCTTGTTATCAAAAAGTAATTAGTAATGATGATATTTCAATATGGTATGAAATGTTACAAGACATAGAACCAGAAGTATTTAAAAAAGCAATTATAGAACTTTGTAAAGAAAGAACTTATATGCCAACTATACATGATATCTTAGATAAAACTAAAGTAGTTAAGAATAATTATTATTTATCTATTTTAGAACAAATGAAAAAAGATGGATACTTTAAATTAGGAGTAGTACCATTATCACCAGAACAAGAAGAAAGAAACTATGATAAATCCATTAGATGGATAGAAAGAGGAATCATACCAGGATTTTTATTAGAAGATATACAAAAGTATATTAATAAATCATCCAATAAATTAAATGGTAATGATAAGAAGTATTTAGAGTAATGTATAGATCATGTTCAGTTTGTGGTAGAATCCACCCTGAAGATAAAATGTGTAAAAGAGTATATAAGAAAAATACCAAAGAGAGTCATTTTAGAAATACTAATGCTTGGATCAAGAAAAGGAATCAAATAAAGAAAAGAGATAAATATCTATGCCAGTTATGTTTAAAAGATAATATATACACTTATGATAACTTGCAAGTACATCACATCATACCAATAGCAAAAGATTATAATAAAAAGCTTGATAGTAATAATTTAATTACACTATGTAGAATGCATCATGAACAAGCAGAAAAAGGAATAATAACAAAAGCAGAATTATATGAATTATTAGAAGTCCCCCCGGAGGGTAGGTAATCCAAAAATTTAATTTTTTCCACACCCACAGCCTACCTATATTTACACAAACTTAAATTTTCCGTGAGTTTTTTGGAAAACAAAAAGGGTATTAGAATAAAAACTAATACTCGATTTTTTTAGTTCTAATGGATCTTCACTAATAATTTCTAAAGAATACTTCATTCTTAATAGTTTGATTACTTCAGTTTTAATACTTTTATAATTTTCATCATCACTAACATTAAATATATCTTTAGCCGAATTATAATGTTGATAAAATGTGGCTTCCCACATAGCATTCCTACTAAAAGAACTAGCAATATAAAATGCAATTACTTCAGGCATAACATAAGTAATAATATACTTATGATAATTATCATAAAAAGGATTTATAACGTTTTTTAATTCTTCGTCAGAAATATCCTCATCAGTACATTTTCTAATCATACAATTCCTCCAATTCCTTGTATTAATCACTTAAAATTGAAAATTAGTCAAGATTATTGATACAATTTGGTAATTTCTGCTAAGAATTGGGCGTAAAATATCAAATTTTGTCAAATTGTATGTTATAATTGAAATGTGTAAGATTCTATGAAAGAAGGTAGATTATGGATAATGATAAATTAGAAAGTATTTTATGGGATTCAGCAAATAAGCTTAGAGGTGGATTATCAGCAGCAGATTATATGCATGTTGTACTTGGATTAATCTTTTTAAAATACTTATCAGATAAATTTAATGTTAGATATCAAGAACTTTTGAAAGAAGGCAAAGGATATGAAAATGATAAGGATGAATATATTCAAAATATGGTGTTCTGGATACCAGAAAAATCTAGATGGGAATATATTTCAAAATATTCTAATAGTGAAGAATTAGGTAAGGTGTTAGATGAAGCCTTTATAGAAATAGAAAAAGAAAACTCAGAATTAAAGAATATTTTGCCAAAAACATATTCAAAATTAGAAGTTGATCAAAGAAGGCTTGGAGAATTGATAGATTTATTCACCAATAAATTGGACTTAAAAGATTCTACAGGTGATTTTATTGGTCAAGTGTATGAATACTTTTTAGGAAAGTTTGCACGTAATCTAGGACAAAAGGGTGGAGAATTCTATACACCTAGATGTGTTGTAGAATTATTAGTAAACATGATTGAACCATATTCTGGTAAGGTATATGATCCATGTTGTGGCTCAGGAGGTATGTTTGTTCAATCAGCTAACTTTGTAAAAGAGCATCAAGGTAATGTAGATTCAATATCTGTATATGGTCAAGAATTAAATGCTACAACGTGGAGATTAGCAAAAATGAACTTAGTTATTCGTGGTATTGATGCAGATTTAGGTGATTCTAATGCAGATACTTTCCATAATGATAAGCATAAAGCATTAAGAGCAGATTATATATTAGCCAATCCTCCATTTAATATCAAAGATTATGGTCAACCACAATTGTTAGAAGATCCAAGATGGAAATATGATATTCCACCGGCAGGTAATGCCAATTATGCATGGATTCAACATATGATATCCAAATTATCTCCAAAAGGAGTAGCAGGATTTGTTCTTGCAAATGGAAGCTTATCAACTTCATCAAAACAAGAATACAATATAAGAAAAGGTATAATTGAAGATGATCTAGTAGATTGTATTATTACTTTACCAGATAAATTGTTTTCAACAACAGGTATACCTGTAGCACTATGGTTTTTAAGAAAAGACAAAAAGAAAAATAATGAAATTCTATTCATTGACATGAGAGATAAAGGAAATTTATTAGATAGAAAAATTAGGGAAATATCAAAAGAAGAAATAATTGAAACATCTAATATTTATCATAATTGGTTAACAGGAAATGGTTATTCAAACATAGAAGGATTGTGTTATTCTGCAACTATTGATGAAGTAAGAAAAAATGATTACTCTTTAGTTGCTGGGAGATATGTTGGAGTATGTGAAACTGATTCCTTATCCGAAGAAGAATTAAGTGAAGAGATTAGTAAAGTTTCAACTGAGTTAAAAGATCTTTTAAATAAGAATAAAGAATTGTCTGAGAAAATATTAAATATTATTTCCAAGTAATAATATCAACTATGTGTTCTTGAGTTTTTATATCATGTATTGATATGGTGTATTGCATTATTGCATTTTTATCACCTCTTGGCATTTTTGTTCCTTTAGAGGTTGAAACAACATAATCAATAAATCTGTTTGTTGATAATGCATAGTATAAATACTTGCCGTTAACTAATTTCTCGTCAGATATTTTAAAGCATAAAACATCATTGGAACAACCACCATCAAATTTTGCATAGTATAGTTTTTTGAAGTAAGGCCTAATATTTGATAAAAGGATATCTCCTTTATTAAAAGATACACTTTTGCCTTCCTTTGGGACATATGATGATTTAGTTATTCCTCCAAAATTTGGAAGCATGTTTTCTGTTGAAATATAATTATAATCAGCAAGTTTATCATAATTAACTTTGCTATTTGAATAATGCACTAAGTCTTTTAGTAAGTATGTCATAATATAAACTCCTTTCAGAAAGTAGGTGATAAAATGAAATTATCAAATTTATATGAAATACAAAAATCAACAACAACATCTAGAGAATTTTTTATAGACGATAATGGAATTAAATGTGTTCATTATGGAGATATATATAAAAACTATAGTTTTAGATTTATAAAATCTTCTAATATTATTAATTCTTTTTCAAAAGATGTAAAAAATGAAATTATTTTAAGAGAGGATGCAATTATTATTCCAGATGTAACAGAAACTGTTTCAGATTATGGTCATCCTACATATATAGAATATGATGGAACTTCATATATAAATGGAACACATACTTTAGCTATCAAATCAAAAGGCGGTAATCTTAAATATTTATTTTATTATTTACAAAATTCTTGTAATATTAAGAGATTACAATCGTTGTTGTTAGGTAGCACAGTTTTTGGCATTTCTAAAAAAGATTTTGAAAATTTTGAACTGATTAATTATAGTGAGGATAAAGCCGCGCAACAACACATAGTTGATATTATAGGAAGTATTGATGATAAAATTGAATACAACAATAAAATAATCAATAAATTTTTAAATTATAAACATTTAGATTTCAAAAAAATCTATGCAAATATCAATAAAGATGAAACAAAGATATTAGATATAGTGAAATTTTTAGGTGGATCACAGCCACCAAAATCAGAACATATTTATGAAAACAAATCAGGATATGTGAGATTTATACAAAATAGAGATTATAATTCAGAAGGACATTTAACTTATATTAAAGAGTCAAAAAAGAATAAGCTTTGCTCAAGATATGATATTATGATGGATAAATATGGGGAAGCAGGTAAAGTAAGATTTGGAATTGATGGTGCTTATAATGTTGCTTTAGCAAAAATTCAACCGGTTGATGAAAATCTTCAAGAATATATTAGAGAATTTTTCTCTCAAGAAGATGTTGAAAAATACTTATCAAATTCAAGTATTGCTTCAACAAGAGCATCTGTAAGCGAAGAAAATTTAAATAACATGTATATTAAAATTCCAGATAGTATAGTTTTAGCTAATTTTCAAAATCGTCATCATAAAATGATTGAATATATATTAAATATAAAAGAAGAAAATAAGAAGTTAAGAGATTTAAAAGACCTGTATTTAAAAAAATTCTTTAGTTAACCTAAAGATTTTTTTATTACCAAGTAACTATTTTGTCCACTATTTTTTGTTGTTCTTCGCTTGTCCTCCTAAGATATATTCTTGTTGTTTCTATACTTTCATGTCCCATTAAATCGGCCAATAAAGCTATATCTTTATTATGTTCTAAAAAACACTTGGCATACATATGTCGAAAAGAATGAGGGTATATTTTATTTAAATCTAAATTATATCTTTTTGCATTTTCTTTTAATTGATGAGCTAATCCTCTTGTTGTAATTTGAATACCATTTCTATTAACAAATAAATATCCTGATGTCTTGTTTATAGAAGATAACCATTGTAAAGCATCCATTTTTAAATTTTTAGGTATATATATTCTTCTTATTTTTCCACCCTTGCTATATAAATCTACATAGCCAATATTTATATGTTCAACTTTAAATTTAATCAATTCGCTTACTCTTGCTCCTGTTGCTCCAAGAAATCGAACAATAAAATACCACATCATATTATTATCTTCTTTTAATTTATTAATAAAAAATAAATAATCTCCATAACTTATAACATTTTCAAGAAAACTCTTTTTTTGAATTCTAACAAATTTAAGTTTTAATGATCCTAAATTAATATAGTCTAAATATCTATTAATTGCTTGAATTTTTAAATTAACACTTTTAGCCTTATAGTTTTCTATCAAATAGCCTTTATATGTTAAAAGATTAGTTTCATTAATATCATCAAATATAAGAAAATATTGTTTTAAAGTAATGGTATAAGAAGCAATGGTATTGTTAGATAATCCATCTCTTTTTAATTCCTGTAAGAAATTATTGTCCATAATTCACCTCCAGGAGAATATTTTAATAAAAAAAATCTATTGAAAAAACTTCAATAGATAATTTTGCTTTAAATCTTTTAATTTTTCGTTTTCCATATAAATATTATTTATGAATCTAAGTATAATGTTCAAATCATCGTTATTTGAAATTTTTATTCTTTCTTTATTAATTTCATTAATAGTAATTTGCAACTGAACAGCCCCTGTTGCACAATCAACAAACCCTTTCTTTTGTCTAATAGCAAAAAACAATTTTCCAATATCTTTTTCATCACAATTAATATACATAGCAGTATTAAGGACAAAACAATCGTCATAACTATATGAAACAGTTCCAATAGTTCCTCTACATCCAAAAATAATACTACAACCATGTGAATTAGATTCGTTTATTGTGTCTGTAATACCATTTGATGAAAATAATTTAAACTTCCCACTATTTCTATTATTTTTTGGTATTGATTTGCCATAATTAAATTTTAATGCATTACAGTCTATTAATTTGCAGTTTGATTTTAATTGTATTAAGTCACCTAATTTTAATAAATTACTAATTATTTTATAATTTTTTTCAATTTTATTATCAATACTTCCTATAATATCAACTATTGTACGGTAAAAACGTAAAAATATGCTATAATAGTATTATAAGAGTTCTTTAATTGTGGTAAGAGGTAGATAGTATGAATAATTATAATGAACATGAATTAGAAATGACTATAATTGAATTGTTAAAAGAAAAAGGGTATACATATATTGATTCAGATGATTATTGGGTAGAGGATAGAAAACTTAATGAATTTATTATTGAAGAGGATCTAAGAGATAGTCTTGAAAGAATAAATAAGGGCGTTAGCAGATCAATATTTGACGAAATTGTTAATAAAGTAAAATATTTAGAAGCATTATCTTTTATTGATAAAAATAAAATGTTTCATAATTATTTAATTGATGGAATTACAGTGGAAGATTATAATAGTGCATCTAATCCCCTGATAAAATTAATAGATTTTAATAATGCTGAAAATAATATATTTAAGGTTGCCAATCAGATTAAATTTAATGAAGGAAGAGAAACAAGAATACCTGATATATTGATATATATAAATGGATTACCTTTAATTTTATTTGAATTAAAGAGTATAGAGCAAAGAAAAGATGCTACAATTGAACAAGCATTTGAACAAATTGGTGGATCATCTACTAATGATGGTTATAGATATGATATTCCAACTATTTTTAATTATAATGCTTTTTGCGTTATTAGTGATGGGGCTAATAATAGAATTGGTACAATAACAAGTACATTTGAAAGATATTCTGAATGGAAAAGTGTTAATGGTGAAATGGGATATGATTCAAATAATACCCATAAATTAGATATTATGATTGATGGAGTTTTTGCTAAAGAAAGATTATTAGATATATTAAAGAATAATATATTCTTTATGGAAAAAGATAAGGAAGAACCTATTAAAATTATATCTCAATATCACCAATATTTTGGTGTAAAAAAAGCTGAGCAATCAATAAAAAAACATTTAAGACCTAATGGTGATGGTAAAGCCGGAATTATTTGGCATACTCAAGGTTCAGGGAAAAGCTTTAGTATGGCTATGCTAACCTATAGATTAATGAAAGATCCTATGCTAAACAATCCAACAATAATTGTTTTAACAGATAGAAATGATTTAGATGATCAATTGTATACTACTTTTAGTAATGCAAAAGAATATCTAAGAAATACTCCAGTTAAAATAACAAGTAGAAAAGATTTGTTAGAGAAAATAGAACAAACTAAAGAAAATGGAATTTTCTTTGCGACATTACAAAAAATAGATAAGGATAATATAGTTCCTAATAATAGAAATAATATAATCGTTATTTCAGATGAGGCACATAGAAGCCATTATGGGTTAGACGAAAAAATTAAAATGGTTAAAAATGATAGCAATGAATATGATTTAAGAGCAACATATGGCTATGAAAAATATTTGAGGGATGCGTTACCAAATGCAACATTTATTGGATTTACAGGCACTCCAGTACAAAACAAAGATAAGGACACAACTGCAATATTTGGAGATATAATAGATACATATGATATGACGCAGTCAATAGAGGATGGTTCAACTGTAAAACTATTCTATGAATCAAGATTAGCTAAAGTATGGTTGGATGATAATAAATTAAAAGAAATAGACCAATACTATGAAGATTTACAAGATGAAGGCGTACAAACTGATTTAATTGAAATGTCTAAATCTTCTATGTCTAGAATGGAAGTTTTATTAGGTGATGAATCAAGACTAAAATTACTTGCTAATGATATAATTACTCACTATGAATCTAGAAAAGGTATTTTAAATGACAAAGCAATGATTGTTTGTATGTCTAGAAAAATAGCATATAACTTGTATAATTTGATTTTAGGAATAAGACCTAATTACAAAGATATAATGCAATTAATTGTTACTGAATCCAATAAAGACGATGAATTAATGAGAAATGCTCTAATGTCTAAAAAGGAAAGAGATAAGATTGCAGAAGACTTTAAAAATAAAAATGGTAAAACTAAAATCGTTATTGTAGTTGATATGTGGCTAACAGGATTTGACGTACAAGATCTAGATGTAATGTATTTGGATAAGCCAATGAAAGAACATACATTGATGCAAGCAATTGCTAGAGTAAATAGAGTATTTCCAGGTAAAGAGTCGGGATTAATTGTTGATTATGTTGGAATTTCAAAATATTTAGATGAAGCATTAAATACTTATACAAAGAGGGATAGAGAAACAAATCTAACAGATATAAGAAATACTGCATATATGTTGATAAAAGAAAATTTATCAATATTAGATGAGTGGTTCTATAAAATAAATGTTGATGGTTTTAAAACAGACAATGAACTTCAAAAGTATAGATTAATACAAGAAGGAACAGATTTTGTATTAGAAAATGATAAAAGAAAAAATGAATACTTATCGATAACAAAAATAATAAAAGGTGCTTATGTAATGGCTCTTGGAATGATTACCACTGAAGAGAAAAACAAGATTAGTTACTATTTAGGAGTAAGACATTTCATTATGAAACTTGATTACTCAAAAAATCCGGTATCACTTACAAAGGTTAATGAAAAAGTAGCAGAGCTTCTTGCTGAAGCTATTAAAGGCGATGAAGTTAAAGTGTTAACTAAAATAGGTGAGGATGATGGAGTAACAATTTGGGATTTATTGAAGAAGGAAAAAATAGAAGAATTAAGAAAGTCTAATCCGCCTCATGTATTTATTAAATTGATAGATAGACTATTAACAGAAGCTATTAAAGAAACAAGAAAGAATAATCTTGTTAAATCTAAAGAATATAGTGAAAGATTAAGAAATCTATTAAGTAAATATAATGACAGAAGTGATGATGGATTTGATGTGGAAATGACTATAGTTGGTTTAATGGCATTTTCTGAAGATATTTTAAGTGATGAAGAAGAAGCAGCTAAGAATAATCTTAAAGGACGTGAAAGAGCATTTTATGACGCTTTAACTGCAGATGATAAAGCTAAGCTTCTTATGGAAGATGAAACATTAAAATTGATAGCATCTAAACTTAAAAATATAGTTGAAGAATATGCAACAGTTGATTGGTCTAAAAAGAAATCAACTCAAGCCAAGATGAGAGTTCAAATAAAAAGATTATTAAATGAATATGGATATCCACCAGAATATAACGAAGAAGCAACAAAGAGAGTAATTGATCAAGCTGAATTTATGATGTAAAAAAATAGGAGCCTTTAATTGACTTGAAGTTGTAATATAAAAGTGGACACATAAAAAATGTGATTCACTTTTTTGTTTGTTATAATAGTATTTAGGAGATGATAATATGGGAAGAAAAAAAGGAACACAAACTAATTATTACACCAAAGAAGATAAAGAAAGAATTATTTTAGAAGCATTAGAAAACGGAATAAATCCTGTGGGGAGAAACTATCAGGTAAGTCCTGGAATGATATGTAATTGGATAAAATCATATAAAGAAAATGGAAATAAAGTGATTGATAATAAATATAAAAGAGGAAATCCATTGAGTAAATATCAAGCTAAAAAAAATATGACAATTTTAGAAAAGCTTGAGTATGAAAATATGAAGTTAAGAATCGAGAATGAACGATTAAAAAAAGGTTACCTAGTGAAAGGAGATGGTACAGTTGTAGTAGTAGACAAGAAAAAGTTTTGGAATTCAAAATAGTAGAAATATTAAGTAAAGAATTTTCAGTAAAATCGTTATGTGAAGTAATGAATATATCTAGAAGCGGTTATTATAAATGGTTAAAAACAAAAGATATTTTAAATAGATATGAAATAAACAGAAGAGATTTAGAACCATTAATTAGAGATATTCATAAAAGAAAGCCAAGTTATGGATATCATAGAATTAATTATTTAATAAGAAAAGAAACAGGATGGGTAGTATCTGATAATTTAGTTCATAAAGTATGTAAAATATTAAAAATAAGAAGCAAATCTAAACATTATAGAATTTATAAGAAACCTGGAGAAGAATCTATAAAATATCCTAATTTAATAAATAATAATTGGAAAACTTCTAGACCATACAAGAAAATCACATCAGACACAACAATGATTTGGTTTAAAAAACAAAGGTACGATTGGACTTATTATGTAGATGCATTCGATGATTCTATTATAGGTTCAGATGTAAAACCATTTTATCATGGTGTTAGTATATCTAATCATAAATTAGCTTTAAATGATATGCTTAAAGACAAAATAAAAAGAGGATATAAAAGCCAAGAAACTATTTTCCACTCAGATCAAGGCGCAATATATTCCTCAGTGGCATTTAATAATGCACATAAAGATTATAACATAACTAGGTCCATGTCGAGAATAGGAACTCCAACAGATAATCCAATAATTGAATCAAAAAATGGTTGGTTAAAAAAAGAAATGTATATTGATTTTAATCAAGAAGATTATGAAACTGTTGAAGATTATATAAATGCTATTATATATGATCATAATTATTTAAGACCTAGTTATGCATTAAATTATAAAACCCCAATTGAGTATAGAACTCAACTAGGGTTTAAATAAATTTTTTATCTGTCTACTTTTTATTGACAAGTTCAAGCCTTTAATTGACTCCTATTTTTGAGCTATTTTAAAATTATTATTTGTGTTAGTTATTATTGCATCATCAATTAGCCAAAATTTATATTGTGTTTTAGAAAAAATATACTGAGCTTGTGTGTTAATAAGATTAATTAATGCTTCAGCATTATCAAAAATACTTGTTAATTCTTCAATCATTTCATTAGGAGTAATATTTCTATCTTGACCTTCATTTATAGTATTATCTAATCTTTTACGATAATAATTGGCTGTATATTTTAATGAAGATTGATTGACATTATTAAATGCATTACATATTGAATTGATAGTACCAGATATAAGAGCATTTTGTCTTTTAGAAAGATAGTAATTAGGATCAAAACCTCTTAAATTATTTGTAGAATTTGAAATATTTTGAACAATTTGATCATAGAACTTATCTGTTACTATATTACTGTTCAGAACATTGTTTACGTTCATTTTTAATATAGATGTATTTGCTTTTATATCATATAATGAATAGTATAAACGATTAAAGTTTTCCTTCCTTAGTGATATAAAGTTTGGAAGCTCTAACAAAAAAGATATGAATGAACTGCCCATAAAAGCTAGTGCAATTTGAAATCCTTTGGTTGATTGGGCTAGGGCAATAACAAACAATAAAGAAATTAAACCAGCAAAAAAAGATAAGAATAATATATTACGATGTGCTTTCATAAAACCCTCCTTCTTAGTGGATTATTATAGCACTAAAAATGATTTTTAGGTACAATTTAGGTACAAAAATACTAAAAAGCCACGGTAAATGACGGTTTGCGTCAATATAAAAAGGCCCGTATTTAAAGAGTTTAACACACTTTGGTCTCTTCTAACTGAAGAGAGCAGGCCCCCCTGAAGGAGCCTTATGGCTCCACTTTTTGTTTGATTTATAAGTTTTTTATAAATTTGATAGAACACTACCAATTATCAAAAATCAAATTGATGGTTTATATAAGTTTAATATAATTTATAGGGAAGACTTTTCATAAAAACTTTTTCTAATTAGTCAATAAAATTTAGAACATTTGCATAATCTTTTTGATAGCAATTACAGTAAAAAAGAGTAAAAATAATTAATTAATAAAAAATAGGTAAAAATTGATAAAAATAAATTTTACTTATTTTTTTCTTCTCAAACATTTATATTTTAAAGCACGACAAAAAGACACCATGTAAAGTGTAAAAAAAAATAATAAAAAGTAGTGATTTCAAAGAACAATTATAAATTTCTTGACAAACAAATTTAAATGTTTTAAGATAAATACATATTTGTTAGGTTTAAAAGAGTAATTATTTGGTTCTTTTAAGAGAGTTAGTGGAAGGTGCAAACTAATAAGAGCGTGTAATGAAGACAGTAAACTGTATAACAAACGGAGTGATTCGTTAAAAACTAATAAGTGCATAACTCTATGAAATAAGGTGGTACCGCTTGATTATCAAGTCCTTATAGATTAGAGTTTTTTTATAAGGAGGAATATGAAAAATTTATATGTTAGTACTTTAAAAGAAAAATTAAATGGGGAAATTGAATTTCAAGGTTTTGTTGATAAAATAAGAAATTTACAGTATGTTATGTTTATTATTTTAAGAGATAAAACAGGTAAAGTTCAAGTAACAATTGAAAAAAATGATGATAATAAAGAATTACTTGCTAGTATTTCTAATTTAACGGTTGAAAGTACTGTTAAAGTTTTTGGGCGTTTACTAGAAAGTCCCAACGTAAAATTAAATGGTATGGAAATTATTCCTAAAAGAATTGTAATTACTAGTTTATCCAAACAGGAATTACCATTCGATTATAAAAGTCGTGATAATTCATTAAGAGAAACAAGGCTTGATTATCGTTTCTTAGATTTAAGACGTGATGAAAATAGATTATTATTTGCATGCCAAACCTTTATTGAAGCTAAGATGCGTGAGTATTGGATTCAAAATGATTTCATGGAAATTCATACACCAAAAATTACAGCAAAAGCTGCTGAAAGTGGTGCAGAAACGTTTAAATTAGATTATTTTGGTCAAGAAGCCGAACTAGCTCAATCTCCACAATTTTATAAGCAAATGACTATGGCTAGTGGCTTTGATAAAGTTTTTGAAATTGGTCCTGTGTATCGGGCTGAAAATTCACATACTAGTTATCATGCTAGTGAGATATTAATGATTGATTCAGAAATATCTTGGATTGATAGTGTCGATGATGTTATGGATAGTGAAGAAGCTTGGATTAAATATTTTATGAGGGCTTTAAAAGAGGAGTATGGGGAAAAAATTAAAGAAACTTTTCATGTTGAAGTAAGTGATGTAACTAACCCTTTCCCACGCATTAATTTTTATGAAGCTAAAAAAATTATTCAAGAACAATTTCATTATATTGGCGAACAAAAAGAAGATTTCGATAGACATGAAGAGGAATTAATTAGTAAATATGCTAAAGACAAATATAAAAGTGATTTTGTTTTTATTACTAATTATCCTTATAGTGCTAGAAGTTTTTATGTTATGAAAGATGAAAACGGTATTACGCAAACATATGATTTAATCTTTAAAGGGGTTGAAATTACTAGTGGTGCCCAAAGAGAACATCGTCCTGAAATTTTGAAAAAACAAATTCAAGAAAAAGGAATTAATCCTGAAACTTTAAAATTCTATACTGACTTTTTTGAATATGGCTGTCCTCCTCATGGTGGCTATGGTGTAGGTCTTGCGAGAATTATGATGCGTATTTTTGAAATTGATAATATAAGAGAGGCAACTTTAATCTATCGTGGACCAACAAGATTAAATCCATAATAAATTTAAAATTTAGTTCGTATACTAAAACAAACTTTTCCAATAATTTCTTTAAAACTATTTAAAACAAATGAATCTTTGTCATTTAAAAGATGGATAAAACCATCTTTTTTTAGGCATTTTAAAATATAATATTTATCATCAATTAAAACTAAAACTAATTTATTATTTAATTTACTTTTGCTTTTTTCAATAATTAAAATATCTCCATTTTTTAAACAATAACTATTTAACTTGTTATCATGAATTTGAAATCCAATGTATTCTTTTCCAGTTTTAAAAAAAGAATTTGAAAGCATGATAGTTTGTTTTTCATTAATGATGGGAATATTTAAAAAAGGATCGTTAAAAAGACTTTCTTTAATGTAAATAATTTCTTTTTGAGAATTTATTTTTATATATCCTTTTTTTTCTAATTGATTAATATATTTGTAAATCGTGTTATAAGATTTATAATTACTTTTTTGTTTTAAAGTTTTTAAGTTTGGATATTTTTTTTCTTCATAATAACAATTTACAATTAATTTAAAAAAAAGTTCTTGTTTTTTAGTTAACATATGACCTCCAAATGCTGGTATTATAACATAAAGTATAAAAAAGGTGAACAAAATTCACCTTTTAATATTTGCAAAGTTATGATTGATAAGGAGAAAAAAAATTTGTTTTTTAACTTAATTATTTTTATCTTTCTTTTATATTATTATTGGAGGTTTTGATGAATGAAAATTTTGTATATTAAACAAACAGATTTGAAAGATTGTGGAGTATCTTGTTTACTTTCTATTGTGAGGTTTTATGGTGGATATGTAACAAGAGAATATCTAAGAGATATTACAAAAACAACAAGTTCTGGGGTATCTGTTTATTCATTGGTTGAAGCAGGTGAAAAACTTGGATTTGAAACTAAAGCTTTAAAAGGGCAAATAACAAAATTTAAAGAAACAGATTTTCCAATGATTGCTCATGTTTTACTCAATAAAAGGATAGGACACTTTGTTGTAATAGAAAAAATTAATTCGAAAGGTATTACTATTATGGATCCAAATAGTGGTTTTCGTAAATTAAGTTTTGAAGACTGGAAAAATATAACAACAAATGTCTATATCTTATATAAACCGAAAATGAAAATTTTAAAACAAGATAAGGAAACAGGCTTTTGGCAATTTCTTGTTCCTATCTTAAAAAGGCATAAATATTCCTTTTTATTAGTTTTATTTTTTTCGATTATTTATACAATTTGTAATATTTTGCTATCTTATCAATTTCAATTTTTCTTAGATTTAGTAAGTGATGAAATTATTGAAACTGTTCATTTAATTTTTTACTTTTTAATTGGAGTAATTATTTTAAAAGAAATAACTAATTTATTTCGTAATTTTTTAATTAATTATTTAAATCATCGATTAGATAAAACTTTAATTTGTGAGATATATGAACATATCATAAAACTTCCGTATTTATATTTTAAAAATCGTATGAAAGGAGATATGATAACAAGAATTCAAGATGTTTTTGTAATTCGTGAGGTAATTAGTAAATTTTTTGTAACTATAACAATTGATTTATTTATGGCTTTATTTGTCTTTTTTACAGCTTTATATATAAATGTAAAGTTAGCCTACTTAGTACTTGGTATAACAATTTTTTATATCTTAATTATGCTTTGTTATAATCAAGTAATTACGAAACGAATGCAACAAATGAAAGAGAAAGAAGCTTTAGTTAACAATCATTTAATTGAATCTTTAAGTTCTATTTCGACCATTAAAGGAATGCAAATAGAAGATTGGCTTCAATCACGGTTGATTTTAAAATATGATGATTATCAAGATACTAGTTTTCGTTTATATAAAAGTTGTTATCAAGAGAATTTTTTTAAAGAAATAACTTATGGAATAGGCTTATTAATAGTTATTTATGTTGGAGTTTTAGAAGTTTTAAAGGGAAATTTTTCCCTTTCTAAGTTATTAGTTTTTAATAGCTTGTTAGGATATTATTTTACACCAATTCAAAATCTTTGTACCCTCCAAGTCTTAATAAAAGAATCGATTATTTCTTTTACTAGAATAAAAGAGTTATTAAATGTTCCATGTGAAAAATTAAATATTGATTATAAACATATAAGGAGATCTTTAAAAGGTAATATTACAATTCGCAATTTAGAGTATTCTTATAATGGAATTAATCAAGTTTTAAAATGTGATAAATTAGATATAAAAAATTCAGAACATGTGCTTTTTTATGGAATTAGTGGAGGCGGAAAAAGTACTTTGATGAAAATTCTTTGTAGATATATTGATAATTTTCAAGGTTCTATTAAGATTGATGGGAAAAATTTAAGTCAATATAATCTAAAAGAATTAAGGGAAAAAATTGTTTATGTTTCTCAAGATGAAATGCTTTATACAGATACTATTTATAATAATATTGTCTTAGATCATGAAATTTCTTATCAAAAATATTTAGAGATTATTAAGTTAACTGGGGTTGATAAATTAATTGAAAAAAGTATGTTAAAAGATGATATGCTTTTAGATAATAATGCTAGTAATTTCTCGGGTGGAGAAAAACAAAGAATTATTTTGGCTAGAACTTTGGTTAAAAATAGTGATATTTATATTTTTGATGAATCTTTTAGTGCCTTGGATATAAAAAGTGAAAGAATTCTTTTAAAGAAAATTTTTGAATATTTAAAGAATAAAACAATTTTGGTAATTAGTCATCGTTTTAATAATCGCGATTTATATCAAAAGTTTATTTTAATTGAAAAGGGAATTTTATATGAATATTAATATGTTAGAAAAGTTTACAGTTAAAATTAAAAAATATCAATTTTTATACGGTTTTTTAGTAGTTGGAGTCATTTTCTTTTTAATAGGAGTACTCTTTCATTATAAAAATATAAATACAAGAGAATATAAAGGTTTTGGTTTAGCTGAGGGTATTTTAGTAATTAATAACTTAAATTTAGATGATATTGATTTTATTTTAAAATGCGAAAATGTTATTATTGATGATAAAAAACAAGCAAAAATAATTTTAGAAGTTGGGGAAGATGAAAATTATTTTGTTAAATTAGAAAGCAAGGAAATAAAAAAAGAAAAAGAAATAACAATTCGTTTTGTTTTAAAAGAAGAAAATTTATATCAATTTATTGTACGAAATATGAAAGGAGAATGAAAATGCGAAGTTTAAAAAAAGAAGAAATGCTTAAAATTCAAGGTGGAGGAATATCCGCTTGGGTAGTGTTTGGAATTGGGACTTTACTTTCGTTTTTAGCGGGAGTAATTGATGGTTTTACAAGACCACTTAGTTGCAATAATTAAATTGGAAAGGAGGATTTATGCAGGTATTAAAAAAAGAAAATATGCAAAAAATTATTGGTGGCGGAGTTAGCATGAGTGGGGCTATTATTTCAGCTATAAAAGGATATATCAATACTGTTTTTGCTATTGGTCAAGCAGTAGGTGGAGCAATTAGAAGAATTAGTAGTGGTAATTTATGCAAATATTAAAATTAGAAAAAATTATTAAGAGTTATATTTTACCAATTATCTTTTTACCACTTTCTTGTTATGTTTTTAGTATATTAATTAAGTTTTTGTTTTATAGTGGAAAGTATTGTGGAACGTTTATAAGAGCTTTATATGAACTTGTACTAAAAAGTTTATAAATAATAAAGACTTGTTAGAAGCATTTTTTAACAATTTCTTCGTTTTAACTAAGATATTTATAATATAACTTGGACAAAACTTATAAAAAATCATATAATATTTTAGAAAAAATAGCGAATTATGTTGAATTTTTGAATTAAGTTTGATATAATCTATTTGATTTTAGAACGAAGGGAGGGAGTAAAAGATGACACATGTTGCTGTTAGAAACGGTAATCTAGACGGGGCTTTAAGAAAATTTAAACAAAAAGTTGCAAGAGATGGAATCCCTTCTGAATTCAAAAAAAGAGAAGCATATGATAAGCCAGGAGTTAAAAGACGTGAAGCTAAAAAAGCTGGTATTAAAAATGCTCGTAAACGTGAAAAAAATAATAGAGACTAATTTAGAAATTAATTTAAATTAGTTTCTTTTTTCTATACTTTTTAAGTTATTTAATATATAATTAATGTGGAAGGTGATAAAAATGTATGAAAAAATAAAACAAGATATTGTAACATTTATGAAAGAAAAAGATACCTTAAAGGTACAAACTTTAAGAGGAGTAAAAGGGGAAATTGATTTAGAACATATTAATTCAAAAACAGAAATTAATGATGAATTAGTAATTACAGTTTTAACTAGGCAAATTAAAACAAGAAAAGAATCAATTGGTGAATTTGAACGTGGTAATCGTTTAGATTTAGTTGAAAAAACTAATTCGGAAATTAAATTATTAGAAACTTATTTACCAGAACCTTTGAGTAAAGAAGAATTAATGCAAGTAATTGATTCAGTCTTTTCCAAAGTAAATCCTACATCTAACAAGGATATGGGACTTATCATGAAAGAACTTACCCCTTTAATAAAAGGAAAAGCTGATATGAAAGAAGTTAGCATGATTGTTAAAGATAAGTTAAGTAGTATTGATTAAAATGGAAGACTTATATATTTATGAAAGAAATTTGCTCCAAAAAGGCTATGAAAAGATTGGGGGAATTGATGAAGTAGGGCGTGGACCTTTAGTCGGACCAGTTGTTGCTGCTTGTGTGATTTTACCAAAAAATTATCAATTAGAAGGCCTAACAGATTCTAAAAAATTAAGTGAAAAAAAGCGTGAAAAGTTTTATGATATTTTAAGGCAAGATGCTATTGCTATTGGAATTGGTGTAGTTTCAGAAAAGAAAATTGATGAGATTAATATTTATGAAGCAACAAAACTAGCCATGCAAGAAGCCATTAAAAATTTAAAAGTTAAACCAGATTATCTTTTAATTGATGCTATGAAACTTGAAACTGATATTCCTGCAACCTCTATTATTAAAGGTGATGCTAAGAGTTTAAGTATTGCTGCAGCTAGTGTAATTGCTAAGGTAACTAGAGATAGAATGCTAATTGAATTAGATAAAAAATATCCAATGTATGATTTTAAAAATAATAAAGGTTATCCTACCAAAAAACACTTAGAAGCAATAGAAAAATATGGGATTATTGATGAACATCGCAGAAGTTATGGACCGGTTTCTAATTATTTAAAGGAGAGAAAATGAAAGAAAAGTTAGAAAAATTATTAGATAATGCTTATGCACCTTATTCAAATTTTAAGGTAAGCTGTATTTTAAAAACCAATGATTCAAAGGAATTTATTGGAGTTAATGTGGAAAATGCTTCTTATGGAGCAACTATTTGTGCTGAACGTAGTGCTATTTTATCAGCTATTAGTCATGGTTATAAAAAAGGTGATTTTCAAGAAATTCATATTATGAATTCTTCTTCGAAAATTGCTTTTCCATGCTTTATTTGTCGTCAAGTTTTAATTGAATTTTTAAATCCAGAAACTAAAGTTTACTTGTATACCAAAAACTTACAAGAAGAATATACTTTAGAAGAATTAACTCCCCATATGTTTAATGAGGATAATTTATGAAAAGTGGTTTTGTAAGCATTGTTGGTCGTCCTAATGTTGGAAAAAGTACACTTTTAAATAGTATTTTAAAACGACATATTGCAATTACTTCTGATAAATCAGGAACTACTAGAAATATAATTCAAGGAGTTTATAATGATTATGATAGTCAAATAGTATTTGTTGATACACCAGGAATTCATAAACCTAAAAATAAACTTGGTAATCTTTTAAATAAAAAAGCTTATGCCATGACCAAAGATATTGATTTAGTTTTATTTTTAGTAGATATAAAAGAAGGCTTTGGCAAGGGAGATGCTTTTATCTTAGAAAAGTTAAAACAAGAAAAAAGAGATGTTATCTTAGTACTTACGAAAGTTGATAAATTAGCTAATAAAGAAATTTTATTAAAAGAAATTGATAAACTAAAAAATCTTTATGATTTTAAAGAAATTATTCCGATTTCTTCTTTTAAAGATATTAATATTGATACTTTAATTAAAACGTTAAAAAAATATTTAAAAGATGATAGAGCCTATTATGATAAAGAATATTTAACTAATCAACCAACTTCGATGATTGTAACTGAACTTGTTAGAGAAAAAGTTTTAAGAGAAACCAAAGAAGAGGTTCCACATTCGGTTACTTGTTATTTAGAAGATTATGAATTAGATGAAAATATTATTCATCTTAGTGTTTTAATTATTGTTGATAGAGAAAATTTAAAAAAAATTATTATTGGTAAAAATGGTGGGATGCTAAAAAAAATAGGTAGTGATGCAAGACGCGATTTAGAAGAATATTTTTCAAAGAAAGTTTTTTTAAGTCTTTATGTAAAAACCATTAAAAATTGGCGAGATCGTGAAAAGTATTTACAAGAATTAGGCTTAAAAGATGATTTAGATTTTGAATAAATTTAAAAAAAATAATCATTATATAAATGGTGATAAAAAATGGAAAAACTTTTATGGCGTTTATTTTCAAAAACTGGTGATATAAAGTATTATCTTTTATATAATGAATATCGAGGAACAAATAATGAAAATGACAGTAGAAGGAATTATTCTAAATGAGACTAATTATGGAGAAACAAGTAAAATTTTAAATATTTTAACTAAAGAATATGGCTATATTTCCGTAATGTCAAAAGGATCACGGACTTTAAAAAGTCGGCTACGTGGTATTAGCATGCGGCTTGTTTATGGAGAATTTGTAATTACTTATAAAAAAAGTGGTATTAGTATTTTACAAGAAGGAAATGTCTTAGATTCTTTAAAAAATATTTTGACAGATATAAACAAAATGACATTTGCTATTTATTTAATTGATCTTTTTAAAAGTATTTTAAAAGAATCTTTTCATGAAGAAATGTATCCAATTTTAAAAGAGGCATTATTAAAAATAAATGCTGGTTTTGATCCTTTATTAATTACTAATATCGTTGAAATAAAACTATTAAAATATTTAGGTGTAGCTCCTCATTTTGATGATTGTATTCTTTGCGGACACAAAGAAATTATAACTTTTGATATGAATTTAGCTGGTTTTATTTGTAAAAATTGTTATCAAGATACTTATATATTTTCGACTACTACTTTAAAACTTTTAAAACTTTTTTTTACTGTTGATATAAAAAAAATCGATAAATTAAATATTAAATCAAGTAGAGTAAGAAAAGAAATTAATCAATTTATTCAAGAATATTATGAAATATATACGGGAATTTATATAAAAAATAAAGACAATTTTCTTAAAGTTTAAATTTTTTTAAAACAAAAAATTAATGTCAAAAATTGTCTTTTTTTATTCTTTGCTTGCGAATTGTTCTTTAAATAATATATAATAAAAAATGGAGGATGTTATGTACAAAAGATTTAAAAGAATATTCTTAGTAGTTTTAGATTCAGTGGGAATTGGTCAAGCTAAAGATGCTTTCTTATTCAATGATTTAGAAGCTAATACACTTTTACATACCTTAATATCGACTAATGGTACGCTTCCTAATTTAGAAAGAATGGGTTTATTAGATTTAATAAAAAAGTCAAAGGATAATTTAAAACGTGATTCTTATCATATGAAAGCAAGTTGTATAAGTGCTGGTAAAGATACTTTAACTGGACATTTAGAAATGATGGGAATAAAAACAGAAAAGCCTTTAAAAACTTTTACGGAAACAGGATTTCCAAAAGAATTAATTAAAGAACTTGAAGATAAAACAGGACGAAAAGTAATTGGAAATATTAGTGCTAGTGGAACAGCCATTATTGAACAACTAGGCGAAGAACATATGAAAACAGGTAGTATTATTGTTTATACAAGTGCTGATTCCGTGTTACAAATAGCAGCTCATGAAGAAGTTATTCCTCTTCAAGAATTATACAAAATATGTGAAATTGCCAGAGAAATAACTTTAAAAGATGAGTGGAAAGTAGGACGTATAATTGCTAGACCATTTATTGGTACCCCTGGTAATTTTATAAGAACTAGTAACCGTCACGATTATGCCTTAGATCCTCCGGGAAAAACCATTTTAGATGAATTAAAAGAAACATCATTAGATGTGATAGCAATTGGTAAAATTAGTGATATTTTTAATAATCGCGGTATAACTAAATCAATTAAAACCAAAGATAACTTAGATGGTATTGAAAAAATAAAAAATACTATGCAAGAAGATTTTACTGGTCTTTGCTTTGCTAATTTAAATGATTTTGATTCTAAATATGGACATAGACGTGATCCAATTGGTTACATGAAAGCTTTAAAAGAAGTAGATGATAATATAAATTCTTTAAAAGATAACTTAAATATGGATGACTTATTAATTATCACAGCTGATCATGGTAATGATCCAACATTTAAAGGAACAGATCATACAAGAGAAATGACACCTGTTTTGGTTTATAATAAAAATTTTAAGACGCCTAGTCTTTTAGAAGATTTAGAAACATTTGCTGATATAGGTTCCACAATAGCTGAAAACTTTAATATAAAAATTATTATGGGAAAAAGTTTCTTGGAGAAATTAAAGTGAATTTCGAAGGTAGTTGGAATTTTCAAAGATATGAAGAATTTTTAGCTTTTTTAAATTCAAATCAAGATAAAAAATATCAAGAATTTCATAAAAAAAATATTGGATGTAACAATGTAATTGGCATTAGAACGCCAATTTTAAAAAAAATTGCCAAAGAAATAAGTAAAGGCGAATATCAACAATTTATTGAACTTAACAAGGCTAATTTTTATGAAACAATTATGATAGAAGGTTTTTTATATGGCTTTTTAAAAATTCCTTTTGAAGAATTAGTTACTTATCTTGATAGATATTTAAAAAAAATAAATTGTTGGGCTCATGTTGATTTAACAGTTTCTAATTTAAAAATTTTTAAAGAAGAAAAAGTATTAGGATTTAAATATGCTAAAAAATTAATTCATTCAAAAAATAATTGGATAAAAAGAACAGGAATTATTATTCTTTTAAATTATTATTTATATGATACCTATATTGATAAAACTTTAGAATTAGTTTCAAAAATTAAAAGTGATGATTATTATGTAAAGATGGCTATTGCTTGGTTGATGTCAGTTTCTTATATTAAATATAAAGAAAAAACTTTAGTTTATTTAGTAAATATTCAAGATACATTTATTTATAATAAAACTTTAAGTAAAATAGTAGATTCTAATCGTGTTTCTAAAGAAGAAAAAGAATTTATAAAGTCATTGAAAAGAAAAGTTGAAAAAAAAGAAAAAATTGGTCAAATTTAACCAATTTTTATTTTTCTTCTTCAATTGCATTAGTAGGGCAATTTTCAATAATTTCGGTTACTTCTTCTTCTAAGTCTTTTGGGACTGGTGAAAGAATTACTTGACTTATGTTGTCGTCATTGAAATCAAATACTTGCTCACATGCTCCAACACAATAGCCACAGCCAATACATTTATTAGGATCTACTTTTACTTTCATAAAAACCTCCATCATCATTATATTAAGAAATCAAGAAATTTACAAGACAATTTTTAAAGTATTTCTAATTGTTACAATATATTAATCTTTTATTATATTTTCTAAAATATAATTTGCAATCTCTAAAGTAGCATCATTTCGATCATTTAAGGGATTATATTCAACTAAGTCAAATGATTTTAGATATTTTTTTTTAGTATTTAAAAAATTTATAATTTCTTTGGTTTCTTGTAAATTAATTCCATTTTTTTCTTTAACAGTAACTCCAGGGGCAATTTCTGGATCAATTACATCTAAATCAAAACTAATATGAAGACCATTAGTATTTTTTAAAGCAACATAAAAAGCTTCTTCCATAATCTTTGAAACCCCATATTTTTTAATATCATCAGTTGTATAAACAGTAACTCCCATAGTTTGAATATTTCGAATTTCTGCTAAAGCATTTTCTTCTAAGGCTCTATAGCCAACGACAACAGTATTTTGGGGATTATAGTAATTACTATCGTGAAATTTACTTAAATCTTTATTTAAACCATTTAAAGCAGCCAGTGGTAATCCATGTAAATTTCCAGTAATTGTGGTTGCAAATGTATTATAGTCTAAATGTGAATCAATCCAAATAATTCCAAGATTTTCTTCTTTTTTAAGGCTAGCTAGTCCACTAGCAATAGCAATAGAATGATCACCACCAATTGTAATACAGAAATTTTTTTCCTTTTTTAAAAAATTATAAAGTGTTTCATTAAATTGATTTAGGTCAACTAAATTCTTTTTCAAATCATTTTTAGTTTTACTTTTTTTTATATTTTTATCTTGTTTAAACAAGACTTTTTTTAAATTTTTCTTTTTTAAAATAACTTCTGGACCAAGGCTTGCTCCATCTATATGAACACCCAAGTCAGATCCAGCTCCAATTAATATTTTTTTCATTTTTTACCTCTTTTTTTCAAATTAACTATATTATTTTATCACAAAATAATATATAATGAAATAGATGGTGATTTATGAAAAAATTGAATGAATTATTTGAAATAGAAAGTGATGTATTAGTAAAAGATATAAAAATTAATTCCAAAGAAGTTGAAAAAGGTGATATGTTTGTCTGCATTAAAGGAGTGCATGCTGATCGTCATGATTTTATTGAAGAAGCAATTAAAAATGGTGCTAGTTGTGTAGTTGGGGAGAAAGATATAGAATGTAGTGTTCCTTATATAAAAGTTTTAAATACTAATTATATATTACCAGAACTTTGTCGAAAATTTTATGATTTTGATAATTTAAAATTAAAAATAATTGGGGTAACTGGAACGGATGGAAAAACCACAACGGCAACTAGTATTCAATATTTAATAGGAAGTGATCGCTGTGGTTATATTGGAACTAATGGATGTAGTTGTCAAAAATTTACCAAAGATTCTCCTAATTCGACACCCGATCCTACGGTTTTATACAAATTTTTCAAAGAATTTGCTGAGGCTGGTTGTGAGTATGTAGTAATGGAAGCAAGTAGTGAAGGTTTTTTTAGAGGCCGTTTAGCAGGTCTTGATTTTCAAGCTGCTGGTTATACAAATATTACTTGGGAACATGTTAATATTCATGGTTCTTTTGAAAATTACGTTGATTGTAAAGTGCAACTTGCAAGACAGACAACTGGTAAATTTATTGTTAATCTAAATGATAAATTTCATTCTGAATTTATGGAAGAAGCTTTAAATTGTTTAAGTTATGGAGAAGATCCTAAAAGTGATTTATATATAAAAAACTATAATATTACTCCTAAATACACAGAAGTTACTTTTGTTTATCAAAAAAAAGAATATAGTTTTATTTCACCTTTACTTGGTAAATTTAACGTTTATAACTTGGCTTGTGCTTTTCTTATTTGTTTATCGCTTGGTTTTGATATGGAAACTTTAATTGAAAGATCAATTAATATTGATGTTTCTGGTCGTTTGGAAATGATTGATATGGGCCAAAATTTTAAAGTAATGGTTGATTATGCTCATACTCCTAATGGAATTAAATCCCTTTTAGATTTTGTTAGAGTTTTAGAAGTAAATAGAGCAATTGTTGTTATTGGATCAGCTGGCGAAAGAGATTATAAAAAAAGACCTATTATGGGAAAAACAGTCGTAGAAAATGCCGACTATGCAATTTTTACATATGAAGATCCAAGATCAGAAGATCCATATGAAATTATAAAGCAAATGGTAAGTCAAATAAAAGATGATTCGAAATATGAAATAGTAATAGATAGAAGTTTAGCAATAAAAAGAGCTATTGATATAGCCAAAGAAAATGATATAGTTTTAGTTCTTGGAAAAGGAAACGAAACTTATGAAAAATTAAAAGATGAAGTAATTTATTTTAATGATATTGAAGAGACAAAAAAATGGCTTTTAGAAAGAGTTAATAAAGAAATGGTAGTTGAATAGAAAATTAAATAAAAGGAAATGTTATGAAAGAGACTAAAAAAAAGCAATTAAAAAATAATAAAAAAGGCTTTGACAACCAAACAGTAAAAAGTATAAAAAATAAAAAAGGCAGTACAAAAGTTAAAGATAATAAAAGAGAGAATAAAAATATAAAAAGTAATAATAGTAAGAAAAATGCCAGAAATTTTAAACTTAAAAAAAGTGTAAAAATTAGTATTTTATTAATATTTTTAATAGTATTAATTAGTTTAATTTTCTTAATTATTCCAAAATTTAACGAAAAAAAATCTCCTGAGCCTAATAATCAAGAAACTAAAATTGATTATAACGAGTATTTTCATGAAAAAGTAAGGCTTTTGAAAGATAAAACTTTATATCAATTAAAAGATAATGAATTAGTTAGTGTTGGAATAATCTATCAAGGAACTAATTTAGAATTAACAACTGATGAATATCAAGAACAAGGATATTTTCGATTAAAGAATTTTGATTATTATATTGATTATACAGACTTAGAAGAAATTTCTAGTCTGCAACTAAATAGTAATACGTATTTAAATTATATCCCTTTTAATGAAAATGTTAAAACAATAGACAAAACCAATTTTTATTTAGATAATACCTTATTTTATTCATTAAATGAAGAAGTTTCTTTACCAATTATTATCAAAGAAGAAAATTTTTATGGAGTTTTATATAATAATCAACTTTTATATTTAAAAAAAGATGAAGTAGAAGTTGTAGAAAATGAAAATACATCCTTAAAATCAACTGATGGTATTGCCGTTTTAACTTATCATTTTGTTTATGATTCAACAAATCCCGAAGAAGAAAAAGAATGTAAAGATAGTAATATAACTATTTGTCTAAGTGATGAACTTTTTAGAGATCATTTAACTTATATTAAAGAGAACGGCTTTTATACTGCTACTATGGAAGATCTAGAATTATTTATTGATGGGAAAATAAATCTTCCTGAAAAAACGGTGGTTTTAACGATTGATGATGGTTATTTTGTTTCAGCAGCTATTAAAGTTTTAGAAGAGTTAGATTTACATGCAACTTTATTTCTAATTGGCAGTGCTGGTGATCCGAGTGATTATCAATCTCCTAATTTGGAAATACATTCGCATTCATATTCTTTGCATTATACAGGTGCTTGTCCCGGTGGGCAGGGAAGTCCTTTAAAATGCTTAGATAAAGAAAAGTTATTAGCTGATTTAAAGAAAAGTCGAGAACAATTAAATGGCTCAACGGTATTTTGCTACCCCTTCTTTGAATATAATGATTATGCAATTGAAGTTTTAAAAGAAGCTGGTTTTACCATGGCATTTGCTGGTTGGAGAACGAAAGTAAGAGTAGGAAGTAATAAATATGCATTACCTCGTTATGGAGTTATAAATACAACTTGGGTTTCCGATATTGCCCAAATTATAAACTAAAATAAAAAAGAGTTGTTGATTTTTTGGTTAGCAACTCTTTTTTATTTATTTTTTTCTTCTAAATAGCGTTTTTTACCATCTTCAATCATTTGCATGGCTTCTTCAATTCCATGATAATCAAATACTTTTACTTCAATATTTTGTAGAAGCTTATAGTTTTCAAAGAAATTTTTAATTTCAATTAAAGAATGTTTTGGTAATTCTTCTAACGAATTATAAAAATTACATCTTGGGTCGACATTATTAACAGCAATTATTTTAGGATCTCCAAAACCATTATCAATCGTATCTAAATATCCTAAAACTTTGGCTTCAATGATACAACCTGGAAAACTAGCTTCACTAGTAATTACTAAAATATCAACTGGGTCGCCATCAGGAGCAATTGTTTCATCAATATATCCATATTCACTAGGATAAGTCATTGAAGAATATTGAACTCGACTAAGTCTAATTTTTCCACTTTGTTTATCAATTTCATATTTGTTTTTAGTACCAAGAGGTATTTCAATTACACTATCAATTATATTATTCATATTTCACCACCATACTAATCATATCAAATTTTTAATCTTTTGCAAATATATTTGACAAGGAATTTATTTAATGCTATTATTTACTTATAAATTTTGGAGGAGTTATGAGAGAGTTTACAGAACAAGAACTAGTTAGAAGAGAGAAAATAAATGAAATTAAAAAATTTTGTAATCCATATCCTGAAAAATATGAAGTAAATTATTCTTTGAAAGAAGCAAGTAATTTGCCAGATGAAACAAAGAATGTACGGGTTGCTGGAAGAATAGTTTTTATGCGAAAAATGGGCAAAATGAGCTTTCTAAAAATTCGTGATTTAGAAGGTGATTTACAAGTTTCTATTAAAATTGATTTAGTTGGTGAAGAAAAATATAATTTTTTCAAAACTTTAATTGATATTGGAGACTTCATCGGCGTAGAAGGTGAGATGTTTACAACCCATACTGGTGAAAAAACTTTAAGAGCTTCTGATTTTACTTTTTTAGGTAAAGCTTTAAAACCGCTTCCTGAAAAATTTCACGGCGTAACTGATCCAGAAATTTGTTATAGGAATCGTTATTTAGATCTTATTATGAATGAAAACACAAGAAAAAGATTTCTTTTAAAATATGAATTTATGAAAGAAATGCGTCGTTATTTAGAAGATAATGGTTACATTGAAATTGAAACTCCAGTTTTATCCAATAAAGCTAGTGGTGCTAGTGCTCGGCCTTTTATTGCTCATCACAATGCCCTTGATATGGATGTTTATTTAAGAATTGCTCCGGAAACTTATTTAAAAAGAGCTGTCGTTGGGGGATTTACCAAAGTCTTTGAATTTGCTAGATGCTTTCGAAATGAAGGAATCGATGCTACCCATTTACAAGACTTTACTATGGTAGAAGGGTATGCAGCTTATTATAATTATAAAGATAACATGATATTCCTTGAAAATATGTTAAAGACTGTTATTCAAAAAGTATTTGGTTCTTTAATAATTACTATTGGTGATAAGCAAGTTGATTTATCTAAAAAATGGGAAAGTATATCATTTCGTGATTTAATCTTAAAATATGCTGATATTGATATTAAAAAAGAAAATACCAAAGAACTATTACTTCAAAGTATTAAAGATAAAAACATTACTTTTGAAGTTGAGGATGATATTGAAAATCTTGGTTATGGTAATTTAGTTGATGCTTTATATAAAAAAGTAGCTCGTCCTCATTTAATTGAACCTGTCTTTTTAATTGAGCATCCAATTGAATTATCACCACTTGCTAGAGCTAACGATGATGACAAGACTTTAACTGATAGATTTCAACTTGTTATAAATGGAGCAGAGATTATCAATGCTTATTCGGAACTTGTTGATCCAATCGATCAAGAACAAAGACTACTTCATCAAGCTGAACTAAAAGCAGCTGGGGACTTAGATGCCATGATGATGGACTATGATTATATAAATGCTATGGAGTATGGAATGCCACCAATTTCTGGTTGGGGTATGGGAATTGATCGTGTTCTTCAAGTTTTAACTGGGGTAGATAATATCAAAGATATGATCTTATTTCCTTTAATGCGACCAGAGGAAAAATAATTAAATAAAACTTAAAATAAATGCTAATAATTAGTATTTATTTTTTTTAAAATTTAGTAAAAAAATAAAATTAGATGTTATAATTATACTAGATTAAGAAAGAGAATATTGATATGGATTATGAAAAAATAGGAAAATTTATAGCTACTCTAAGAAAAGAAAATAAATTAACCCAAGAAGAACTTAGCAAAAAACTATTTACTTCCAGAGAAAATATTTCGAGATGGGAAAATGGCAAAAATATGCCAACCACTGAAACATTAGTGCATTTAGGAGAAATATTTAATGTTAGTGTTAATGAATTAATTGCTGGTGAAAGAAGAAATAATAGTAATGAAGAAAAAATTGATAATATTTCAATTACTATTTTAAATGAAAGTAATAAAAAAATTAAAAAAATACTAAAATATTTCATTTTTATAATTATTTTTTTAATAATGCTATTTTTAGGATATTATTTTTTAAATACATATAAAACAATTTACGTTTATATTGTGGCATGTGAGAATGAAAAATTTTCTTCACTCAATGGAATTGCTATTTTTTCTAAGAATAAAAGTTATTTAAAAATTGGTGGTATAGAATCTAAATTAGATTACGAATATGAAAAATATGAATTGTTTTACTATGATGGAGATTCTGAATATTTGTTATTTTCATCTGATGGAGGAGATATTAATTTAAATAATTATTATAATAATGATGAGCTTTTTTCTTATAAAAATATGCAAAAAATTATAAAAAATTCTTATATTAGAATAATTTATGATAACGGTCAAGAAGATTTATTAAAATTAAATTTTCAGGAAGATATGTCAAATAATAAATTGTTTTTTAATAATGGAATAACAGCTACTACTAATAAAAATTTTGAAAATAATAATTTAGAAAGTGAAAATGTAAATAAAATGATAAATTATTTTCAGAAAAATTTTAAATATAACGAAAACGATGAAATCTACATTTATGAAACTTTTAATAAAGATATTAAAGTGAATATTCAATATTCGGATAATACTAATTATCTAGTGATAACCGAATATAGAAATGAATTACAACATATAATGGAATTTAATTTGATTACCAAAGATTTTAAATTTACAATATTAAAAAACGAAGGAACATTAGTAAATGAGTTTATATATAATTTTTTCAATCAAGAGTGTTCCAGCGATTCTTGTGATAATGATCAAATAAATTATTTTTTAGAAAACTATTATAATATATATGTGAATTAATGATGTGCAAATAACGCGCATCTTTTATTTTTTATTCAAAAAAATAAATCCAAAGAAATGTACATATAATGTACTTTGTTTTTTAAATTTTATATATTATCATTAAATTGCAAATTGAAAAATTATAAATAAGATATTTATTATAAAATATAGAAAGGATTTTCAATGGAAGCAATTAAAATTATTAATATTAGCAAAAAATATCAATTAAAATCGGAAAATGTTATAGCAGTAAATGGTGTATCATATAGTTTTTTGTATGGTAAATTGTATGCTATAATGGGGCATTCAGGGAGTGGTAAAAGTACATTGATTCACTGTCTTGGACTTTTAGATAAAGTTGATTCTGGTAAAATATATATTAATGATAAAGATATAAGTGATTTTTCCGAAAAACAAAAAAATATAATGCGAAACGAAAAAATTGGGTTTGTTTTTCAAAACTATTACCTAAATAATAATATGCGAGCTTTTGAAAATGTTATGCTTCCAATGATAATAAATAAAAAGTATCAGCATATTGATATTAAAACAAAAGCTAAAAAACTTTTAAAAGAAATGGGACTAGAAGATAGAGTTAATCATTATCCGAAAGAATTATCAGGGGGTGAACAGCAAAGAGTAGCCATAGCAAGAGCCTTAGCTAATAACCCTAATATAATTTTAGCAGATGAGCCAACAGGAAATTTAGACATCGAAAATGAAATTTATGTTTTAGAAAAATTAAGAAATTTAGCCGATACTGGTAAATGTGTAATAATCGTAAGTCACAATATGCTAGTTAAAAAATATGCTGATATCGTTATCAATATGAAAAATGGTAAATTTGTGGTGAAAAATCATGAAATTTAAGTATTATATCTTTTTAGCCAGTAAAAATTTATTTCATAAAAAAATTAATATATTAAATATCTTATTATTAGTTATAGTTATAACTATGTTAATTATTGTCTCTAGTTTTTCTAAGACTTTAAAAAATCTTATTAATAATCAAGTAAATGGAAATTTAAAACATAAAATTATATTAGTAAATCGTTTAGGATCAGAAGATAAGTTAGCTTTAAATTTAGAAAATATTGAAGGAATATCCTACATTGCAAATTATAATACATATAGTCAATATGTTAGTACAAATAATGGAGAAATATTAAGTCTTATTGGTGTTCCAGATGATTATTTAACAATATTAAATGGTAAAAATTTTGATGAGACAGATGAAAATAAAGTTTTAATATGTCCTGCTAATTTTTATTTAGGTGATAATCCAGAAGAATTTAATGAAGAATTTTTAACTAAAATACATAATGGTGTTAATTATTTAGACAAGTTTTTTACTATAACTTCTAATTTATATAAAGAAAAATATAAGGTAATTGGCATTTACGATGAAAATAAATATTCATATGGAGAATATAATGTATGCTATACAAGACAAGATAATATATTGGAAATTTATAATAGTAACAGAAAATACATAGAAGAGTTGTGTGAAGATGATACTAATTGCAATATTCAAGAACCTTTACAAATGATAGTAGTTGTAAATAATTATGATAATATTTCTGATATTGAAAAACAAATCCAAAATATGGGATATCAAACTACTAGAATAAGTGATGTTAATACAACAGGAATTGATTTTATTATCCTTATATTAATTGTTATTTCTGTTTTTATTTTAATAACTACTTTTATTATCTTATTAATTTCTAATAACAAATTTATTCAATATAATAAAAAGAATAATTTAATATATAAGCAGTTAGGATATGACAAAAATATATTAATAAAAATTAATTATTTAGAATCAATTATAATTACATTTGTTAGTTTTATAATTAGTATTATTATTTGTTTAGTGTTATATATTACAGTAAGTAATAATTATGGAGCCCAAATAAAATTACAAATGCCTTTATGTATTTCTTATCTTGCAATTATTATTAGTTTTCTTTTAACATTAGGTATATCTTTATTATCTTGGTATCTAGCAATTAAAAATAATAATTCAATAATTGGGGAATTTTGTGATGCTGAAATATAAGTTTTTATCATTTAATATTTTAAAAAAGAAAAAATTATGTCAATTTTCGATTATAATGTTTTCTGTTATGATTGTCTTTTGTATATTTATTAATGGTCTTTCTAATGGCTTAAAAAGAAAATATGAAAAACTAAAAGAAGAAAATATTAATCATAGTTATATAGTTTTAAATTCTAATAAAACGTATGAAGAAATTATTAAAGATATAGAAAAATTAGAACATATAGTTAAATTTTATCCTGTTATGTTGTTAGAAACTAATAATCAAAAATTAACTTATTTTGATAATAATTTAATAAAACTTTTAGATGGCTCCTATCCTAAAAATAAAAACGATGTAATAGTATCTAGTAATTCCGGAAAAAAAATTAATGACATTATAAAAATTAATATCAATAATCATACATTCAATTTAAAGGTAGTTGGTGTGTATGATGTCAATAACCAAAATTTCCCATTTAATAACTTATTTGACAATTATATTTACACATCTTTCGAATTTATAAATGATATAGTTAACAATAATAATATATCTTCCGTAATAATTCAAGTAACAGATTATAAAAAAGTTTCATCTGTTGTAGATAAAATTACAAAAATGGCTAATTATGATATCATATTAACTGATGAAAATTCTCTAGCGTTAGATAGATATGATAATTTTTCTAAGAGTATTAATAATTTATCAAAGTTTTTAATGCTATTTAGTTGTTTAATTATTGCAATAGTTCAACTTGTTATTATTTATGATAATAAATTAGATATTGCTATTTTAAAAAGCCTTGGTTATGCAAATTTAAAAATTTTTGTTTTAATATTGTTTTATTCGTTAATACTATTAGTTATTTCAATTATACCAAGTATTTTTATTCTTGCTTTAATAACTATTTTTTTAAAGGAATTAATAATTTTGAATATGGTCATGTTTATAAAAATATTTTTTAGTTTTCTTATTTTAATAATAATTGTTACTTCTTTTTTCTATTTTTTTATTAAAAAAATAAATATTATAAAATTAATTAAAGATTAGGTGTTAATACACCTTTTTTTATATCAAAAAAAATTTTAAAAGTTAATTTTTTTCGACATATTTTTTACCTTCCTTTTACTATACTAATAATAAAGGAGGAATATGAAGAAAAATGTAATTATTGTAATTGTTCTTGGTATTTTAACAGGATTTTTATTTGGTAATTTAATTTATAAAAATTATTCAGGAATTGAATATTTAAATGAAGATGGAAATATTTATTATGTTCAATATGGAGTTTATACTTCTCAGGATTCAGCTCTTTCGAATGCTTCTAATTTAGATAATTATTTAATTCAAGAGATGGACGATAAATACTATGTTTATCTTGGAGTTACGACTAATTATAATACAGCTTTAAAAATTCAAAACTTATATAATGAACAAGATATTCATACTTATATCAGGAGTGATTATGTAAGTAATTCAGAAACTCTAAATAAATTAAAAGAATATGATTTAAAATTAGAGGACTTAGAACAAGAAGAAGAAATAAAAGAAGTTATAAAAGAAATATTTTCTGAATCATCTTTAAATTTATAAATAAAAAATTTTCCGTTTATATTAATAGAGGGTGATTAGATGTTAATAAAAGAAATACCAAAATCAGAACGGCCAAGAGAAAGAATGTTAAAATATGGAGTACATAATTTATCTAATGAAGAATTACTGGCTATTATTATTAAAAGTGGAACTAATGGTTATTCGGCTAAGGATATTGCGATTTCTATTTTAAAAAGAATAGAGGATATTACCAATTTAAAAAATTTAAATATGCATACTCTTGATAATATAAAAGGACTTGGTCAAGTTAAAAAGCAAGAATTGTTGGTTTTAGTAGAACTTGGAAGGAGAATTTATTTAAATAATACTTTAAAAACCGAAAAAAAATATATAAATCCAGATTATATATATCAAGATAATAAATATTTGTTTTATGGACTTAAACAAGAACACTTTTATTGTTTGTATTTAAATAACAAAAAAAATTTAATAGAAAGGAAATTATTATTTATGGGAACAATTGATAGAAGTTTAATACATCCAAGAGAAGTATTTAAAAATGCTTATTTATGCAGTGCCTCAGCATTCATTTGTATACATAATCATCCAAGTGGTGATGTTATGCCAAGTAAAGCTGATTTAGAAGTTACCAAAACATTACTTGAAATAGGAAGAATTCAAGGAATTGATTTAATTGATCATATTATTGTTGGTGATAATAATTATTTTAGTTTCTTTGAAAATCATTTAATGGAGTAATTATGTTAAAAGTAAAGACATTTATTATTTTAATTATTATTTATCTTATTTCCTTTTTTGCTATTAAAACTAATAAAAATTTATTTTATCCATATTATTTATTAAAAGATCTTATCTATTTTCCGGTTCAGGCTGTATCAGGGGAAGTAGAAATAGATAGTGAAGTTGAAGCAGGGCTTATTGCCGAATTACAAAGAGAAATTCAAGAACTTAAAGAGATAAATGGCTTAAGTAGTACTTTAACGGAATTTGACAGCGTAACAGCCTTAGTTTTAAATCGTAATCGTATGTATTGGTTTAATACTATAACTATTAATTCAGGAAGTGATGCGGGGATAGAAGAAGATATGGCTGTTATTTCTGGAGAAGGTTTAATTGGAAGAGTTCAAAAGGTAAGTAAAACTACAAGTGAAATTAAATTAATAACAACTAATGATATAAATAGTAAAATATCTGTTACTATTCAAAGTGCTGATGATACAATTTATGGAATTATGTCCGGATATGATAGTCAAGAAAATCTCTTAGAAATATCCTCAACTAATAAAGATATTGAAAATTTAGAAGGATCGAAAGTTTATACAAGTGGAATGGGTGGAATATTTCCAAGTGGGATATTAATTGGCGAAGTTTTTAAAATTGAAGAAGATAAATATGATGTTTCAAAAACAATTAAAGTAACTCCAGCTAGTAATTTTTCTAATTTTCGATTTGTTAAAGTATTAATTAGGAAAGAATATGCTAGTTAGTTTAATAATTATAACTTTACTTTTAGATTATTTACTTATTTATTTTACATCAAGTAATTTTAATCAAATAACTTTATTTTATCCCATGTTAACTCTTACTTTAATTGTTTTTTTATATAAAAAAGTAGAAATAAAAAAATATTTTAAAATTGTCTTTTTAATAGGACTTTTCTATGATATTTTATTCTCTTATCTATTTTTATTTAATAGTTTAATCTTTTTATTATTTGCTAAAATTATGAAAAAGATTGATAAATATATAAGATGGAATTTAATAGTTAGTTTAGTTTCGTTAATTGTTTTTATTTTTTTATATGATTTTATATTATTTGGACTTATTTATATTACCGGTTATCAAAGTGTTACGTTTTTCGATTTATGGTATAAATGGTATAATAGTCTCCTTTTAAATATTAGTTTTTATTTATTATTAAGTATTATTTTTCAAAATGGAAAGTTATTTAAACTTAAAAAGATTAAATAAAGAAATACTATTTAAAATGATAGTATTTTTTTTTATAATATGATAGACTTATAAGTAGTTTTAGGAGGCATTTATGATTACTGTTAAAAATGTTAGTTTACGATTTGGAACGAAAACTTTATTTCAAGATGTTAATTTAAAATTTGTTGATGGAGCTTGTTATGGATTAATTGGAGCTAATGGTAGTGGAAAAAGTACTTTCTTACGTCTTTTAAATGGAACTTTGGAAACAACTTCTGGAGAAATTATTATTCCTAAGGGAGAACGTATTTCAACTCTTGAACAAGATCATTATAAATATGATTTAGAAACGGTAATTGAGGTTGTTATTAGAGGAAATCAAAGATTATATGATATTTCCAAAGAAAAAAATGAATTATATAATAAAGAAAATTTTAGTGATGCTGATGGTATCCGTTTAGGAGAATTAGAAGCGGAATTTTTAGAATTAAATGGTTGGGAAGCGGAAAGTGAAGCGGGCGAATTGCTTTCTAATCTTGGAGTTAGTCCTGATTTGCATTATTTAAAAATGAAAGAGTTAGAAAATAATGATAAAGTAAAAGTATTGTTAGCCAAAAGCTTATTTCAAAATCCCGATATTCTCCTTTTAGATGAACCAACTAATAACCTAGATATTGATGCTATTAATTGGTTATCTGAGTTTCTTATTAATTATCAAAATTGTTGTATTGTTGTAAGTCATGATAGGCATTTTTTGAATAATGTTTGTACACATATAGTTGATATAGATTATCATAAAATGACTCTTTATGCAGGTAACTATGATTTTTGGCGTGAATCTAGTGAACTTTTATTAAGACAAGTTAAAGAAGCTAATAAGAAAAAGGAAGAAAAGATCAAAGAATTACAAGACTTTATTGCCAGATTTCAGGCTAATGCTTCCAAATCAAAACAAGCAACTTCAAGAAAGAAAATTTTAGAAAAAATCGAATTAGAAGAAATTGTTCCTTCTTCAAGAAAATATCCTTTTATTGATTTTAAATTTGAAAAAGCAAATTCCAAAGAAGTTTTAACGGTTGATAATTTAACTGTAGAAGAGGGTGGAGTTAAATTATTAGATAAAATTTCTTTTAGTGTTTTAAAAGGGGATAAAATTACTTTTTTAGGTTCTAATATTCAAAAAACTTTATTATTTGATGTTCTAACTAAAAATAAAAAGTATACAAGAGGGGAATTTAAATTTGGTGTAAATAGTAAAATTTCTTATTTTAAAAGTGATAATACGGAATATTTTCAAGGAAATGAGAATATTTTAGAATGGATTTCTAATTATAAAAAAATCGATGATATTGAACTTTTAAGAGGCTTTTTGGGACGAATGTTATTTTCGGGTGATGATGTTTTTAAATCTGTTAATGTTTTATCAGGTGGAGAAAAAGCTCGTGTTGTATTAGCTTTGATGATGTTAGAATCTCCTAATGTTTTAATACTTGATGAGCCAACTAATCACTTAGATTTAGAAAGCATTACCTCTTTAAATAAAGCCATGGTAAACTTTCAAGGAGAAATCCTTTTTACTAGTCAAGATTTTGAATTAAATAAAACGGTTGCTAATCGAGTTATTGAAATATTTGAAAATGGGACAATTGTTGATCGAAGAGTTCCTTATGAAGAGTATATTCAAGATAAAAAAATTAAAGAATTACGAGAAAAAAATAGAATTTCAAAAAAATAATGCAAATTGTAAAAATATGTTGTATAATTTAGATACATAGAAGAAAAATAAAATTAATATATTTTTAGTGGGTGAGTTATGAATAAAAAAGTTGTTGTTTTAGGAGGGGGAACTGGTCTTTCTTGTCTTCTTCGAGGTTTAAAAGATTTTCCAGTTGACATTACGGCGATTGTATCTGTCTGTGATGATGGAAAGTCAACGGGAAGGCTTCGGGAAGAATTTAATCAAGTTGCGGTTGGAGATATAAGACGAGTTTTAGTGGCTTTATCAGAAACCGAACCGTTAATTGAAGAACTTTTAAATTATCGTTTTCAAACATCGAGTGATTTAAATGGACATACCGTTGGGAATTTACTATTAACAGCTATGACCAATATTACAGGAAATATGAATAAAGGAATAAAATCATTAGGTCGGGTTTTAAATTTAAAAGGAAAAGTAATACCTTTAAGTGAAGATAATTCGATTACTTTAATGGGGGAAATGGAAGATGGAAGTATCGTTGAAGGAGAACATCATATAACGGAATGTAATAAAAAAATTAAAAGAGTTTTTTATAAACAAGAACCCAAAGTCTCAAAAGATGCTATTAAGGCAATTAAAGGTGCTGATTTAATTGTTCTTAGTATGGGAAGTATTTATACAAGTATTATTCCTAATTTAATTTGTCGAGATATAATTGATGCTATTGATTCATCCAAAGCTTCTTTAATGTATGTTTGTAATATTGTAACCCAACCAGGAGAAACAGATGAATTTAAGGCAAGCGATCATATAAAATTATTAAATAGTTATTTAGGAAAAAAGAAAGTAAATGTTGGAATTTTTAATCATGAAAAAATGGATCCGGAATTAGCTAAAAAATATGAAACCGAAGAACAAAAAGATCCAGTTATTTTAGATAAAGAAAATTTAACTGATATTGAAATTATTGAAGATGATTTAATAACTGATGAAGATGGGGTATTTCGTCATGATACTATTCGCCTTGGCCTTGATATTTTCTCATATTTATTAAATCAAAAAAAGTGAGGTAGTTTAAATGAAAAAAAGGTTACTAATAGGACGTATTATTGGTTTTATCGGCATATGTATTTTTGCAATGGGACTTAGTTATACTGTTACTTATTATATGGACAAGGTCTTATACGAAGATATTGAACTATTAGTAACTTTTGAAGATACCGAAACTTTTAAATTAGAAAATACGAGTAAACTAGAAAAAACTGAGGCATTAAACACCTATCCATATATATTTTCGATTGAAAATAATGGTTTAGGAAGTGTTACTTACCAAATAAAAATTCAAGAAGAAGTTTCAAATGTTGAAAAAAACTTATTATCTTATGTTTTATATTTGAATGATGAAGAGGTTAAAGAAGGCTTATTAAGTGATTTAGAAGATGATGTTTTATATACGTCAAAAATTAAGGCTAAACAAACAGCAACTTATAAATTATATATATATTTAAACGAAGAAAAAGATGATGTTTCTTTTGAATATTCACTAGAAATTGAATCTTTGTAGGTGAAATATGAACAAGGTAAAATTAAATAAAGTAATTAGTGATGGGAATATTGTTATTCCTCTTTATATTCTAAAATATTTTAAAAAGCTAAATTTAACAATGGATGAATTTATCTTTTTAATGTATTTATACAATAAACAAGATAATTTAGATTTTAATCCGGAAAAAATTGCTCTTGATCTTAATTTAGATATTATGGAAGTAATGGGTTATATTTCCATTTTAACTGATAAAGGTTATATTACCTTAGATGTTTTAAAAACGGAGAATAATATTTTAGAAGAAGTTATTAATTTAAATAATTTTTATGAAAGAATTAGTACTTTTTTAATAAATTCGGAAGTTGATATTAAAGAAGAAAATAAAAAAGAAAATATTTTACAATATGTTGAACAAGAATTAGGAAGACCTTTAAATTCTTTGGAAATTAAGACAATCCATGATTGGCAAGAAGCAAAAATTGATGATTCTTTAATTATGGAAGCTTTAAAAATTGCTTTAAATGATGGCGTTTATAGTTTAAAGTATATAGATAAGATTTTATTTGATTTTAAAAATCGTGGTTATCAAAACGCTTTGGATATAAAAAAAGAAGTAGAGCCTACTTCAACAAAGAGTAATGAAATAGAATTTGTAGATTGGAATTGGTTGGATGATGAAGAAGAATATATTGTTAATTGAAGAGTATTTAGATGAATTAATACCTAACCCAAAATGTGAATTAGTCTATAACAAAGATTATGAATTAGTAATTGCAGTTATGCTATCTGCCCAAACAACTGATAAAGGAGTTAATAAGGTTACAAAAATTTTATTTAAAAAATATGATTCCTTAGAAAAATTAAGAGATGCTCCCCTTGATGATTTAAAACAAATTATAAAACCAATTGGTAATTTTAATAGAAAAGCTTTGAATATCAAAGGAATTTCTAAGGCTTTACTAGATAATTTTCAAGGTGTGGTTCCAAGAACGCATGAAGAATTAGAAACTTTACCAGGGGTAGGAAGGAAAACAGCTAATGTTGTTTTAGGAGAATTGTTTCAAATTCCCTCATTAGCAGTCGATACCCATGTTATTCGGGTTTCAAATAGACTTTCATTAGTAAATACAAATGATCCTGTTTTAATTGAAGAACAGTTAAAAAAATATTTTCAAAAGGAAAATTGGACCAAAATACATAAACAATTAGTTTTATTTGGACGCTATAATTGTAAAGCCATTAAACCAGAATGTTTAAATTGCAAGTTAAAAAGCATTTGTAAATATGATAAGAAAGTTAATTAAGATTATTGAAAAATATTCAAAATTATAGTAATATTAAATAGTAAATTAGAAAGGTAGTTGATAAATATGCTAAATAATTCAATGAATAAAGTTAACTCTGTGTCAACCATGGGGGGGGTCTAAACCGCCTAGGTTTTTCTAATTTTCTAAGAAATAGTAAGAAATTTAAACACTTAAAACTAGTACGCGAGTACTGGGTTTTAGGTGTTTTTTGCTGTTTAGGAGAAAAATATGAAAAATAGAAAGAAAATAATAAGTATAAGTTTAATAATAACTTTAATATTAATAGTAACCATTGGAGTAAGTTATGCTATTTTTAGTTTTTTAGGAATTGGAACTAATAATCAAGTAGCCATAACTGGAGATATTTATATGCATTATAATGGGTCAGACACAATTACTTTAACTAATATGTTGCCAATGTCAGAAAGTGAAGCCTTAGCAAGAACTGATAATATTTTTAACTTTACAATCACTGGAAAAAATACAAGTAGTCAAGATATTTATTATGGTATCTCTTTAGAAGAAGGAGCAGAACAAACTGGAAAAACAAGAATAAAACCAAGTGATGTAATGGTATATTTAGAAAGTGATGGCGAAAAGTTGGTAAATTCACTTCGTTATCAAGATTTTACTAATCATATTTATGTTGATATGATTCCAGCTAATACTAATGAAGAAATAAGTAAAAATTATAGTTTAAGAGTATGGTTAAGAGAAGGAATAATTGTTAGTGATACCGAGGAAAGTGCTAGTTATACAACTGAAGAGTGGGCAAATAGTTATTTAAGTTTAAAAGTAAGAGTTGATGGTAATTTAGAAAGTATGAATATGCCACTTATGGTAGAAAATAATGAAACCTTTGTTGAAAATAATAAAGCTTATTTAATAATTAATCTTAAAAATTTTGAAAATCCAGCTGA